>JACQZJ010000114.1 GCA_016213895.1 Planctomycetota bacterium | reverse complement strand
AGGCGGTGCAGTCCTTCGAGACAGAGCTGGCCGAGATGATCGGCGTTCCGTACGCGGCCGCGGTCTCGAGCGGCACGGACGCCCTGGTTGCCGCCCTCCAGGCGCTCGGCGTCGGTCCTGGCGACGAGGTCTTGACCACTCCCTTCACCTTCTTCGCCACGGTCGCCTCGATCGTAAGGCTTGGCGCCAAACCGGTTTTCGTCGACATCGACGCCGAGACGTGCGGCCTCAAGCCGGAACGGGTCTACGACTACGTCGATGACGGCGTCATCAATGGCAAGAAGTTCTCCGAGCACCAGAGCGAGCACACCAAGGTCCGCGCCATCGTGCCGGTGCACCTCTACGGCCAGTGCTGCGACATGGACCCGATTCTCGAGCTGGCCGATCAGTTCAGCCTGATGGTCGTGGAGGACGCGGCCCAGGCGATCCTGGCGCGCTACAAGGACACTCCGGCCGGCGCCCTGGGTGACGCCGGCTGCTTCTCCTTCTACCCGTCGAAGAACCTTGGAGCCCTGGGCGAGGGCGGCGCGGTCGTGACCAGGGACGAGGGCGTGATCGAGCAGATCCGGCAGATCCGCAACCACGGGCAGTCGGAGGCCAACGTGCATCCGATCGTCGGGGGCAACTACCGCCTCAACGCGCTCACCTGCGCCACGCTGCGCGTCAAGCTCCGCCATCTCATGGACTGGACCCAGCAGCGCGCCGAAGCCGCGGCCACGTACAACTCCCTGTTCGAGGAGCAGCAGCTGCTGGACGACGTCATCCTGCCGCGCGTGGCCAGGGACCGGGTGCACAACTGGCATCAGTACGTGATCCGCGTGGACAAGCGCGAGGAGCTGCGCGCCCACCTGGTCGAACAGGGCGTCGGCGTCCAGGTCTACTACCCGATTCCCGCCCATCTGCAGGCGAGCATGAAGCACCTGGGCTACGCTCCCGGCGACCTGCCGGAGGCCGAGAGGACGGCGGCTGAGGTCCTCTCGCTGCCGCTCTTCCCCGGGATCCAGTACGACCAGCAGGAGTACGTCGTTTCCTCGATCAAGGACTTCTTCGAGACCCATCGCTGAACGCGGCGCCGGCGGCGGGAAGATGCGCCTGCAGAGGCCGTCCTGGGCCGTCCTGCTCGTCCTCGCCGCCGCGATCCTGCCGCTCGTTCCGACGCTCGACAACGAGCTGGTCTATGACGACCAGTTCCTCTTGGTCGAGACCCCCTCCCTGGCCGCGGCGCTCTGCGGCGACCTCTTCGGCGAGAACGACCGCGGCGAGCCGGCCACCGGTTACTACCGGCCCCTCATCGGCCTGACCTACTGGCTGGAGCACCTCCTCTACGGCGACTGGACTCCGGGCTACCACCTGGACAACCTGCTGCTCGGCGCCGTGGTCGCGCTGCTCTTCTACGCCGTCCTGCGCCGGGTAGCAGAGTTCGCGCCGCTGGCCTTGCCCGCGGCCCTGCTGTTCGCCGCCCATCCGGTCCACTCCGAGTCCCTCGCCCTGGTCACTGGCCGGACCGATCCCCTCGCGACCGCACTGGTGCTCTCGGCCATGCTCGCCGCACTCAAGGGACGCATGCGCGCTCCTCTTCTGCTCTTCTCCGCCGCCTTGTTCGCCAAGGAGTCGGCCGTGGCACTCGCGCCCGCGCTCGGCCTGCTGCCGCTCCTCGCGCCCGGCGCGAGCGGGCCGCCCGCGCGCCGCGCCGCGGCCCTGCTGCTCGCTGGCGCGCTCGTTGCCGCCGCGGCCTTCTTCGCCGTCAAGATCGGCCTCCTCGGGATCGTGCCGCCGCAGGATGCCTGGCAAGGCGCGGGCGGCGCCGCCGAGCGGCTCTTGACCTTCGTGGCGAGCCTCCCTTCCTACGCGGCGCTGCTGCTCTGGCCCGCCACTCTGACCATCGTGCGCGACACGGCCCTGGTGGCCTCGGCCGCGGATCCGCGCCTGCTGCTTGGCCTCGCGCTCCTCATCCTGCTCCTCGTCCTCGCCTGCTTCGGACCGCGGCCCGTGCGCTGCGGCATCGGGCTCTTCCTGCTCACGCTTCTGCCGGCAAGCAACGTCATCCCCATCACCTACGGATTCCCCGAGGTCCCCTTTCCCTTCTTCGAGCGTTACCTCTTCATGCCGTCCCTCGGCGCCGCGCTCGCCTTCTCCTGGTGCCTGGGCCGGCTCGCACGCCGCGTCGCCCCGCACCGTGCGGCCGCCTTGGCCGCGGGCCTGGCCGTCCTGCTGGCCGCGCCGCTTGGCGCGCGCTTCTGGCTGCGCTCGACGGAGTACGCTTCCGAGGTCACGCTCTTCCACGCGGCCGCGCGAGACGCCGCGGCTCCGGGGCCGATGCTCGTCCGCCTGGCCGAGACCCTGTGGCGGCGCGGGCAGGGAGAGGCCGCGGTGGCGGCCTACGAAGCGGTCCTGGCGCGCGACCCGCGCTCGCTCGCCGCCATCTGCGGGCGCGCCACGGTCTGGACCGGCGCCGCCTTCCACCTGCGCCAGACCGGCGAGAGTCTCCGCCAGGCCGGCAACGAACGGGACGCGGACCAGCGCTGCCGCGACGCGCGCGCGCTGCTCGATCGAGCGCGCGTCTCGCTCGAGGAGGAGCTGGTCCGCGATCCGGCCGAGCCTGGCGTGCTCTTGGGCCTGGGAGACGTGGCTCTGGTGGATGACCGTCCCCTGGACGCGGCCGCCTTCTACCTGCAGGCCCAGCGCCGGGGCTCCTGCAACCCGGCGCTCGGCGAGAACTGGCGGCGCGCGGCCTGGCAGCTCAGGGAGCGCGCCAAGGAACTCGCGGACCAGGGGGTGAAGAACGTGCGCGCGGCGAACGAGCGCCTGGTCGAGGGCGTGACCGCCCTGTGCGGCGCCTGGCCGCCGCTCCAGATCCCGGAACCGATCCGGGCGATCGTGCTGCAGATGATGTGCGAGCGGGCCGACAACCTGTGCCTCGGCGGACCGCTGGACGCGGCGCGGGCGGCCTTCGTCGAGATTCTCGAGCTGGAACCGCGCATGAGCCGCTGCTACGAGGGGCTCGGTTACATCGCCAAGCAGCAGGGCAGGCGGGGCGAGGCCTACCAGTGCTTCCAGCGCGCCCTGGAGCTCGATCCCGACGCCTTCATCGCGCTGCAGGAGATGTTCACCATGCTGCAGGAGGACGGGCGCACGGCCGAGGCGACCATCTACTTCCGGCGCCTGGAGCGGCTCTTCGCCGAACAGGCGGAGCGCGAGGTGCGGCCGGGCGAGCCCGCCGGGCCGCGGCAGGAACGCTGAAGGCCGCGCGGTTTTTCCCCCGCGTGCGGCGCGCCGGGAAGCGTATGAGGAGCGCGGGACGATGATGCGAGCCGCCGCCAGATGACCACGCCTGTCCTCGAGACGATCAGCCTCTTTCGCCTCTACCGCCAGGGGAAGCAGAACGTCGCCGTGCTCAAGGACGTCACCTTCTCGGTCTCCCCGGAGAGCTTCGTCGCCGTCACCGGTCCGTCCGGCAGCGGCAAGTCGACGCTTCTCAACCTGCTCGCCGGCCTGGACGCTCCCTCTTCTGGAGAGGTGCGCGTCGAGGGCAGGAACCTGGCCGAGATGAGCGAGAAGGAGCGCACGCTCCTGCGGCGCGAGAAGATCGGCTTCGTCTTCCAGTTCTTCAACCTGGTGCCGACGCTGACGGTGGCCGAGAACATCGCCATTCCGTTGTCGCTTGGCGGAGTGAAGAGGCCGCGCTCCCTCTCGGGCGGCGAGATGCAGCGCGCCTCCATCGCCCGGGCCGTGGTGCACGAGCCGCCGATCGTGCTCGCCGACGAGCCGACCGGCAACCTCTCGACGCGCGCCGGACGCGACGTCCTCGAGCTGCTGCGCCGGGCCGTGGACGGCCTGAAGCGCACCGTCCTCCTCGTGACCCACAACCCGCGGGACGCGGCATACGCCGACCAGGTGCGCTTCCTGAAGGACGGGATGCTGCTGCCGGACGTCGTGCAAGGAGCCGAGCGCAATGAGGCTCGCATCGCGGATCGCATGGCGGTCCTTGGCATCTAGGCCGGCGCGGACGATCACCTCGATCCTCGGCATCGCGGTCGGCATCGCCGCCGTCCTCTCGGTGCTGATCGTCGACCACAACACGATCCTGACCGAGGTGCTGCGCCGGCCTTCGCTCTCGGGCCGGCCGGACGTCGAGATCCGTCCGCTCGAGGCGGCCACGCCCCGCCCCGGCGTGCCCGAGGCCCTACAGCGCGAGGCCGACCTGCTCGAGGTGCTGCCCGTCTTCTTCTCGCGCATCCGCGCCCTTCCCGCGGGCGGCGCCGCGGCAGGCGCCCGCGACCTGGAGCTGGTCGCCGTGCACCCGCAGGCCGGCGCGCGCTTCGCGGCCTGGCGCCTGGCCGCGGGCGAGTCCCTGAGCTCGTCCGGCGCCGGCGAGGCGCTCCTGCCGCTCGGCCTCGCGGCCGAGCTCGGACTCGGCGTGGGGGACGCGCTCCTGCTGCAGCGCGTGCTGCCGGCGATCCGCGAGTGCCGCGAGGGCGTGCTCGTGGCGCGCGCCGAGGAGATCCAGGGCGAGGTCGAGACCTTCCGCGTGGCCGGTCTCATCGAAGAAGCCGACCTCGGCCGGCGCGGCGCCGTGCTCGTTCCCTTCGAACGCGGTCTCGAGCTGTACCGGGGCGCGCACGTGCAGCCGCTCTACTGGGCGCGCCTCGCCCCGGACGCCATCTACCAGGACGTGCGCGAGAAGCTGAAGTCGGCCTACGCGGTCGAGCGGCCGCAGGGCGCCCTGGTCGGCGAGCGCGTCGACCAACGCGCCTTCCGCAAGTCCATCCGCATCGCCGCCTGCCTCTCCCTGCTGCTCGGCCTGTTCATCATCTACAACGCCTTCTCGCTCTCCCTGGTCGAGCGCGTGCGCGAGATCGGCCTGCAGAGCGCCCTCGGCTTCACCGGGCGCGAGATCGCCGCCGCCGTCCTCTTCGAGGGCATGCTCCTGGCCGCGGCCGGCGCGGCCCTCGGGCTCTTCCTCTCGCTGGCGCTGGCACACTTCATGCGCGCCGTGGGAATCACCACGCTCGGCTTCGGCAAGCCGCTCTCCATCCATGAGATCCCCTGGGACGCGGTGTTGATCATCCTCGGCGCGGGCATGGCCGCCGCGTTGCTCGGCGTGGTCGCTCCGCTGCTGCGCGTGCGCCGCCTCTCGGTCATCGAGGCGGTGCGCGCCGGGCGCATCGCCTACCGGCCGGATCCCACGCGCTTCGTGCGCGCCCTGGTGCTCGCGCTGCTCCCGGGAGGGCTCCTGCTGCTCTACCTCGCCGCGTCTCCTCCGCTCGGCGAGCGCCAGGACCAGGTGCTGCGCATCATCGCCTGGATGGCCTTCTGGCTCACGCTCACATTCGGCGTCGTGCTGCTCGTGCCGCGCCTGGTGCAGGCGGCGGTGGAGGCGATCCTGCATCTCCTGCTCCTCCCCTGGCCGCTGCAGCGGCCCATCGCCGCCGCCTCGACGCGCGGAGCGCACCACCGCGTCTTCGGCTCCGCGGTCGGGATCGCCCTGGTGCTCGCCGCGGTGCTCGCGATCTACGGCATCACCGCCAGCTTGAAGGACGAGACGCGGCGTTTCGCCGCGCGCGCGCTCGGCGGCCGCATCTTCGTGCAGACCGCGGCGGTCTTGAAGGACGAGGTCGCTCCAGCCGCGCGCGCCCCGGGCGTGGCCGACTTCTACAGCTTGTCCGCGGAGGCGCACGCGCAGTATCCCATCCGCGGCGTGGCGCCGGAGCACGCCATCCGCTGGGCGCCGCAGCTCGCCGCCGACCCGGACCTCGCGCGCGAGTTCCGCGAAGGCAAGTCCGTCATCCTCTCCGAGTTCCTGGCGCGCAGCTACGGCTACCAGGTCGGGGACTTCGTGCGCCTCTCGACCTTCGCCAACGCCTACCCGGCGCGCGTCGCCGCCATCACCGATGCCCTCGGCTACTTCCCCGACGACCGCAGCTTCGCCCTGCTGGCGCTGCCCGTCTTCAAGTCGCTCTTCTGCCTCGACGACGAGCGCGGCGCACAGTACGTCTTCCACGTGGCGGAGGGCTGCGACCCGGACGAGACGCGCGCCGCCATCATCGGCCTGCTCGAGCCGCGCCTGCTCGCGCGCGTGCGCACGGCGCAGGAGATCCAGCGCTACTACGCGGCCGACATGAACCGCGACTTCTGGATCTTCCACGTCATCCTCGTGCTCACGGGCGCGCTCGCCTTCGTCGGGCTGTGGAACTCGCTGACCGTGGCCCTGCTCGAGCGGCGGCGCGAGATCGGGCTGCTCAGGACGCTCGGCTTCACCGCCGGCCAGATCGGCGGCATGCTGGCCGCGGAGTCCGCGGCGCTCGGCGTGGTCGGCGGCGGCCTCGCCCTGGCGGCGGGACTGCCGGTGTCGCGGCACCTGGTCGAGGCGATCCAGGTCATCAGCCGCCTGGACGTGCGTTACGTCGCGACTCCCCTCGAGATCGCGCTCGTGCCCCTCTGCGCCGTCTTCCTCGCGCTGCTCGCGACGGCGCCGCCGGCCATGCGCGTGCGCGCCCTGGTCGTGGCCTCGGCCACGCGCATGGAGTGACCGCGCGCCGCGCAGCAGGTGGGGGCTTCCGGAAGACCGCGGCGGGCCAAGCAGACTGGGTCTGCCGGGCCCGCCGCGCGAATCTGGTGCCGAAGGGGGGACTTGAACCCCCACGCCCTATACGGGCACTAGACCCTGAATCTAGCGCGTCTGCCAATTCCGCCACTTCGGCGTGAACACGGGAATCTAAGCGAGAGGCGGCGCCCGTTCAAGGGAGATCGCCTGCCGGCGGCGCGCTAGCGCCCGGCGGCGCCGCCGGGACGAAAGGTCGCGTGGCAGGCCGCGCAGCCGAGCAGCAGGTCGTCGAAGGAGCGCGCCGCCGCCGCGCCGTCCTCCGCCTGGAGAGCGCTCGCGAGATCGGCGGCCTTGCCGCGGAAGGTCTCCTCCAGCTCGCGGAAGCGGGGCGGCGCGTCGAGGCCGGGTGCGAGGCGGAGCTCCGCCAGGCGCCTCGCCGGCAGGACCGCGTCCGCGAGCGCGCCCGCGGCCAGGAGGCGCGCGATCCGGGCCGCGTCCTCGCGCACCGCCTCCATGGCCGGACGTACGTCGAACGGCGGGGGGCCTCCGGGAGCGTCCCCGGCGCAGGCCGCGAGCACGGCGGCCAGGAGCGGCCAGAAGGGCTGTCGCATGGCGCGCGGCATGCTACGCCTTTCCGGCAGGCGGGCAACCACGGATGCCGCCGCGCGTCTCTCCCGCGCGGCCGCGGCGCGGGCTACGATTGCCAGAGTCATGGCAGAGAAAAAGGGCGCCGGCGTCGACCTGGTCTGTACCAACCGCAAGGCGCGCTACCAGTACGAGATCCTCGAGACCTTCGAGGCGGGCCTGTCCCTCGTGGGCACGGAGGTCAAGTCCCTGCGCGAGAAGCGCTGCGACCTGACCGGAGCGTACGCCGCGGTCGAGGGACGCGAGGTCTTCCTGAAGGGAGCGGAGATCGCGGAGTACGGCTGCGCCAGCCGCATGAACCACGATCCGCGGCGCAAGCGCAAGCTGCTCCTGCATCGCCTCGAGATCCGCAGGATCGCGGCCCGCACGCGCGAGAAGGGCTTCACTCTCGTGCCGCTCCGTCTCTACTTCAGCAACGGCAAGGCCAAGGTCGAGATCGCGCTGGCGCGCGGGCGCAAACTCTACGACCGGCGCGAGGCCAAGGCCAAGCGCGAGGCACAGCGCGAGATGACGCGTGCGCTGGGCCGGCGGCACACCAGCCCGCCGCAGGAGTAGCGGTACGCCGCTGACTTCCTGGCAGAAGGGCGCTATCATGACGCGCACACGGGGGCGATCTGGTTTCGACCGGGTTGTTCCGTGGAATGGACTGCGTGCCGAGGGTCTCCGGAGGCCTCGAAAAAAACCGGAGAACAACTGTAACTGCGGACAACACCGCATACTCCCTCGCAGCGTAACCTGACGCTGTGACGCCGCATGGATCCACGCCCTCGGGATCCGCGCAGCGCCTGAAAGAGGGCTGGCCCGCCGGCGTTCCCGGCTCCGGCGGGTGAGAAACACGGGATGGCGGCTGGGATGCCTGTCGAGCGGCTGCCCGGACGCGAGACCCAGTTGATCGACTACGCGCGTAGCATGTCCGTTCGACGGCGCCTTGGGACGCGGGTTCGATTCCCGCCGCCTCCACCATTCCTTCGCGGCCGCGCGCGGCGCGGCCGCGCCCTCTTGCTGTTCGCGCTGCTGGCGGCCGACGGCTGCGGTACTCCCCCGGCCGAAGCGTTCGTCAACCTGCGCGCGGCCGCCCAGGATCTCCGCGACCCCGGCAAGGACGGCCCGGCGACCGACCCGGTCGAGGACTGGCTCTCGAACATGGCGGTCCTGGGGCGCGAGCCGCCTGCTTCTGGAGCGCAGCGGGAGGAGTTCTGCGCCATCCTCTGCCTGGCCGCGCGCCAGCATCCCGTGGCCGCGGTGCGCGCCGGCGCCCTGCGCGGCCTGGGCGCGCTCTGTCAGGACGCGCCGCCTGACGGCGAGACGCGCGGCGCTCTGCTCGCGGGGCTCGCCGACCCGAGCCCGGCCGCACGCGTGGCGGCCGCGGAAACGGCCTTGCCCGCGCTCGGCTTCCAGGCGCGCCCGAGCTACGCGCCCCTGCTCGCGCTCGAGTCGACCACGGCCGAGAAGCTCGCCGCGCTGCGCGTCCTCTCCGACTATGCCGTGGGCCTGCACCTGGAGGGAGACCTGCTGCCGGCGGTCGTCTCCTGCGTGGCGGACCGCGACCCGGGAGTCTCTTTCCACGCCTGCCGCGTGCTGGCGCGCGCGGAGGGGCGGGACGACGCCTCCCCGGGCACGCCCAACGAGTGGCTCGCCTGGTGGCGCGCGCGCAGCCCGGGCCGCGCTCCAGCCGGCGGCTTGAACGCACGGGAGGGTTCGTGACGCTCGAGATCAAGGTGCTGCCCGCGGACCTCGACTACGACGGATCGCAGCTTTCGTCGCTCTTCGCCCAGCGCGCGGCCGGGATCGTCGGGGATTCGCTCGTGGCCTTCCGCGGCGCCTGCCGCGTGGCGCGGGAACACATGGTCGACCTCGAGGACCTGCGAGCCGGGGCCGAGATCTCGTCGCCGCGCATGGTGCACTTCATCGCCGAGCACTTCGCCGAGCCGCTCGCGGCCATGGTCCTGCGCCAGCGGCTGTTCGCGCGCCTCGCCGCCGACCTGCTCGCCGAGCAGAGCGGCCGCGCCGTGCGCGTGGCCGGCGACGACCTCTACCTCGGCGAGCGCAAGGCGTCGATCTCGGTCGCCACGGTCTCGCCGGTCTCGGGCCTGTTCCACTTCGCGGTCAACATCGAGACCGCCGGAGTGCCGGTGCCCGCGATCGGGCTCGACGAGCTGGGGGTCGACTGGCTGCCCTACGCGCGCGAGCTGCTCGAGCGCTATCGCGCCGAGGACGCGGACATGCGCCGCGCCGCGGCCAAGGTGCGCTGGGTGCGATGACGGGCGCGGCCGCGCGCGGATCGGTGCTGAGCCGTCTCCTGCCGGCGCTCAAGGCGTTGGTCGCGGCCGCGCTGGTCGCCTTCGTCGTCTGGATCGTTCCCTTTCGCGACCGTTTGACGCTGGCCGCGGGCGAGGCGCAGGAGGAGCACGTCTTCTCGGGCACGATCGTGGCGCGCGACGGATCCAGGGTGCTCTTCGAGTGCGACGGGAAGGTGCTCGATGTGCTGCTGGAGGGGACCTCAGGGTTTCCTGAGGACTCGGTCGTGCAGGTCACGCTTCCCGCCGGCGAGGTCCTGCGGCTGGCGCCGCGTCACCCGCCCGAGCCGCCCGCCGGCCGTCTCGAGGAGGGCATCCTCACCGTGGCGAAGAACGCCGACGTGCGCCTGTTCGCCGTGGCGCTCCTCTGCGTCTTTGCCGCCACGCTCATCGCCACTTATCGCTGGTATCGCCTGCTCCTGGGCGCGACCCTGTCCACGACCTTCGGCCGCGCGTTCAACCTCACGCTCATCGGCTTGTTCTTCAACTTCGTCATGCCGGGCCTCACCGGCGGCGACCTGGTCAAGGCGGTGTACGTGGCGCGCGACCATCGCGGCAAGGTCGTGGACGCGCTGCTCACGCTGCTCGCCGACCGCGCTCTCGGCATCACCGGACTGGCGCTGGTCGCGGCCTTGGTGATCCCGGTCAATCTCGACGAGTACGCCGGCGTGGCGCCCTGGATCTACGGCTTCCTCGCGCTCGAGGCCGCGTGCGTCTGCCTGTTCTTCTCGCAGGGCGTGCGGCGCGCGCTCCGTATCGACGCCCTGCTGGCGCGCCTGCCGCTCGCGGGCGCCCTGCGCGCGGTCGACCAGGCCATCCTGCTGTATCGCACGCGCACTCGGCTCATGCTGCTGCTCCTGCTCCTCTCCATGGGGGTGCACCTGTTCGTGGTCAGCGGCTTCTGCGCGATCGGCGCGGGCATCGCCCTCGACGTGCCGCGCGCGACCTACTTCGCGGTGGTGCCGATCTGCCTGATCGCCATGGCGCTGCCGCTCGCGCCCTCCGGCTTCGGCGTGGGCGAGATGGCCTTCGTCTACTTCTGGAGCGCCCAGGGAGTCTCCAGCTCCCGGGCGCTGGCCCTGGCGCTCGTCTACCGCATGGTGCAGCTCGCCGTGTCCCTCGGCGGCGGCATCAGCCTGGCGCTGCAGAAGGAGCGGGTCTCGGCCGGCGAGGCCGAGCGGCTCGCCGCGAACGGCGGGCGCGGTCCTTGACCGCCGGGCGGCGCGCGCCATAATCCAGCCTGCGCGCCGCGTCCACGCGCCCGGGAGCCCTGCATGTCCCTGCTCGTCGTCGGTACGGTCGCCTTTGACAGCGTCGCCACTCCCCACGGCCGGGTGGAGCGCGTGCTGGGCGGCTCGGCCACCTACTTCTCCTTCGCGGCCTCCTTCTTCACGCCGGTGCGCCTCGTGTCCGTGGTGGGCGAGGACTTCCCGGACGAGTTCATGGCGGCCCTGCGCCAGCGCCGCGTGGATCTCGCGGGGCTGGCGCGCGTCCCGGGCAGGACCTTCTCGTGGTGCGGGAGCTACGAGGGCACGATGAACGAGGCGCGCACGCTGGACGTCCAGCTCAACGTCTACGGCGACTTCTCCCCGGCCCTGCCCGAGGCGTTCCGCGACAGCCGCTACGTGTTCCTCGCCAACGGCTCGCCGGATTCGCAGATGCGCGTGCTCGAGCAGGTGCGCGAGCCGAGGCTGGTCGTGGCCGACACGATGAACCTCTGGATCGAGAGGACGCCGGACGGACTGAGGAAGCTGCTCGAGCGCATCGACGCCCTGGTGCTGAACGAGGGCGAGGCGCGCATGCTCTCCGGCGAACCGAACCTGATCGCCGCGGGCGAGCGCATCCTGGCGTTCGGGCCGCGCGCGGTCATCGTCAAGAAGGGGGAGCACGGCTCGCTGCTCTTCTCGCGGGACGGCGGCCGCTGCGCGCTCCCGGCCTTTCCCGTGGCGCGCGTCGTCGACCCGACCGGCGCCGGCGACTCCTTCGCCGGCGGCATGATGGGCTTTCTCGCGAGAAACGACCTGAACGACGCCGCGGCCCTGCGCCGCGCCATGGTCTTCGGCACGGTGATGTCCTCGTTCGTGGTGGAGGACTTCTCCCTCGCTCCGTTCCAGCGCATCGGCGAGGCCGAGATCTGGAGCCGCTACCACGACTTCATCCGCTTCATCACCGTGTGAGAGAGCCGCCATGAGGGCGTTCGTCGCCATCCTGCTCGACGACGCGATCCGCGCGGCCCTGGCACGGACGCCCAGGCGCGCGCCGCCGCGCGGCGTCGAGGTGCGCTGGGTCGCGGAACGTAACCTCCATCTCACGCTCAAGTTCCTTGGGGAGGTCGAGGAAGGGCGCATCGCGGCCGTTGCCGGCGCCCTGCGCGCGGCGTCCTTGCAGGCGAAGCCGTTCACCATGCTGGTCGAGGACGTCGGCGCCTTTCCGGAGCGCGGCGCGCCGCGCGTGCTCTGGGCCGGCTGCGACGGCGGCGCGGCCCTGCCCGCCCTGGCGGCGGCCGTGGAGCAGAACCTCGAGCGTCTCGGTTTCGAGCGCGAAGAGCGCCCCTTCTCCGCGCACGTTACGCTGGCGCGGGTCAAGGGCCGCGCCGCCGGCCCGCTCCTGGCGGAAGAGTGCCGCGGCCGCGCCTTCGGGCGCATGGAGGTGAGGTCGCTGTCGCTCATGCCGTCGACCCTTGCCGAGTTCCGTGCCGCGCTCGGGCAGGATGGCGAAGACGACCGCCCCCGTCGACCCCGGGCGCGCCGGCCCCTGAGGCGCGCCGCGCGGCGCTCTTCGCCGCTGGAAGGCGGAGCGCCAGGTGCTACCATCATGGACGCGGCTGGCCGCAAGAGAGAGAACTTGATCACGCACAACGCAGGGACGAAGCCGATGGTCAGCAAGACCGAACCGAACTCCGAGGAGAAGACCAAGAAGGCCGCCGTCGAGGCGGCGCTGGCGCAGATCGAGCGCAGCCACGGCAAGGGCGCGATCATGAGCCTGGACGGCGAGCCGCAGGTGGAGGAGGGCATCTCCACGGGCTCGCTGTCGCTCGACATCGCGCTCGGCGGCAAGGGCCTGCCGCGCGGCCGCATCGTCGAGGTCTACGGCCCGGAGTCGTCGGGCAAGACCACGCTCACCCTGCACGTCATCGCCGAGGCGCAGAAGGCCGGCGGCTACGCGGCGTTCATCGACGCCGAGCACGCCTTCGATCCGGTCTACGCGCGCAAGCTCGGCGTGGACATCAGCGGCGAGCGCTTCAAGGTCTCCCAGCCGATGTCCGGGGAGGAGGCCCTGGACATCTGCGAGATCCTGGTGCGTTCCAACGCCTTCGACGTCATCGTCATCGACTCGGTGGCCGCGCTCGTACCGCGCGCCGAGCTGGAGGGCGAGATGGGGGACGCGCACGTGGGGCTGCAGGCGCGCCTCATGTCGCAGGCGCTGCGCAAGCTCACGGCCGCGATCTCGCGCGCGCGCACCACGGTGGTCTTCATCAACCAGATCCGCGAGAAGATCGGCGTCTTTTTCGGCAGCCCCGAGACCACGACCGGCGGGCGGGCGCTCAAGTTCTACGCCTCGGTGCGCATCGACATCCGCCGCATCGGGCAGATCAAGTCGGGCGAGGAGAGCATCGGCAACCGCACCAAGGCGACGGTGGTGAAGAACAAGTGCGCCCCGCCCTTCCGCAAGGCGGAGTTCGACATCATCTACGACGAGGGCATCAGCTACGCGGGGGACGTGCTCGACTTCGCGGTGGCGAAGAAGGTCGTCGACAAGTCGGGCTCCTGGTACACCTACGAGGGGGAGCGCCTCGGCCAGGGACGGGAGCGCACGGTCGAGCTGCTCAAGGCCAATCCCGGCCTGCTGATGCGCATCGACCGGCGCGTGCGCGAGGCGGCGCAGCCGCCCGCGGCGGAGCATGCTCCCAAGGAAGCCGGCCGCGCCCCGGCCGCCCGGGCCGGCGAGCCTCCCGCCGCGGCGGCGCAGCGCGCCGCGCCCGGCGCCCCGGCCAAGGGCTGAACGCAAGGCGATGACGCCGAGCCGCGCTACCATCGCGCCGCGCGCGCGGCGCAGCACAGGGACCGCCACATGAAAGCAGACGAACTGCGCCGCAGATACCTCGCCTTCTTCGCGCGGCGGGGGCACAGGGTCTTCCCCTCGGACTCCCTGGTCCCCGAGGGCGACGCGTCCGTGCTCTTCACCGGCGCCGGCATGAACCAGTTCAAGGACGCGTTCCTGGGCAAGGGGCCGCCGGACCTGAAGCGCGCCGTGTCCTCGCAGAAGTGCATGCGCATGCCGGACCTGGACAACGTGGGGCGTACGCGCTCGCACCACACCTTCTTCGAGATGCTCGGCAACTTCTCCTTCGGCGACTACTTCAAGCGCGAGGCGATCGCCTGGGCGATCGAGTTCCTCGAGCAGGAGCTGGCGCTGCCGCGCGCGCGCCTGGCGGTGAGCGTGTACCTCGAGGACGACGAGGCGGCGGCGATCTGGGAGAAGGAGATCGGCTTCCCCGCGGCGCGCATCTGGCGCTACGGCGAACAGGACAACTTCTGGCCGGCGGAGGCGCCGAGCAAGGGGCCGAACGGCCCGTGCGGCCCGTGCTCCGAGATCTACTTCGACTTCGGGCCGGAGGCGTCGGCGCGCCGCGGCCTGGACTCCGATCCGGCCGGAGACGGCGACCGCTTCGTCGAGATCTGGAACCTGGTCTTCACTCAGTTCGATCGCACCGGCCCGAACCGCCTGGAGCCGCTGCCGCGCAAGAACATCGACACCGGCGCCGGCCTGGAGCGCCTGGCGCGCGTGCTGCAGGGCAAGAACAACAACTTCGAGAGCGACCTGTTCGCGCCGCTCATCGCGCGCATCGGCGACATCGTCGGCCGGGCGTACGGAACGGACGCGCTCGTCGACGTGCGCATGAAGCGCATCGCCGACCACGTGCGCGCCGCCGCGTTCTGCATCAGCGACGGCGTGCGCCCGGGCAACGAGGGGCGCGGCTACGTGGTGCGCAAGGTGATCCGCCGCGCGGCCATGGACCTGCGCGAGCTGGGGCGGGGCGAGCCCGGCCTGGGCGACCTGGTCGGGACCGTGGCCGAGGTCATGGGCGGCGCCTACCCGGAGATCAGGGAGCGCGCGGCGCTGATCCGCGACACCATCGCCGGAGAAGAGGCGCGCTTCGCCGAGGTCTACCGCACGGGGCGCGCGCGCCTCGAGGTCCTGCTGGAGCAGGCCCCGGGGCGGCGCTTGAGCGGCAGGGACGCGTTCTTCCTCTGGGACACCATCGGCCTGCCGTTCGACATCACGCGGCGCTGCTGCGAGGAGCAGGGCTGCGCGGTGGACGAGGCCGAGTTCGAGCGCGAAATGGAGGAGCAACGCGGCCGCGCGCGCGCCGGGTCGCAGATCGCCGAGGACATCTTCGGCACGGGACCGGCGAGCCGCCTGAAGGGCAAGGTCGCTCCCACCGAGTTCCTGGGATACGAGCGCCTGGAGTGCGCCGCGACCGTGCTGGCGATCCTCGGCGAGGACGGCGCGCTCCTGGAGGAGGCCGGCGCCGGCTCGGGCGCGGTGAGCATCGTGCTCGACGCCACGCCTTTTTACGCCGAGAGCGGCGGCCAGGTGGGGGACACGGGCCGCCTGGAGGCGGAGGGCGGCGCGGCGGCGGCCATTCTGGACACGAACAAGGCCGAGGGTTACAGCCTGCATCGCGCTCGCATCGAGTCCGGCGCCCTGGCGGTCGGAGACCGGGTCAAGGCGCGCGCCGACGGCGCTCGGCGCGGCCACGTGCGCCGCAACCACACGGCGACCCACCTGCTGCACTGGGCGCTGCGCCGCGTCCTGGGCGCGGAGGCGAGCCAGGCCGGATCGCTGGTCCACCCCGACTACTTGCGCTTCGACTACACGACGGGAAGAGCGCCATCTCAGGAGGAGATCGCCCGCATCGAGGAGCTGGTCAACGGCCAGGTCCTCGGCGACCTGCGGGTCAGCTCCAGGGAAGAGTCCCAGGCAAAGGCGCGGGCGCAGGGCGCGATCGCCCTGTTCGGCGAGAAGTACGGCGACCGCGTGCGCATGGTGCGCGTGCATGGCGAGGACAGCGCCGCAGGCCAGGACTCGCTCGAGCTGTGCGGCGGCACGCACTGCGAGCGCACCGGCCAGATCGGCCTGTTCACGATCGCGTCGGACTCCGCCATCGCGTCCGGCGTGCGCCGCATGGTGGCTCTGACCGGGTGGGGCGCGCTGCAGGCCGCGCAGCGCAGGCAGCGCGTCGTCGCCGAGCTGTGCGACCTGCTGAAGGGCGGCGAGGAGGACCTGGCCGGGCGCGTGCGGAGCCTCCAGGAGGAGAAGTCGCGCCTCGAGAAGGAGCTGGCGCGCGGCAGGCGCGCGGCCGCGGCCGGGTCGCTGGACGAGATCCGGGCCGGCGGGCGCGACCTCGGCGGCGGCACGCTCTACGTCGGCGCGCTCGACGACGTGCGGGTCGAGGACCTGCGCTCCCTCGCCGACCGCCTCCTGCAGAAGGACGCGAACGGAGTGGCGCTGCTCGCCAGCCAGGAGGGCGGAAAGGTCGCGCTGGTGGTCGCCTGCGGCCCGGGCGCGCTGGCCCGCGGCCTGAAGGCCGGCGATCTCTGCCGCCAGATCGGTCAGGCGCTGGGAGGAGGAGGCGGCGGGCGGCCGAACATGGCGCAAGGCCAGGGGCGGGACGCCGCCGCCCTGCCGCGCGCCCTGGCGGACGCGGAGCAGGCCGTGCGCCGGCGGTGGACGTCCGCGCCGGCGGGCTGACGCGCGGCGCCCTCCGGCGGCCGGGAAATATGCGTTGATCCAAAGCAACGCCGGCCTAGAATGGCGCGCTTTGGCGATCGTCGCCGCAGCACGAGGCGGAAGCACCCGCCGGCACGAGATTCCGAGGCACTGCCATGGCTGTCCCGAAGCGCAAGACTTCCAAGCACCGCAAGCGCAAGCGGCGTTCCCATCTTGCCTTGCCTGTCCCTGCGGCGACGCGGTGTTCTCGCTGCGGCGCGTACAAGAAACCCCACACGGTTTGCGACAGCTGCGGCTATTACCGGGGCGCGGACGTGCTGGCAAAACCGCTCGAGGAAAAGAGCTGAGCCGACCCCTTCCAGACCGGACTCCCGGCGGGCCGCGGGGGGCCGCGGCGCCGCGAACCGGGGGCTTGTTCCTTTTTTGAGGCGATTGCATGAAGATCGCGCTCGATGCGATGGGCGGGGATCACGCGCCGGCCGAGGTCATCGCCGGCGCCTATCGAGCCGTGGAGCTGGGATTCGTCGCGGCACAGGACCTCCTGCTCATCGGGGACCCGGCCCGGATCGCCGAGGAGTCGGCCGGTCGCGCCGGCCCGACCTCGCTCGAGGTAGCCGACGCTCCTGAAGTCATCGGCATGGACGAGCACCCCGGCCTCGCGGTGCGGCGCAAGCGCAAGTCGTCGATCGTGGTCGGCGCGAAGCTCCTGCGCGACAAGCAGGTGGACGCCTTCGTCTCGGCGGGGAACACGGGAGCGATGGTCGCCGCGGCCACCTTCTTCGTCAAGACGCTCCCCCGGGTGAGGCGGCCCGGCATCGCCGCCACCTTCGCCACCGCGGGCGGGCCGGTCACGCTCATCGACGTGGGCGCGAACATCCACTGCAATCCCGAGGACCTCTACACCTACGGGGAGATGGCGACCGACTACCGCGTCGGCATCGACGGGCTCTCCCGGCCGCGCGTCGGCCTCCTGAGCATCGGCGAGGAGGACGCCAAGGGGGGGCCGCTCATCCAGAGGACGCGCCAGCTGTTCGCCTCCTCTTCCCTCAACTTCGTGGGCAACATCGAGGGGCAGGACCTCTTCTCCGGCCGCTGCGACGTGATCGTGTGCGAAGGCTTCGTCGGCAACGCCGTGCTCAAGGTGAGCGAGGGGCTGGGCCAGTTCATGAGCGACCTGCTGCGCCAGGAGGTGGCGCACCACGCCCAGGGCGAGAACGCCGGCGTGCTGCGCAAGCTGGCCCAGGCCCTGCTCGCCAAGACCGACTACGCGGAGTACGGCGGCGCGCCGCTGCTCGGGGTCGACGGGCTGATGATCATCTGCCACGGCCGTTCGGAGCAGCGGGCGATCGCCAACGCCCTGCGCGTCTCGCGCCAGTTCCTGGAGGCGCGCGTGAACCAGAGCATCGTCGCCGGTCTCGCGCAGAGGCCGGATCTCGCGAATGGCGCGCAGGCCGAGTCCTGCGCTCCTACGCAGGAGAGCGCCACCGGGAAGCCCGGAGACACGGCATGACCGCGGTCAGGCGAGTGGGCATCCGGGGGACCGGCGCCTGCGTCCCCGAGAGGGTCCTCAGCAACGACGATCTGCAGAAGATGGTGGACACCTCGGACGAGTGGATCACCACGCGCACCGGGATCAAGGAGCGGCGCATCATCGCCGACGACAAGGCGACGTCCGATCTCGCCATCGAGGCGTCCGAGAAGGCGCTTGCGGATGCCGGCATCAGCGCCGCCGACCTCGACATGATCATCGTGGCGACGATCAGCTCCGACTACGTCATCCCGTCGACCGCCTGCCTGCTGCAGAGCAGGCTCAAGGCCAGGCACATCGGCGCCTTCGACATCCAGGCCGCCTGCTCCGGGTTCATCTATGCCGTTGCCACGGCGCAGAAATTCATCGAGTCGGGCAGCGCGCACAACGTGCTCGTGGTCGGCGCCGAGGCCCTCTCGCGGGTCACCGACTATCAAGATCGCGCGTCGTGCATCCTGTTCGGAGACGGCGCCGGCGCCGTGATCCTGTCGGATCAGTTCGAGCGCGGCGAGATCCTCTCGGTCGACCTGCACGCGGACGGCGACGGAGAGGACTTCATCAAGATCAAGGCGGGAGGCTCGCGGCACAGCGCCAGCCACCAGACGGTGGACGGCCGGGAGCACTACATGCGCGTGCGCGGCCGCGACGTCTACCGCTTCGCGGTGAGCAGGATGGTCGAGCTGGTCGAAAGCGCCCGGCAGCGCCACCCGGACGTCGCGCTCGGGCTGGTGATCCCCCACCAGGTGAACCTGCGCATCATCGAGTCGGCGCGCGACCGCCTCGGCCTGCAGGACGAGCAGGTGTACGTCAACATAGACAGGTTCGGCAACACGTCGTCGGCCTCGATCCCTATCGGCCTGGACGAGGCGCGGCGCGCCGGCCGCCTCGACGGCGAGCAGGGCAAGCTCCTGGTCATGTGCGCGTTCGGCGCCGGTCTCACCTGGGGCGCCGTGAGCCTCAAGTGGTAGCCATGAGCAAGCGGGCCATCGTCTTTCCAGGGCAGGGGGCCCAGCATCCGGGCATGGCGGCCGACATCATCGCGGCCGTGCCGCGCGCCGCCGCGTTGCTCGACCGGGCAAACGAGGTGCTGGGCTTCGACCTGAAGTCGCTCTGCCTGCAGGGCCCGGCGGAGCGGCTCGAGGCGACCGACGTCTGCCAGCCGGCCATCTTCGCCACGAGCGCGGCCGTGATCGAGGCGCTGCGCGCCGAGCGCGGCCTCCGCACCGAGGACTTCTCCGCGACCGCCGGGCTGTCGCTCGGCGAGTACACCGCGCTCTGGTTCGCCGGCGCGCTCGCGCTGGACGACGCCCTCAGGCTGGTGCGCCGCCGCGGCGAGGCCATGCAGCGCGCCTCGGAGGAGAATCCGAGCGGAATGATTTCCCTGCTCGGCGCCACGCGCGCGCAGGCCGCCGACCTGGCGCGCGCCGCCGCGCCGGCGGGCGTGCTCGTGACGGCCAACTACCTCGCTCCGGGCTCCATCGCCCTCTCCGGCGCCAAGGCGGCGCTCGACGTCGCCGAGGCCCGGGCGCGGGAGTTCGACATCCGGCGCACGGTGCGGCTCAAGGTGGCGGGCGCCTTCCACTCGCCGCTCATGGCGAGCGCCACGCAGGCCCTGCGCGCCGCCCTGGCCGAGGTCGAGATCCGGCCGCCCTGCATCGCCTTCGCCGCCAACGTGACCGGCGAGCGCGTGTCCGACCCGGAAGCGATCCGCAGGCACCTCGCCGACCAGGTCACGAGCCCCGTGCTCTGGGAGGAGACGCAGCGCGGCTTCGTGGCGCTCGGCGTCGATGTGTTCGTGGAGCCGGCGCCCGGAGGCGTGCTGACGGGCCTGCTGCGCAAGACGGCGCCGCAGGCTCGCGGCGTGAACGTCACGTCCCTGCAGGACGTGCAGGACTACGCCTGAGGGGCGGGAGAGGAGCGCGCGTGGGAGTCTCGATCGACCTGAGCGGCAAGACCGCGCTCGTCACGGGCGCGGCGCGCGGCATCGGCCGGGCCATCGCCCTGCGCCTGGCGCAGGCGGGCGCCGATGTGGCGCTGGTCGACCTCGACGCCGACATGTGCGGGCCGGCGGCGGAGAGCATCCGCGAGCTGGGCCGCCGGGCCGTGGCTCTCGGCGCCGACGTCGCGGACTTCGCCCAGGCGAGCGCGGCGGCGGAGCGGGCGCTCGCCGAGCTCGGGCGCCTCGACATCCTGGTCAACAACGCCGGCATCACTCGGGACGGGCTCTTCCTGCGCATGGCGGAACAGGACTTCGACCGGGTGGTGGCCGTGAACCTGAAGGGCTGCTTCAACTTCTGCCGGGCGCTCGCACGAAGCATGACCAAGGCGCGCTCGGGGCGGATCATCAACGTCGCGTCGGTCATCGGGATCACCGGGAACGCCGGCCAGGCCAACTACGCTGCGGCCAAGGCTGGCCTGCTCGGTCTGACCAAGTCCCTGGCCAAGGAGTTCGGCGCGCGGAACATCACCGTCAACGCCGTGGCGCCCGGCTTCATCATGACCGACATGACCGAGGCCCTCCCGGACGAGGTGAAGGAGGAGTCGCGGAAGGCGATCCCCCTGGGGAGGTTCGGCACCCCGGAGGACGTGGCCGGCGCGGTGTTGTTCCTGGCGTCCGATCTGGGCGCCTACGTGACCGGCCACGTGCTGCTCGCCGACGGCGGCATGGCGATGTGACGAATGTTCTAGGCCCTTGGCGAATCGACGTTTGCGTGGTCCAGGTCGCGTCGAAAAAGCGTTGCAATGGACCGTCGCGCCATTTTGAATAACCATCCCTTGCCGGTGGCGGCAGGATCCACTTCCCTGGAGGAGGACGCAGTGAGCGCAAGTATTGAGGAGCGCGTCATCAACATCGTCTGCGAACAGATGGGCGCCAGCCGAGACAAGATCCAGGCCAGCACGTCGTTCATCAACGACCTCGGCGCCGACTCCCTCGACACGGTCGAGCTCGTGATGGAGTTCGAGGACGAGTTCGACATCAACATCCCGGATGAAGACGCCGAGAAGATCCAGACCGTGGGGGACGCCGTCGACTACATCCAGAAGCGGATGAGCTGAGTCGCCGAGGTTCCACTCGTACTTCTCGGTCCGGTGGCCTCGGCGGCCGGATCGCCTTCTGGACGGACCAAGAAGATGGCCAAGAAGCGCGTCGTGGTGAGCGGGCTCGGAGCCCTCTCCTCCCTCGGCATCGGCATGGAGAAGACCTGGGATGGTCTGGTGCAGGGGAGGAGCGGCATTGCACCGGTGCAGCGCTTCGACGCCAGCGACTACCCGACGCGGTTCGCGGGCGAGTGCCGCGACTACCGCGAGGAGGACCACTTCCCGAAAGTCGAGGGGAAGAAGCTGGACCTCTTCACGCAGTACGCGCTGGTCGCGGCCGACGAGGCCCTGAAGGACTCCGGTCTGCAGCTCGACCGGTGCGATCCGGAGAGGATCGGCTGCGTCGCCGGTTCCGGCATCGGCGGGATCCATGAGCTCGAGGAGATGCACTCGGTCCTGCTGGAACGCGGGCCCAAGCGCATCTCCCCGCACTTCATCCCCAAGCTGATGGTCAACGCCATGTCCGGCCAGATCTCCATCAAGTACGGCCTGCGCGGCACCAACTTCGTCTGCGGCTCCGCCTGCGCCTCGGCCGGCCACGCCATCGGCATGGCCTTCCGCTCCCTCCAGTACGGCGAGGCGGACGTCATCCTCAGCGGCGGGGCCGAGACCGCCATCACGCCGCTGGGTCTGGCCGGCTTCTGCGCCCTGAAGGCGCTGTCGCGGCGCAACGACAACCCGCAGGGCGCCAGCCGCCCGTTCGACGCCGAACGCGACGGCTTCGTCATGGGCGACGGCGCCGCCATCGTCGTCCTCGAGGAGCTCGAGCACGCGCGGCGCCGCGGGGCGAAGATCTACGCCGAGGTGCTGGGCTTCGGGTCCACGGCCGATGCCTTCCACATCACCGCCCCGCAGGAGGACGGCGTCGGCCCGGCGCGGGCCATGGCGCTCGCCTTGAAGGACGCGGAGCTCGCTCCCGAGCAGGTGGACTACACCAACGCCCACGGTCCGTCGACGCCCTACAACGACGCGGTGGAGACCACCGCGATCAAGAAGGTCTTCGGCGACCACGCCAGGCGGCTGGCGGTTTCTTCCACGAAGTCGATGGTCGGCCACCTGCTTGGCGCCTCGGCGGCGCTCGAGTTCGCCGCCCTGGCGATGACCGTGCGCCACAACGTGGTCCATCCGACCCTCAACCTCGAGCACCCGGACCCGGCCTGCGACCTCGACTACGTCCCCGGGTCCGCGCGCGACGTGAACGTGCGCTACGCGATCTCCAACTCGCTCGGGTTCGGGGGCCACAACGTCTGTCTTGCGATCGGCAAGCTCGCCTGAGGCGAGAGAGGGGCGCGCGCCATGACGGCGTTGTGCTTCGACGGCCGCTCGGTGCTCGTCGTCGCCGAGAGGGAACCGCCCGCGCTGCTGCCGGGTGAAGCGCGGATCCGCATGCGCCTGGCCGGCGTGTGCGGCACGGACCTTGAGATCGCGCGCGGCTACCTGGGGTTTCGCGGCGTCCTCGGCCACGAGTTCGTCGGCGACGTCGTCGAGGCCGCCTCGCCCGGGCTGCAGGGCGCGCGCGTGGTCGGGGCGATCAACTGCGCCTGCCAGCGCTGCGACTTCTGCAACCGCGGTCTGCCGAACCACTGCTCCGCGCGCACGGTGCTCGGCATCCTCGGCCGGGACGGCGCCTTCCAGGACGCCTTCAACCTCCCGGAGAGGAACCTGTTCCGCGTCCCGGACGCCGTGCCGGACGAGCACGCGGTCTTCGCCGAGCCGCTCGCGGCCGCCTGTCGCGTCACGGAGCAGGTGGACATCGCTCCCTGGCAGCGCGTCGCCGTCCTCGGCGACGGCCGCATGGGCGTGCTCTGCGCCTACGCCCTGGCCGAGCGCTCCCACTCGGTGACGCTCTTCGGCCGCCACCCGGGGCGCGTGCCCTTTCCGATCTCGGTCGAGGAGAAGCCGGTCCCGGAGAAGGTCCGGGACCGCTTCGCCGTCGTGGTCGAGGCCACGGGCTCGCCCGAGGGGCTGGCTATCGCCCTGCGGCTGGTGGAGCCCCTGGGGACCGTGGTCCTGAAGTCCACGTGCGCCGCGCCCCACGGCACGAACCTGGCGCCGATCGTCATCGACGAGGTCACCGTGGTCGGCTCGCGCTGCGGATCGCTCCCCGCCGCCCTCGAGCTGCTCGCGGCCTCCAGGATGCCGCTCGCGCCTCTCATCTCCGCCCGCTATCCGCTCGCGGAGGGGGCGGCGGCCCTTGCCCGGGCAGCCGAGCCGGGGGTGCTCAAGGTCCTCATCCAGGGCAAGACGAGATCATGATGGAGCCGCTCGCGCAGAGCGAGGCGCGGCTGCGCCACGCCTTCGCCGCCGCCGGCCAGGGGCACGTCTTCCGCTTCTGGCCTTCCCTCGCGCCGCCCGCAAGGGAGCGCTTCCTGGCGCAGCTCGAGTCGATCGACCTCGCGCTGCTCGCGCGCCTGGTGCAGGAGATGAAGGGCGGCGCGCCCGTGGCCGCGCTCGACCTCGAACGGCTCGCGCCCGCGCCCTTCATCGCCCTCCCGGACACCCCGGGTGCGCGCCGCGGAGAGAGCCGGGCGCGCCGCGCGGGTGAGGAGCTGCTGCGCGCGGGCAAGGTCGCCGCCCTCGTCGTCGCCGGGGGCCAGGGATCGCGGCTCGGCCTCGAGGTGCCGAAGGGTTGTCTTCCCATTGGTCCTGTGAGCGGCTGTTCCCTCTTCGAGTGGCACTTCGCCAAGGTCCTCGCCACGCGGCTGCGGGTCGGTGCGGACATCCCATTGCTCATCCTGACGAGCGCGGCAACGGACGCGGCGACGCGTTCCTTCCTGGCGGACAGGCGCTGCTTCGGCCTGCCCGAGCGCGACGTCCTGCTGTTCCGCCAGGGCATGCTCCCGGCCGTGGACGGCGCGGGCCGCCTGCTGCTGAGCGCGCCCGACAGCCTCTTCCTGTCGCCCGACGGCCACGGCGGCACCCTCGCCGCCCTGGTCCGCGAAGGGGTCCTCGACGAGCTGGAGCGGCGCGGCATCGAGCAGATCTTCTACTTCCAGGTGGACAACCCGCTGGTCAAGGTGCTCGATCCGACGTTCCTCGGGCGCCACGTCCTGGCGCGCTCGGAGATGTCGAGCAAGGTCGTGATCAAGCGCGACGCGGCGGAGAAGGTCGGAGTCATCGCGCGCGCGGGACGCAAGCTTGGCGTGGTGGAGTACAGCGACCTGCCGCGCGACCTGGCGGAGGCCCGCGACGCCGAGGGCCGGCTCCTGTTCCGCGCCGGCAGCATCGCCATCCACGCCATCTCCGTGCGCTTCGTCCGTTCGCTGCACGAGGCGGGGGTGCGGCTGCCCTTCCACCGCGCGAACAAGGCGATCCCCTGCGTCGGCGACGGCGGGGAAGGCGGCGCGATCGTGAGTCAAGACGGCTGCAAGTTCGAGACCTTCGTGTTCGACGCGCTGCCGCGCGCCCGGAAAGCGCTCGTGGTGGAGACCGACCGCGCGCAGGAGTTCTCGCCCGTGAAGAACGCCGCGGGCGAGAACTCGGCCGAGACGGCGCGCGCGGACCTGGTGCGCCTCTTCCGCTCCTGGGTCGAGGCCGCCGGCTTCAGGGTGGAGGGCGGGCAGGCCCGCATCGAGATCTCGCCGCTCTTCAGCCTCGACCAGGAGCAGTTCGTCAGGCGCCTGAGAAAGGAGTGCCTCCTCTGCCGCGAAGGCCTGCTGCTTTCGTAGCAGGCGGCGGCGCGGGAGGAGCAAGTTCATGGCGGCCAAGCCGAGCGTCGGGGTGTGGATGGGAGGGCCGTCGGGAGAGCGCGAGATCTCGCTGCTCTCTGGCGCGGCCGTGGCCGATGCGCTCCAGGCACGGGGCCACGCGGTGACGCGGGTGCTGATCGGCGAGCAAGGCGACTGGTCCATCGACGGCGCCAGGCCCCGGTCCCTGGCGGACGTGGTGCGGGCGCTCCAGCAGGGCCCGGAGGTGGTCTTTCCGGCGCTGCACGGGCCATTCGGGGAGGACGGGACCGTCCAGGGCTTCCTCGAGACGCTGGGCCTGCCCTACGTAGGTTCCGGGGTCTGCGCCTCCGCTCTTGCCATGAACAAGATCCTCGCGCGGCGCGTCGCGAGCGCGCTCGGCGTGCGCGTGGCGCCGGCCGTGGCCGCAGGGGCCGGGGAATCATCGGAGGGCCTGGCGTGTTTCGCGGCGGCCGCGGCCCGCATGGCGTTCCCCGTGTTCGTGAAGCCGGCCTGCTCGGGATCGAGCGTGGGAGTGAGCCGCGTGCGCGAACCCGAGCACCTCGGGACGGCCCTGGCCGCGGCCCTGGCCGAGGGCGGTGGCGTCGTCGTGGAGACGGCGATCGAGGGAGTCGAGGTCTCGTGTCCCGTCCTCGAGGACGGGGCGTGCGGACCGCGGGCGCTGCCGGTCATCGAGATCGTGCCGAAGTCCCACGAGTTCTTCGACTACGAGGCCAAGTACACCGCCGGGATGACGGACGAGATCTGCCCCGCGCGCATCGCCCTGGCGTTTGCCGAGCGCGCGGCCCGGGCGGCGCTGCTCTTGCACCGCGAGTTCGGCTGCCGGTCGCTGTCGCGCTCGGACTTCATCATCCCCGCGGACGGGGAGCCGGTCTTCCTCGAGCTGAACACGCTTCCCGGCCTGACCCCGGTCTCGCTCTTCCCCCTCGCGGCGCGCACCGCCGGACTGGACTACGGTGAGCTGTGCTCGAT
>JACQZJ010000113.1 GCA_016213895.1 Planctomycetota bacterium | reverse complement strand
CTGCGCCGCTTCCTCGTGAGCCTCACGCTGCGCCGGGGCGAGCCGGCCCAGGCGCTCGCACATCTGGAGGTGCTCGCGTCGCTGCGCCCGCTCACCAGGGCGGAGCGGCGGCTCCGGGAGAAGCTGAGCGCCGGGCCGGCGCAGGAGGCGCAGCCGTGAAGGAGTCGCGCTCGCTTCCTCTCGCGCTCTGGGTGGCGGCCCTGCTGTCGGGCGCCGCAGCGCTGATCTTCGAGACGCTGTGGGCGCGCTCGCTCGTGCTGATGTTGGGCTCGACGGTCGATGCCCACACGCTGGTGTTCGCGGGGTTCATGCTCGGCCTGGCCGTGGGCGCGTTCGCCTGTGGCGCGCTCTGTGAGCGGTGGCGCCGCGTGGTGCGCCTCTACGCCCTGGTCGAGATCGGCATCGGGGTCTCGGGCCTAGCCGTCGGCCTGCTGCTACACCACCACGCGACGGCGCTGGCGCGCTACCTGGGGCCGCTCGACTCCCCTGCCCGTCTCGGCGCCGCCGTGGTCGTGGTCCTCGTGCTGGTGGGGCTTCCGACCTCGCTCATGGGCGCCACCTTCCCGCTGCTGCTTCAGGCGGCCCGCGGCCTGGGCGGGCGGCTCGGCGATCTGTACGGTCTGTACGCCACGAACACGCTGGGCGGCGCGTGCGGCACGCTGGCGGCGGCGGTCGTGACGCTTCCGGCCTGGGGCGTCACGCGCTCCCTGTACTTCGCCGCCGGGCTCGATCTGTGCGCGGCGGGCCTCGTGGCCACGCTGCCGGGCGGCCTGACGGCGACCGAGCCCCCGCCTGCCCGCGAAGACGAAGCGCCGCGCGGCGTGCTCGGGACCGCGGCGCCCGACTGGCTGCTGCTCCTCTCGGCCTTTGCCAGCGGGTTCGTGGTGCTCGCGGCCGAGGTGGTCTTCTCGCGCGTGGCGGGCTTCTTCCTCGGCAATCGCACTTTCGCCTTCGCGGTGCTGCTGGGCTGGATCCTGGCGCTGCTCGCCGCGGGCTCGTCCCTCGCCGGCCGGATGGCGCCCTGGACGGGGCGCAACGTGCCGCTCGGGCTGGGCCTGCTCTGGGCCGCCAGCGCCGCCCTGACCCTCGGCTCGTCTCTCGCCCTGTTCGGCTGGACCCGCTGGCAGAGCGCGGCGGAAAGCTTCCTGGTGGACGCCGGCGCGCCGCTCGTCCTGTTGCGCGTGCTCGAGACCGGCCTCCTGCTCGGGCCGATGATGCTGGCTGCCGGCTGCGTGTTTCCCGCGAGCCTGCTTTGCTCGGCCGCCGCCCGGCGGCGCACGGGATGGGCGGGCGGCCGCTTCTACCTCGTCAACACCGCCGGCGGCGTGCTCGGATCCCTGCTCTCCGGGTTCTGGGGGGTGGTGCGGCTCGGCACGTTCGCGTGGGCGCGCGTGCTCGTCTGGATCTGCTGCGGCGCCGCGTGCGCGTTCTTGATCTACGCCTCCGTGCACGAGCGCCGCGGGCGGCGCCGGCTCGCGCTCGGGCTCGGGCTGCTCGGCCTGGGCGGCGCCATCCTGCCGCTGGGCGAGGTCGCGGGCAGCCTGGAGCTCGGCGTGCGCCCCGGCCCCGCGCGCCGGACGCTGCTACGCCGCGAGGACGAGCACGGCGTCTTTCAGGTGATCGAGGAGCCCGACGGGGCCCTGAGCGTGGTCAACAACCGCACCGAGCTCGTCTTCCAGCTCGGGCGCCTGGAGACTTCCTACGTCCAGCAGATGCAAGGTCACCTCGGCATGGCCTACTGCCCCCAGGCGCGCCGGGCGCTCGTGCTGGGCAGCGGGTACGGCATCACCGCCGGTGCGCTCGGCCTGTACCCGACGCTCGGGCGCGTGGACGCGGTCGAGATCGTCCCGGCCATGGTCGAGGCGGCCGATCTGTTCATGCCATTCAACCTCGGCTACCACCGCAATCCCAAGGTGCACGTCGTCGTGGGCGACGGCCGGCACTTCCTCGCGCGCGCGAGCGAGCCCTACGACATCATCTCGGTCAACGTCTCCGATCCCCACCTCCCGGGCGGCTCCGCCCTCTTTCACGCCGAGTTCTACGCTCTCGCCCAGGCGCACCTACGGCCCGGGGGCGTGCTCATCCAGCACGCCTTCGGTACGGACGTGGCCATCGTGACGGCCACGCTGCGCGCGGCCTTCCCCCACCTCGTGCTCACGCGCGCCTACCAGAACGGCTTCAACGTCGTCGCCGCGATGCAGCCCCTGCGCATCGACGAGCGGGCGGTGCGCGAGCTGGTGGACGCGCCGGCCGTCGCCCGGGCCCTGGCCGGCCTGGGCTTCCTGCCCCCGGTCGACCTCGTCGGCATGCTCGTGCACGGCGCCCCGCTCGATGTGCCGGGCGCCGAGCGCGCCCCCCTCGCCACCGACGACTTCCCGCGCCTGGAGCTCTCCTGGTCCGGCTCGCCGGAGCTGTGGCTGTTCTCGAACGAGTGAGGCGGCGTCGGAGCAACCGTTCACGCCGTTCGGCGCCAGCAACGACGGCTCGCCGAGTCGGCCCCGGTCGGGTTGCGCTGTATGTACACTCGCCGGACCAGACCCGGCTTGTACTGCTTCGTCTTCAACTCCTCTGCAGCCGCGCGAGCATCGGGCCTGGCCCTGCGTCTTGTTCGATGTCCTCGAAGGTCATCCCGTCCGGACCCGCGGCCCCCTTGTTCGCGCGACAGAGCGCGTACGCGTGCGCCAGCACGTCTTGCCGGTAGCTACCAGCGGCCGGGTTCCGAACGGTGGCAACTCGGAAGCGCGTCGAGCATCGCAAGCGCGGGCGCGAGGGGCCGCATGTCGCTCGGCACGCAATCACGCCCTTGCCCTGGCCGCGCAGCTCCGGTACGTGGGAGGCCGTTGGCCTTGGCCGAGCCGCCGTTGCCACTGCGCCCCTTCTGGGCGCCAGCGCCTGGCGCCGCCCGTCCTCGCGGCACGAAATCCATGACCGGGCCGCACTTCGTCGATAGCAACGTCCTCGTCCGCCGGCACGACCGGGACGAGCCGGAGCGCCAGGCGCCCGCCGCCGTCGCCGTGCCGAAACCTGGCGCGCGGCGAAGGGCGGGAAGGAGTAGGGATCCTGCAATGCACTCTCGCCGCGGATGCCGCCGGCGCGCGGCCGCCCCGCCGCCAGCCCCCAGACTGCGCGCGGCGCCCGCCTTGCTCGGCCTGGCCTGCGCCTGCGCCGGGCCCGATCCCCGCACGTCTGGCCCGCACGAGAGCGAGCGCGGCCTGGTAACCTACTGGCGGGTCGAGAGCACGAGCGCGAGCACCTTGCGCTGCACCGATGCGCCGGAGTGGGCCGACGTCGTGGCCGGCAGCCATCTCATCTACCG
>JACQZJ010000112.1 GCA_016213895.1 Planctomycetota bacterium | reverse complement strand
TCCGGTCTGGTTCGCTCCGACGCCAGCGTGTCGGACGTGGCCCAGGAGGCGGCCCTGGCCGTGGTGAGGACCGAGGGCGCGGTGTTCACCGAGAGTCGGTCCTTCCGGGCCTACCTCTGGCGCGCGGCCTGGAGGCTGCTCGTGCGCCGCCTGCGCCGGCGCCGGGAATACGTCCCGCTCGATTCCGCGCTGCCGGCGCCGGCCTCCAGCGATGCCTTCTCGCGGCTCGATCAGGACGAGACTGCGCGCGCCGTGCGTTTCGCCCTCCATCTTCTTGGGGAGGATGAGCGCGGGCTGCTGGAAATGTCGTTCTTCCAGGGCCGGACGAACAAGCAGATCGCGGAAGCCCTGGGAATCACCGCTGAGGCGGCGAGGATGCGGCTGGCCCGCGCGCGGCGGAAGATGGCGGGCAAGCTCGGCGCCTGGCGTTCACTCGTGGAGCGCGACGAAGGCGCGGAGAGCTGAGGCGACCTGAGCGCGTGGGAGCTTCGTTGCTGCGGGTGGTGAGGACTGTCGGTCCCGGCCGGGCGGAGGGCGCCCTGAGGGCCGGCGGCAGCGACCCGCCGCGCTGCCGACGCCGTCACGCGGACCCGCGGAGCAGGCGGCCCGCCGTGGGGCGAATCCAACCGTGCTTCCTAATGGGGGCTTCAACATGGCGACGGCTTCCGGTACGATCCTCGTCGATCGCGGAGCATCGCTATGCGCCGCCTGACGGCGGTCAAAGTGCTTCAGGGATACTGCCTCAGCGTCACGTTTGACGACGGGGTCATCGGAACAGTGGATCTCTCCGATCTCGCCGGGAAGGGCGTCTTCGCCTGCTGGCTGGACCGTCGTGTCTTCGAGGAGGTGCGGATCGGCTCGTCCGGCGAGCTGGTCTGGACCGATCAAGTCGATCTCTGCCCGGACGCCCTGTATCTCAGGGCAACGGGCAAGAGGCCCGAGGAGCCCTTTCCCGCGCTGCGCCGCGACCCCGCATGGGGCTCGTGATCCAATGGGCGGCGCTTCACCAGGAGGAACCGGCCGCTGACTGGGAGAGGGCGCGGGCGCAGCAGGCGTTGGAGAGGATCGCGCCGCTGGAGTGACGGGAGCGGGCGGACGGGAATCCGCCGCCTGCGGCGCAGCACGAGGACCTCGGGTATCGCGTCACGAAGGTCCCCTGAGCTACGCTTGTCGTTTGGTACGGAAGCGCGATGGCATCGGGCGAGGAGCCTGCCGTTCGCCTGACGAGCCGCGCCAAGAAGGGAGGTTGCCGGATGAAAAGCTGGGAATGGTCTCTTGGCCCCGAGCGCGGGGCCTGGCTGGTGGGGATCGCGCTCGCCGCGGGCGGGTGCCGGACCGCGGCCGTTCAGGACGTGGTCGTGGTCCCGGCTGGGCTGGAGGCAGTGGACGCGACGCCCGGCGCCGGTGGGTACGCGCGCGAGGTGCGCGATCCCAGGACCGGGATGGTGTTCGTCCTGATCGAGCCGGGTGAGTTCTGGATGGGGAGCCCGGAGGGCGAGGAGGGCCGCGAGGATGACGAAGGACCGCGGCACCGCGTGCGGATCTCGAAGCCCTTCCTGCTGGGGAAGACCGAGGTGACGCAGGAGCAGTGGTGGGCGGTCATGCAGACGGAGCCGTGGCCGGCGCAGGGCGGGGGCGACGACTACCCGGCGGTGTGCGTGAGCTATGAGGATGCCAACGAGTTCTGCAAGCGGTTGAGCGAGACGGATGGCGTGGCGTACCGTCTGCCGACCGAGGCCGAATGGGAGTACGCGTGCCGGGCGGGCACGGAGACACAGTACAGCTTCGGCGATGACGAGGGCCGACTCGCCGAGTACGCGTGGTACTCGGAGAACACCTCGGGCCACGCCGAGCCCGTCGGCCAAAAGAAGCCGAATCCCTGGGGCCTGCACGACATGCACGGGAATGTGTGGGAGTGGTGCGTGGACGCCTACGACAAGCACTACGACGAGCGATCGCCAGCCGCTGACCCGGTGAGAACCGTCGGCGGCGGGGTCCGTTCGCTCCGCGGCGGGTCCTGGAACTACTCTCGGAGGATTTGCCGCTCCGCGAACCGCAGCAGTTACGACCCTGACAGCCGGTACGACATCCTCGGCTTCCGCGTCGCGCGCACCCTCTGAGGATCCCTGGCGCACCGGCCCGGCGCGAGGCCTTGCGCGCGGGCCGTGGATCGGTTCGTCTATCCGCTCGTCCGCTCGCGCAAACACCGGAGGGCGCCCATGCTTCACGTTCCGTTCTTGGCCGTGGCGTGTCTTGCGCTGGCGCAGGACGAGCGGGGACCGGCCGTGCTGTCCAACAACACGCACGTCTTCGAGGCGTTCGTGTTCGAGGTCACGGAGGAGACCGCGCCCGAGACGCGCGCCAAGCTCGAGGCCGTGCGCCAGGCGGCGCTCGGGCGGCCGAGCACGCTGCCTCTGCGCATGACCGTGGAGCTCGAGTACAGCTTCTTTTCCGTGACCGAGGACGGCGAGGAGAAGGGCGAGAAGAAGAAGAAGAAGGACGAGAAGAACCTGGTCATCCTGACCGGCCGCAGGTGCGACTTCTTCGGCTTCCAGGACGCCCGCCTTTCCTGGGAGGACCGCGAGCAGGTCGAGGGCTTCTTCGACCCGTGCGCGGGGCTCTTGACGCAGAACGACGAGTTCAAGGTGGAGATCGGCCAGTACGCGGTCGATCCCGAGACCGGAACCGGGGAGTTCTGGTTCATCGGGCCGCAGGAGATCAACGGCGTGCAGTTCGACGACTGCGAGACCTTCGCGCTGCGGCCGAAGACGGAGCGCAAGGCGCCGAGCCCGCTCGCCGGCAAGCCGCACGAAGTCCTGGACCCGCGCTCGGTGCGGCACGTGCACCTGCGCGCCGCGGCCGGCGTGAACCAGGACCTGACCAACGAGATCAACGCCCGCGGCCCGGACGGCGCAGGGCTCTATGACCGCCTGGAACGCGCCGCCGGCGAGTTCGACGATGCCCAATTCCTGCTCGCGCCGGTCGAGATCGTCATCGACTACTACTACGCGTCGATCGATCCGCGGGTGTTCGGCATGCAAGCGACCCACAGCGAGGTGATCGCGCCGCAGCGCAAGCTCGTCACGTTCCCCGGCATCGCCGCCGCCACGTTCACCGGCAAGCCGGAGGAGGTCTACCACGGCGCCGTGGTCGACGCGGGCGGGGTGGAGGTGGGCCGGCTGCGCGTGAATCACGAGGTGCCAGAGAGCGACCCGCGCTTCGACTTCGTCGAGTTCGAGTTCCTGGCCGACTACGTGCTCGGGCAAGGCGGGCCGCGGCCGGAGTCGTTCAGGAAGGGCGACGTCATCGTCTTCCGCCGCTTCAACGAGGAGCTGATCGGCTCGTGAAGCGAGGCGCGCCGCTGGCGGCGCGCGAGGACGCGCCGTCAGACGCTCGGGCGGCGCTCCTCGATGCGCGCGAGGCGCCGCTCGATCCTGTTGAGCGCCTGCTCGATCTCGGCCATGCGCCGCTCGAGGGACTCGAGCCGCTCTAACACCTCGCGCTCGGGAGGCGCGGGCTGCTCCATCTCCTGGCGCAGCTTCTCGGCGTACTCCCGGACCTCGCGGGCGCGCTGCTCGTGACCCGCGGCCGCGAGCGCGTCCGCGGCCGCGAACAGATGCCGGCAGGGCACGATCGGCCCGGGCGCCTGGCGCTCTTCCGGCAGTGCGACGGCGATGTTGCGCAGCGCGCCGCTGGTCCGCTCGTCGCCCTGCTCCGCCAGCAGGTCGGCGGCGGCGAACAGCAGCCCGCGCACTTCCTCGACTCCGGGAGCTCTGCGCCGGACCTCGCGCGCCTCAGGATCGTCGCGTCCCTCCACCTCGAGGCGGCGCGCGCGGATCGCGTGCTCCAGGCGGTCGGCCGCGTCGTCCTGGTGCGCGCGGCGGAAGGCTTCGACCGCGGTGCGGCCGATCTCGAGCTGGCGCAGAGCGGCCTCGCGCTCTTCTTCGTGGCCGCGCGCGCGGCGCCTCGCGGCGCTCCTCCTGCGCGCGGGCCAGCGCGGCCGGCAGCAAGGCCGCGGCGATCAGGAAGCAGGTCCGCCAGGCGGGCCTTCCCCTGCGCGGCGCCGTCTCTTCGTGCGTGTTCATCGTCGCTTCTCCTGCAGCGCTGTTTCGCGGCGGGCCGAATGGGCCGCAGCCGGCCGCCGGCCAGTGTACCGCGGCGCTCCCTGCCAAGCCCGGCCTGCAGCCGCTAACATGCGCAGAGCGCCGCCGCCGTTCAGAGAGCGCCGAGAGGAGCCCTCATGCCTGGACTCTGCCAGTCGCTGGAAGCCGAACACCGAGTCATCGAGCGCGTGCTGCGCGCCTCCGCGCGCGCAGCGGGCAGCATCGAGAAGGGCGGTGCGCCGGACGCCGTGCTGCTCGGCCGCGCCGTCCAGTTCATGCGCGGGTACACCGACGGCGTGCACCATCAGAAGGAGGAGCGCGTCCTCTTCCCGGCCATGGAGGCGGCAGGCGTCCCACGCGCCGGCGGCCCCATAGGCGTGATGTTCACGGAGCACGAGATGGGGCGGCGCCATGTGGCCGCGCTGGAGAGCGCGCTCCGCGGCCCGATGGGCCGCGAGGCGATGCGCGCGCTCGCCGCCTTGCTTCGCGACTACGTCACCCTGCTCGAGAACCACATCGGCAAGGAGGACAACGTCCTCTATCCCATGGCCGAGCGCGTCCTCGACGAGCCCGTGAAGCAGCAGGTGCTGGCCGGCTTCCTGCGCGCCGAGGCGGCGGAGGACGAGGCGGCGCGGAAGCTGCGCGCCTGGGCGGAGTCGCTTGCCTGAGGAGCCGCCGCACGGATCGGACGCGCCGCCGGCCGCCGTTGTCGGCGTGATCTCGGACACGCACGGCTTGTTGCGGCCCGAGGCGCTCACGGCCCTCTCGGGCTGCGGCCTGATCCTGCACGCCGGCGACGTGGGCGATCCCGGCGTGCTGCTGCGGCTCGCCGCCCTGGCCCCCGTGGTCGCGGTGCGCGGCAACACCGACAACGCCCGCTGGGCCGCGCGCCTGCGGCGCGCCGAGGTCGTCGAGGCCGCAGGCCGCAGGCTCTACGTCCTGCACGACCTCGCCGCGCTCGACCTCGACCCGGTGGCGGCGGGCCTGGCCGCGGTGATCTCGGGGCACTCGCACGAGCCCTACGTCGCGGAGCAGGGGGGCGTGCTCTACCTCAACCCCGGCAGCGCGGGCCCGAAGCGTTTCCACCTGCCGGTGACCCTGGCCCGGATCCACTTGCGCGAGAGCGGCCTCGAGGCGGAGATCGTCCACCTTTGCCGCTGAGCGGCCGCGAGGCGCCGCGGATCGCGCGAATGAACGGCGGTGCAGGCAGTAGTTGACCGCGCCTCGCGCGGAACCTTTATCGTAGAAGAGGACGGATCACGCCCCTCGGGGCAACAGACAGGCCCGCATGCCGGGAGGGAACATGTCCTACGTCGTCATCCTCCTGATCGTCGTCGCGATCATCCTCGTCGTGATGGCTGTCGGGATCTACAACAGCCTCGTGCGCCAGCGCAACGAGTGCAAGAACTCCTGGTCGCAGATCGACGTCCAGCTCAAGCGGCGCCACGACCTCGTCCCCAACCTGGTCGAGACCGCCAAGGGGTACATGAAGCACGAGCGCGAGCTGCTCGAGGGCATCGCCAAGGCGCGCTCCAACGCGGTCGCGGCCCACACGCCCAAGGAGGCGGGCGCGGCCGAGGGCATCCTCGGCAACCTGCTCACGCGCTTCATGGCGGTGGTCGAGAACTACCCCGAGCTGAAGGCGAACCAGAACATGCTCGCCCTGCAGGAGGAGCTGACCTCGACCGAGAACAAGATCTCCTTCGCGCGCCAGCACTACAACGACGCGGTGATGCACTACAACAACCGGCTCGAGGTGGTGCCGTCGAACATCGTGGCCGGGATGTTCGGCTTCGAGCCCATGGAGTTCTTCGAGGTCGAGACCCTCGAGGAGCGCGAGGTCGTCAAGGTCCAGTTCTGATCCGCCGCGCCTCCGGCGCAGAGGCGCGACGCCCATGGCGATCGAGGTCGCGGGCCTTGTCCACGAGTACGGCGACCTGCGCGCCCTGGACGGCGTGTCGTTCCGGGTCGCGGAGGGCGAGGTGTTCGGCTGCCTCGGGCCGAACGGCGCGGGCAAGTCGACCACGGTGCAGATCCTCCTCGGCCTGCTCTGCCCCACGGCCGGCCGCGTGCTGGTCGCCGGCATCGACGTGGCAGAGGACCCGGTCGCGGCGCGCGCGAAGATCGGCTATCTGCCCGAGGTCCTCTGCCTCTACGAGGCGCTGACGCCGGAGGAGCACGTGCGCTTCGCCGGCCGCCTGCGCGGCCTCGAGGACGCGGTCATCGAGCGGCGCCAGCGCGCTCTCTTCTCGGCCTTCGACCTGGCGGAGCGCGCGCGCGAGCCGATCCGCACTCTTTCCAAGGGAATGCGCCAGAAGGTGGCGCTCGCCCTCGCTTTCGTGCACCGGCCGCCGGTCCTCTTGCTCGACGAGCCGCTCGCCGGCCTGGACGCCACGGCCGCGCTCGTGCTCAAGGACCTCATCCGCGGCTTCGCCGCGCGCGGCGCGTCGATCCTCTACTGCTCGCACGTGCTGGACGTAGTCGAGCGCGTCTGCGACCGGGCGCTCATCCTGAATCGCGGCAGGACGGCGGCCGCGGGCACGATCGAGGAGCTGCGCGCGCGCACCGCCGGCACCACCCTGGAGGAGGTGTTCCGCTCGCTCGCGGCGGAGAGGGACCCGACCGCCCTCGCCGCGGAGGTGCTCGAGGTTCTCGACTCGTGAGCCGCTTGCGCCTCCTCTGCCAGCGCCTGCTCGAGCGCCGTCTGCTCGGCGACGGCGAGCAGGCGGCGGCGCTGGTGCCGGGCGCGCTGCTCACGCTTTCCCTTTCGCTGCTGCTCTTCACCGCCATCGTCCAGGCGCGCTCGCTCCAGGACTCGGTCACGCTCTTGTGCATCGCCTGCTGCGTGTGGTGCGCGACCAGGGCCTTTCTCGAGTCGCACGACCTGGCCGCGGCCAGTCTGGACCGCGCCGTGCTGGAGCCGCTGCCGCTGCCGCGCTGGACGCTGGCCGCGGCGCGCGCCGTGGTCGTCGCGTCCGTGCTCCTGATCAGCGCGCTCAACATCGCCTTGCCTGCGGCGATCCTCGTGGCCGTGAAGTGGGGCCCGGACCGGGGCGTCTTGGCGCTCGCCGGCGCGCTCCTCTCCGCTCTCACCGGCCTGGCCCTGGCTCAGGCATGTCGTGTCCTGCTCGAGCGCCTGGCCGGAGGGGAGCGCCTGCTCGAGCTGGAAGGGCCGATCCGGCTCGGCGTTGGCGTCGCCCTGTTCGGCGTCCTGTTCAGTGCGCCCGACCCGACCGCGCTCGCGGCAGAGCGGCCCTGGCTCGAGTCCCTGCCGCCTTTCTCGTACGCCGCGCTCGCCGTGGCAGAGAACGGACGGGCTGCGGCCGCGGCGAGCGCGCTCGCGGCCGCGACATCGCTCTTCCTCCTGCTCCTGACCTTCCGCCTGGCGGCCGCGCGCGCGGGAGGCGGCGCACGCCGCGCGCCGCGCG
>JACQZJ010000025.1:19959-42191 GCA_016213895.1 Planctomycetota bacterium | reverse complement strand
AGGTGCACGCCGTGCGCGACGAACGCGAGGCGGTTCGCTTCTGGCGGAGGCGATGCTCACGGTTGGCGCGGGTGAGAAACGGCCGGCGCCGGTGGCACGCCGCCGCAGCCGCTCCCTGCGCCGGGGAAACGCCGCTCCGCTGGCGAGCCGCCTCGATGCTCGGGGGGGTCAAGGCGGGGTTGCTCGATGGGCCAAAGAGCGAGGTGGGCGCGGACGCCGCCACATGAGTGCGCCGAGTACGGCGCAGCCGCCGGAAGAAGACGGGGAAGGGAGAGGAGCGTCGCGGCCGTTTCCCCGGCATCAGGGAGCGGCGGCGCGACTCCCGGTGCACGCCTTGCGCGAGGAACGCGAAGCCGCGGGCAGAGCGACGAGTGTCCTTCCGTCACCACTGGTAGCGAGCGAGGGTCTCCTCGATCGGCCGGAAGGAGTAGCCCAGCTCCCGCGCGGCCTTGCTCGAGTCCACCCACGCGAACCAGCCCCACAACCGGAAGTACTCCGGCGTGTAGGGCGGCCGGGTGAGGCGCAGCACGTCGAGGACTCCCATGCCGGCGGCGAGCCAGCGGTACACGAAACGAGGGATTTCACGAAAGCGGCGCGGCGCGCCTACGTGGCGGCAGACGGTCTCGTACAGGGCTCGCCAGGTGAGGTTGTGGCCGGCCAGGATGTAGCGCTCGCCGACCCGGCCCTGGTCCAGCGCCAGGACGATCCCACGGGCCACGTCCACCACGTCGACCAGGGACGAGCCGCCCTGCGGCGCCCACCGCGTCCTGCCGGCGGCGACCTTGCGCAGGTGCCACGCCGGCGGCGAGCCGTCGAGGCGCGGGCCCATGAGCGCTCCCGGATTGACCAAGACCACCGGCATTCCGGCATAGGCCGCAGCCAGGGCGCGATCCTCGGCCTCGCGCTTGGAGAGCACGTAGCCCATGCCCAGGTGGCGCCCCTCCCAGCGCGCCGTCTCGTCCAGCACGGTCCCGTCGCGCGTGATCCCGACTGTCGCGATCGTCGACACGTGGATGATACGGGCCAATGCGTTCGCGTGGGCCGCGCGCAGCAGCGCCGCCGTTCCTTCCACGTTGATGCGCCTCTGCTCGGCGTTCTGCCGCGACCAGAAGCCGGAGCGCACGGCGCAGTGGATCACGCCCTCCATGCCCCGGCAGGCGCGCCGCAGGCTGGTCTCGTCCAGGAGGTCCCCTTCCGCCTTCTCGATTCGTCGCGCAGCCAGCGGGCCGAGGGGGCGGCCGGGGCGGATCAGCGCGCGCACTGCGTCTCCTCTGGCGAGAAGCGCATCCACGACGTGCCCACCGAGGAAGCCGGTGCCGCCCGTGACGAGTACGCGCATGGCGGATCCCCCTTGCGCCTGACGACCGCGAAGCGGCCGCATGCTACCTCTCGCCCGCTCCCCGGTCGAGGGCTCGAGCTGGTACGATGAGCAGCGCCCCACGGAGACACAGGAGGAGCGCTGCCGTGCTGCGACGCATCAAGCGGATGGTGTGGGGAACGACGCCTGTGCAGCGGACGGTCGAGCACCTGCGCGCGGTGCGGCTGCGTAAGACCCATCCCGAGGGGATCGCGCCACCGCTGCCGGAGCGTGTCGTCGTCGAGCCGACGAACGCCTGCAACCTCTCCTGCACCTACTGCGGCAACAAGGACATGGTGCGGCCCCACACCTACCTGCGGATGGACCTGTTCGAGCGGCTGCTCGACGAGATGGTCGAGCTCGGCATCCCGCGGTGCACCCTCCATACCATCGGCGAGCCGCTGCTGCACCCGCGCATCGCCGAGATGATCCGCATGGCCAAGGATCGCAACCGCGTCGTGACCATGAGCACGAACGGCACGCTGCTGCGCGAGCAGCTGGCGCGGGACATCGTCCACGCCGGCCCGGACATGCTGCACGTTTCGGCCGACGCGGCTGACGCCGACGTGCTGGCGCAGACGCGCTGCGGGCTGAAGGTGGAGACGCTTCTCAGAGGCCTGCGCACGCTGCGCCGGCTGCGCGACGCGGAGGGGCCGGTGCGCGACAGCCCCTGGGGCAGGGTGCGCCTGCCGACTCCCGCCATCACCTGCGTCGTGACGCCGCTCTTCACTCGCGACGTCGAGCGCCGCTTCTTCGAGACCTTCGCCCCGCTGGTCGACGACGTCGTCTTCCACTTCGCCAACAACCACGCCGGCTACGTGACCAACGAGCCGGCGCTGCGCCGCGAGCTGCTGCCGAACCACCTGCGCCGCTGGTTCTACCGCAGGCTGCGCCGGCCCTGCTTCTACCCCTGGGACACGCTCTACCTGCTGAGCGACGGCACGGTCTCGGTGTGCCGCTTCGACTTTGACGCGCGCGTCCGCATCGGCCGCTACCAGGAGATGTCGCTGCCCGAGCTGTGGAACTCGGCGGCAATGGCGAGCCTGCGGCGCGCCCACATGTTCTTCGACTTCCGGGACTGGACGCTGTGCCAGGACTGTTCTGGCATGCTCTACGAGAACCGGCATGAGCACTGGGCGCTGACGAAGAAGCTCAAGCGCCGCAATGGGATGGTGGCGACGCGCGACTGCTGGCAGCCGATCAACCCGCTGGGAGTGGCGCCTGGCTCGACGGCGGTCGCAGCGCGGCCCAATCGCATCGAGCACCTGGAGTGATCGTGCGCGCGTCGCGCAAGAGGATCGTGCTCTACTACCCGCAGCAGTGGGCCAAACGCCAGGAGCCGCCCTACTGCCGCTTCACGCAGGAGATGCCGCTCGCGCTGCTTGCCATCGCGGCCTGGCCCCTGCGCGACGGCTACGAGGTGGTGTTGATCGACGGCTCGCGCATGACGGCGCGGCAGGCGCACCAGAGCGTAGTCGCGGCGTGCGATGGGGCGCTCCTCTACGCGACCACCGGCATCCTTGGCCAGCAGATCACCGATGGTCTTGTCTGCACGCGCCAGGTGAAGGCCAGGCACCCGCGCCTGCCCGCCTTCATTGGCGGCTGGTTCGCCTCGGTCACTCCGGAGCTGCAGCTCGCGACCGGCCTCTACGACGCCGTCGCCTTGGGCCAGGGGGAGATCACCTTCCGCGAGATCGTCGCTTCGGTTGATGCGGGCGAGCCGCTCGACGGAGTCGCCGGTCTGGCGCTGCGCCGGAACGGCGAGGTGGTGCGCACCGCGCTCCGGGCGGTGGTCGGCTGGGAGCGCCTGCTGAACCTGCCGTGGAGTCTGCTCGACGTCGAGGCGTACCGCGGGCCGCAGCTCTGCGAGCCGGACCGCGGCACCGTGGGCGAGCCCTTCGGCCCCGGCCGGCCGCGCTTCGAGATCAGCTACTTTTCCAGCTACGGCTGCCCGCACCGCTGCACCTTCTGTTGTTCGCCGCAGGTGACCGGCCAGGCCTGGAAGGCGATGCCCCCCGAGCGCATGCTCGACGACCTCGCGGAACTGCAGCAGCGCTGGGGCTTCGACGGCGTGAACTTCGCCGACGCCAACTTCGGCCTGCACGAGGAACGCGCGCGCGCGATCGCCGAGGGGATGCTGGCGCGGGGGCTGCGCTTCTCCTACTTCGCCTATCTGCAAGCCGCGTCCATTGCGCGCTTCCAACCATCCACGCTGGACCGCATGGCGGAGTCGGGCCTGTACACCGGCGTGGTGGGTGCGGAAGCGGGATCGCAGGACACGATCAGGAGGATCCGCAAGCCGACGCGCGGCGGCGAGAACATGCGCGCGGCGAGCGAGCTGGGCCGGCGCGGCGTGGCGCCGCTCATGACCTACATGATCGGCTATCCGGGCGAGAGCGTCGAGTCGATGTGCGCCACGCTCGAGGAGGCGCGACAGATTGCGCTTTGCTGCCCCCGCGTCCGTCCCGAGGTCTGGCCGTTCCGCCCTCTGCCGGGCTCTGAGGCCTACGAGGAGGCGATCAGGGAGGGATTCCAGCCGCCGCAGACCCTGGAGGATTGGGGGCGCGCCGAAGACTACTGGACGGACGAGGCGTGGCCCGGGCGCATCGCCCCGGACGTGCAGCACGCGCGCCGCATGTTCATGTTCTACTCGTCGCTGGCGCAGGGACGGGTGCGGCGGAAGCAGGGCTTCTGGGAGCGCCGGGCGCGCCAGCGCCTGGAGCGGAGGGAGCTGCGGTTCGCTCTCCTCGAGGCGCGCGTTTTTCACTGGGTCGAGCGGCTGGCGGGACGAAGGACGTGAGCGTCGCGGCCGTTTCCCTGGCCATCGGCGGCGGACGCTGGACTTGCGACGCAGCCCGTGCGCGAGCAACGCGGAGTGCGCTGTCCCGGCCGTGCGACGCCTGCGGCGAAGGGGCACAACGCATGAGCCCGTGACGGGGAGCTTCCCCTGCCCTTGGAGAGGCCGAACCCCTCAAGGCCGGGCTCGGCGCTTCCCTGGCTGCCGAAGTCCCTGATCGCGAGGGCGCGCGGAGCTCCACCCGCACCGGGTGGCACGCGGCGTCAAGAGGCCCTTCTCGCGCGAAAAGGCGCCATCCCCGCGGTCAAGGAGAGACGGCGCCGTCTGCCAGAATCTCGAGATCGTATGGCCTATCCCAGGGATCAACCAAGGCGAACTCGTCCTGAGCCTCTCCGCAGGAGAGGCTCATCTGGAATTCACGATTCCTAGGCGGATTGCTTGAGCTTGGGGAGCCCGGGGATGCGTCGCGAGCGGGCAGGACCGCGAGGATGCCGGGGAAGGGCGCTTCCCCCGAGGGATAGGAGATCCTCGCGGCGCTGCCTGCGCCACGCAGGCTGGCGGAAGACAGAAGCGGGCCCGGGAATCTTCTTGCTTCCGAGTTCAATCTTCAGACTCCCAACTCGCGGTGGCGCCGCCGCGATGTGCTACACTTGCGGCCCGAGACGTGGGAATGCCGGACGTCGCCGGCATTCTGGCCGGGACCCCCAACAGGAGTCCCCGAGAGATCGTTCGGCCACGCATGTTCGGGCTCGAGGAAGAACCCCACTTCTGGACGTCAGCGTCCATTTCCGGAGAGATGTGTATGCAACTCAAGTCAGCTGCACTTGCCGGCGCCGTGCTGTTCCTGTCGGTCTCAGCCGTGGCGGCCACGACCACGGCTCGGCCGCAGATGACCAACACCGGTGAGACCCGGGCGGCGGTCTTCACCGGCCACGTTCTGACGCCTCCCCAGTTGAAGCTCACACCGAGCGACCGAATCCTCTACGCCCCGGCCGGGGCCGACGACCCGACGTTCCGCGCGGCGGTGTCGACCGCGGCGGGCGGCGCGACGGTCGACTACTTCGACGCACGGGTCGGCACTCCCAGCCCAGCCCTGCTGGCGACTTACGACGCGGTGTTCACCTGGGTGAACTACGCCTACGCGAACAACGTGGTGTTCGGCAACGTGCTGTCGAGTTTCTGCGACAACGGTGGAAACGTGGTTTTGGGCCCGTTCTGCACCTACACGTCAGGGAACTTCCTTTCTGGACGGATCATGGGAACCGGCTACTCGCCGGTCAAATCCCCCGCCGGCACCAACCACTTCTCGCTCAGCACCTACGTCGGCGACGGCACCACCATCCTCTACACCAACGTGACGACCCTCTCCGGCTACTACCGGGACTACCTCACGCTCCTCGGCGCCGGGGTGAAGGACGGGACGTACGCGGACGGCGAGATCTGCATGGCCTACAACAAGTCCGCGGCCCCCGCCGGCGGGTACATCGTCTACCTGAACGGCTGCTCCGCCTCGCCCCTCCTCGATCCCGGCGACTGGGCCATCGCGGTGGCGAACGCGGCCCTGGCCACGACGATCGGCTGCACTCAGCCGAGCCAGTACGGCAGCGGCTGCCCGGGTTCGGGCGGGTTCACCCCGACGTTCAACATGACGGGTTGCCCGACGCCGGGCGGTTCGCTGAACATCATCATCTCCCAGGGACTCGGCGGTTCGAATGCGTTCCTGTTCCTGGGCGCGTTCCAGGCCGCCATTCCCATGGGCGCCGGATGCACCATGAATGTCTCTCCCATCTTCGGACCGTTCGGCCCGCTGCCTCTGTCGGCCGGCGGGCCGGGCGCCGGCGCGATCAACTCCGTGGTGGCGATTCCTCCCGGGTCGCCCCTCGGCACGGTCGTGGTCCAGGCGTTCGTCGTCGATGGCGGCGCTCCGCTCGGATACTCGAACTCGAACGGCGTGACGCTGACGATTCAGTAGAGCATCGCACGCCCCGCCACGCGGGGCGTGCTCCTGCATCAAGTCGTTCCTGTCCGGCGAGGATCAGGTCCAGGGCGTGGTGCGCCTTGGCCTGATCGGGGTCGGGCCTCAGGCTCTCTTGCCGGGCAGCTTGGCGGTGTCACCCACGCGCCCGGACGTTCTTGCTGCCCATGCACCCGGTCTTCGGCGAAGCGGGTCTCCTTCGCGTGCAGCCACCGGCGGTGCGTGGCTCGCGGTCGGGCCGCTGGGGAATGGGAGCGGCGCTGTGGGCACGGATGGTCTCCATTCGCGCTCGTGGGGTCGAGCGGATCCGCGGCTGGTCGTTGGTCGCGGTCACGGCCGTCCCCAACCCCAGGCAGTCGCGCCGGCAGCGGACAGCGTGCGGACGGCGCCGGAGAGCGGAGCGGCCGCGCCGCCGTCGTCTCCACGCCGCCCGCACCCTCGCCGCGCCGATCTGCCCGCATCGCTTCTGCCGCAAGCAGGCACCCACCATTCGTCGCGCACACCATGCACCGGAAGGCGCGCACCTGTCCCCGGAAGCGGGGAAACGGCCGCGATCGCTACTCGCAGGGCCCTCCTCTCCGGCTCCCAGCCAAGCAGCCGCGACGCCCCGTCACCACTGGTAGCGGGCGAGGGTCTCCTCGAGCGGCCGGAAGGAGTAGCCCAGCTCGCGCGCGGCCTTGCTCGAGTCCATCCACGCGTACCAGCCCCACAGGCGGAAGTACTCCGGCGTGTAGGGCGGCCCGGTGAGGCGCAGCACGTCGAGCACGTCCATGCCGGCGGCGAGCCAGCGGTACACGAACCGCGGGATCTGGCGGAAGCGGCGCGGCGCGCCCACGTGGCGGCAGACGGTCTCGTACAGGGCGCGCCAGATCGCGCTCTGCTGCTCGCGCGTCCGTCCCGAGGTCTGGCCGTTCCGCCCGCTCCCGGGCTCGGATGCCTATGAGGAGGCGATCCGGGGGGGATTCCAGCCGCCGCGCACCCTCGAGGAGTGGGGGCGCGCCGAGGACTACTGGACGGACGAGGCGTGGCCGGGCCGCATCGCTCCTGACGTGCAGCACGCGCGCCGCATGTTCATGTTCTACTCGTCGCTGGCGCAGGGACGGGTGCGGCGCAGGCTGGGCTTCTGGGAGCGCCGGGCGCGCCGGCGACTGGAGCGGAACGACTTCCGGTTCGGTCTTCTCGAGGCGCGGCTGTTCCACTGGCTGCAGCGGTTGGCCGGGCGAAGAGAGTGAGCGCCGCGGCTGTTTGGGTGGGATGGGGACGGAAGGGAATGGAGAGGGGAAGCTTGAGTTCGCGAGGGGCTTCCTCGTCGTTCTCCCGTCACTCGTCCACGAACCGCAGCTTGAGCAGCGAGGCGTACATGCCGGGGGCGAAGGGCGGCGTCATCCCGGACTCCTTCACGTCCGCGTCCCGTCGTATCTCGTGGCGGATCCAGATTTCGTCGCTGTCCGGATGAATCTCGCCGCGTGGGTCATGCGCCGGGAAGCTCTGCTGACCGAAGGAACCCGGATCCTGGAACGTCAGCACGCGCGCGAGCCGGCTGTCGGTGGATGTCCAGTCGGCTTCCGCAGGATCGAAGACGCTGAATGCGAAGAAGGCGTTTTCCCCGTCGCGGGTCGGTTCTCGAAGCCTCTGGAGTCCCAGAACGACCGTCTGCCGTAGGTGGGTGAATGGGGGGGCTTGAGTGACCACAGAACCGCCATTGAAGCCCACGTTCACCAGCGCCCCGTACTCCCTCCGGAAAAGGACTTCCTCATTCTGCAGCACCGGCCCCTCCCAGTTCTCCAGCACGATCTCGAGCCACGGCCTCGGCCCCTGGTATTCGAGCGTCACGGCGATGGACTCGCCCACGACGCGATAGGCCGGTCTCCCAGAATCCGAGGAAGACGCGGATGGATCGAGCCACGTGATCCGGAACGAGCCGGCTTCCGGAGGCGCAGGTACCTCGCGCTCGCATCCGGCGCAGGAGAGGACCATCGCGACCAGAAGCGTCGGGTCTCGCGCAGCGTTCATCGCATTCTCCCTGAGGATACCGCACCATCCTCCCGCCGTGCACCCGACTGGGCAAGACGAATCGCGCTTCGGTTCACTGCGGGTCCATGCGGAACCTGTAGCCGACGCCTGGCTCGTTCAGGAACCAGCGCGGCCGCGCTGGTTCCGGCTCCAGCTTGTGCCGGAGTTGCGCCATGAAGACCCTCCGGGAACGCTCGACACGTTCCGGCTGCGCGCCCGGAACGGGATGTCGGCCATGCTGGCAGTCCAGAGTCGTGAAGGTACGCCGCGTGATTGTGTGTCGCAGCACGAGGCCATGAGCCGGGACGTGTCAGGGGATGCTGACACGGATGTCCCGTGCGTCGCCACGCCCCCCAGGCAGACCGTCGGAGCCGTAGGTCAGCAGGGAGACGCCGCCACCTGCAAGCAACTCGAGCTGAAAGGGCCGGTCCCAGGGATCGACCAGGGGAACCTCGTCCTCGATGTACGCCAAGCCGCTGTTCTTCGGGTCACTCTGGCAGAGAACCGCCAGCGAGGCGGGCAAGTCTCCGTGGATCTCCTGGTAGCTGAGAAGAGCGGCCTGAAGGCTCGCAAGCGTGCGAGCGGCAGCCTTGGCCTTGGTGGGGCATGCGCCCGGGCCGGAGAAGTCCTCGAGCAGCACGGCGGAGACGGCCAGCATGGCCAGACTCAGGATCGGTACACGAACCAGCGATGATCGGAAGATCTTGCTGCGCATGGGTAGAAGCCCCCGAGGTTCCGTGAACGCCTTACCGATTGGACGTCCACGCACGTTCCGGCTTGCGCGGTTCCCCGTGCCGGACCGCACCGTGGAGCAGGGCTGCGAGAGCTTCTCCGTCGATGATCGCAGGGCGGCCACGGGACGACTGGTCCACGTGCTGCTGGAAGGCCGGCTCTCTGGCCCCAGACCAGCCAGGAGGTCGGCTGGCGCGGCGGAGTCTGCTCCTGCCGGGAAGCAGGACGGGGCCGGCGGTGAAGAAGTGGGCGAGAGCGACGTGTGCTTCCGCCCGCCGCCTGGTAGACTGCGGGGTTTCGCCGTCACGGAGAAACCAGGTCATGGATCGCCGCGAGGTCAATGCGGGCGCGGGTGTTGCGGAGAACATCCGCAACGTCGCCATCATCGCGCACGTCGACCACGGCAAGACCACGCTGGTCGACCGCCTCATGCGGCAGCTCGGCGCGGTGGACGTGCGCTCCACCGGTCCGGACCTGATCCTCGACTCGCGCGACCTGGAGCGCGAGCGCGGGATCACGATCCTCTCGAAGAACACGGCCATCCGCTGGGGCGAGCTGAAGATCAACGTCATCGACACCCCGGGCCACGCCGACTTCGGCGGCGAGGTGGAGCGCGTGCTGCGCATGGCGGACTCGGCGCTCCTGCTGGTCGACGCCTTCGAGGGGCCCATGCCGCAGACGCGCTTCGTCCTGAGGAAGGCGTTCGAGCAGGGGCTCGAGCCGCTGGTCGTGATCAACAAGATCGACCGGCAGGACGCGCGGCCGCTCGAGGTCCTGAACGAGGTGTTCGACCTGTTCGTCGATCTCGGCGCCAGCGACGCGGCGCTCGACTTCCCGGTGGTGTTCGCCTCGTCGCGCGAGGGGTACGCGGTGCGCGCCCTGGGAGACGAGCGCAAGAACCTGCTGCCGGTCCTGGAGATGATCCGCGACCACGTGCCGCCGCCCGCCTCGCCGGTCCTGGCGCCGCTGCAGTTCCAGGTGACGACCATCGACCACAACGACTACGTGGGCCGCATCGCCATCGGCCGGGTGTTTGCGGGCGTGCTGCGCGCCAAGCAGCGCGTCTCGCTGCTGCGGCGCGACGGCAGCATGGAGCTGGCCAACGTGGGGGAGCTGTTCCTCTTCGACGGCCTGAAGCGCAGCGAGGCGAGCGAGGTGCCGGCGGGCGACATCTGCGCGCTGCAGGGCATCCCCGACATCGACATCGGCGACACCGTGGCTGACGTGGACGATCCCCGGCCGCTGCCGATCATCACCATCGACGAGCCGACCATCTCCATGGTCTTCCAGGTCAACGACTCGCCCTTCTCGGGCCGCTCCGGCCGCTTCCTCACCTCGCGCCACCTGCGCGAGCGCTTGGCGCGCGAGCTGCGCTCGAACGTGGCGCTGCGCGTGGAGGACACGCCCGATCCGGACAGCTTCCGCGTGTCGGGGCGCGGCACCCTGCACCTCGGCATCCTCATCGAGGAGATGCGCCGCGAGGGGTACGAGTTCGCCGTGGGGAAGCCGCGGCCGATCTACCGCGAGCTGAACGGCAGGAAGACGGAGCCGGTCGAGCTCCTGGTGGTCGACTGCCCGGTGCGGGAGTCCGGCAAGGTGATCGAGCTGCTCGGGCCGCGCCGCGGCGAGATGACGACGATGGAGGCGCGCGGCGGCATGGTCCACCTCGAGTTCCACGTGCCGTCCCGCGGGCTGATCGGCCTGCGCACCCAGCTCCTGAACCTCACCGGCGGCGAGGCGATCATCCATCACAACTTCTACCAGTACGAGTACTTCAAGGGGTCGATCCCGCAGCGCACCAACGGCGCCCTGCTGGCCCTCGAGGCCGGCGCCGCGACGTTCTACGCTCTCGAGGCGCTGCAGGACCGGGGAGTCTTCTTCGTCGCGCCCACCGACCAGGTCTACGGCGGGCAGATCGTGGGCGAGCACTGCAAGCCCGGCGACATCGTGGTGCACGTGGGCCGCGAGAAGAAGCTGACCAACATGCGCGCCGCGGGCGCGGAGAAGAACGTGCGCATCGCGCCGCCGCGCGAGTTCCAGCTCGAGGAGGCGCTCGAGTACATCGACGACGACGAGCTGGTCGAGGTGACGCCCGGCGCCATCCGCCTGCGCAAGCGCCTGCTCGGGGAGCACGCCAGGAAGCGCGCGCGGCGCTCCGCCGAGAACGTGCCGCCGGACGCGCCGGCGTGAGCGCCCGCGGGAGGTACGTCGTCATCGGCGCCGGCCTCGCCGGGCTCACCGCGGCCGAGCGCCTCGCGGCCGCCGGGCAGGAGGTGACCGTCCTCGAGCAGAGCCCGCACGTTGGCGGACTGGCGCGCTCGTTTGCCGAGGACGGCTTCATCTTCGACGTCGGCCCGCACTACTTCTTCCTCAACGTGCGCCCGGACGTCAGCGACTACGTGCGCCGGCTGGTGAAGGGACCGTACCGCGAGCTCGGCTTCCGCATCAGCGCGCACTTCGGCCGCCGCGAGATCGCCTGGCCGCCCAACTTCGCCTCCATCTTCAAGCTGCCCCCGCGCGCCGTCGTGCACTACCTGAAGCGCATCCTGCGGAACCAGCACCCGAGCGCCCAGGACTTCCGCGGCTTCAGCTCCTTCCTCTACGGGCCGGCCATGTACGAGACCTTCTTCGGGCCGTACATCGAGAAGAAGCTGCCGATGATCGCGGGCGAGCGCCTGCACCGCGACTGGTGGATCCTGGCGCGGCGCACCATCGACAACGAGCTGGACCTGGGGCAGGACCGCTACTTCAAGCAGCTCGGCGGCCGCACGCGCCAGGTCGACCAGGGGCCGCCGCCGCTCCGGAAGAAGATCCTGAAGGCGATCGACATGCTTCTCCGGACCTGGTCCAACATGACCTCGCAGAGCCTGCCGCAAGTGCTCTATCCGGCCGGGGGCATCGGCATGATCGCGGAGGGGATCCGCGAGGAGTTCGAGCGCCAGGGCGGGACGCTCCTGCTCGGCGCCGGCGCCGCCCGTCTGGTCAGAGGGGAAGACGGAGCGCTCGCGCGCGTGGAGTGGGACGGCGGCGCCGTCGACCGGCCGGACCACGTGATCTGGACCGGCTCCATCCACCAGCTCGCCGACCAGCTCGGATTCGAGCGCGCCGCGTTGGAGTACCTGTCCATCGCGCTGGTCTACGTCAAGTCGCGCCGGCCGATCAAGAAGGCCGAGTTCCTCTACACGTACTTCGCCGATCCGGACCTGGTCTTCAACCGCCTGTACTTCCCGACGCGCGCCAGCGCGGGCCTGGCGCCGGTGGGGATGGACTCGGTCTGCGCCGAGGTCTCGCCGCAGGAGGGCGGGGCTACTCGTGACGCGGACGCCCTCGGCCGGCAGGTCGTGGACGGCCTGGTGCGGCTCGGCTACCTGCAGCGCGCGGACGTGCTGGACGTGCGCGTGCGGGAGGCGCCCGACTCCTACCCGGTCTATCCCCTCGACTACCTCGAGCGCCTCGGCGCTCTCTGGTCGCGCCTGAAGACCGTGCCCAACCTGACCTCGCTCGGGCGGACGGGCCAGTTCTACTACAACAACATGGCGCTGACGATGTGCCTCGCGCTTGACTTCGCGCGCAGGCTGCTCGGGAAGCCCTGAGCGAGGCGCGGCTGCGCCGCCCCAAGTAGACAAGACCCCGGCGGTCCACCCAGAGGCGCCGTTCCGCCGTCGGGAGCGGTTCGGGCCGCGAGCGGGCCGCCAGGGCCTTCCTGAAACGCAGGGCTCAGGGACGGCGGGACGGGCTTCGCGCTCCGTCCGCCGTGATGCCGCCCGCCGCTACACGAGCGCGCGGCGGGGCATGGGGGTCTGTCGAGCCGGCAGGCGGCCAGCGAAGCCGCGATGCGCCTTCCGCAGGTTCTGGAAGCGCGCGCGCAGCATCTGCCCGGGGCGGCGCTCTCCTCCTTGGCCCATGGCCGGGAGGTGTTTTCCGGGGAGCCTGGCCTTGACCTTGCTCCGCTTGCCGAGGTTCTTGCCCGGGCCTTTCGCCGCGGCCTCGGCCTTCCGCAGGGCGATCTTGGCCGTGCGCAGGGCGGCCTTGGCGATGCGCAGGGCCTTCTTGTCCGCTTGAGCGGCGCGCAGGGGCTTCTTCCCGGCGGGCTTCGCTGCCTGCCCCCGGTGCTTGTGGGCCTTCGCCGGAGCAGGGGCCTTGCGGCGGCCCTTGCCGTCAGCCTGGGCCTTGCCCGGTTCCACGCCGCCGCCCGCCTTGCCTCTTGCCGCGAGACGTTCGCGCACGGCGTTGCGCGCCGCCCTGGCCTCTTCCGGGCCGATCTTGCCGTCCTTGTTCCGGTCGAGCTTCGCCTTGAGCCGTCCGAGCCGCCCGCCCGCCTTCTCGCCTTGGACCTTCGGCGGGGCCGTGGGCAGCGCCTCCTGCACCTCGGCAGCGGGCGCGCGGTCTCCACCTCCGGCCGCCTTCGCCTTTCGCTCGCCGCCTGCCGGCTCCTGGCCTCGCAGGGCGGGCACAGCGAGGAGCGCGCCCACGGCTGCGGTCATGAGGGCCAATGAAAGTCGTTTCATCGTGTTTTGCCTCCCGGTCTTGTGTGGTCCGGCGGCGCCTCGGCGCCGCCACCGACCTCCTTCAACCGGTCGCGAGGGCGCGAGTTGTGGCGCGATCGGGATTCCGCTGGGCGGTCAGCCCGCGCCCCGGGTCCGCCCCAGGGTCTGCTTGATCTTCTTCTCGACTTGCGGATCGAGGAGCATTCCCTTTTCCAGCACGAGGAAAGGCGCCAGCGGCTTCAAACACGAGGCGCAGGTGTAGCGCTTCTCCATGTCGGCAGGCGCCACCTCGAAGTTCGCGTAGCGGCGGATCTTCGCGTAGTGCGGGCCGTTCCAGATCGCCCGGACGTCGAGCGTCGCGTCGAACTTCGCCAGGTCGTAAGCGGGCGTGGTCGTGCCGTCGCAGCAGGGGAGGATGCCCCCGTCCCAGTTGAAGTAGATCGAGCGGTAGGGCCAAGAGCAGCGCTCCACCCGGATCACGGCGCGGCTCTCCGGCCGCGCGTCCTGCGCCGGCGCTCCTTCCTTCCGCGCTGCCTTGCCGGCCTCGCCCTGCGCCTGGTAGCCAGCGGCTTCCCCTTCCGCGCGCGGCCGCCAGGCCTCTTTGTGCTCCGGCGGGATGTTGGGGTAGATGAGCCGCAGCAGGTCGACGCCGAGCTCCCGCGCCAGCGCCCGCGCCCGCTCCAGCTCGTGCTGGTTGTGGCGGAAGATGAGGAACTGCCAGTCGAGGAAGGGGAGCCTGCGCTTCAGGCGGCGGCGCGTCTCCACCAGCTTCTTCATGTTGCGGAGCACGCGCTCGAAGTCGCCGCCCACCTGGTACTTCTCGTAGGTCTCCTGGCTGGCGCCGTGGCACGAGATGATCAGGTGCTCGATGCCGGCGCCGACGATGCGCGCGGCCAGCTCGTCGTCGAAGTCGCGCATCGAGAGGTTGGAGGAGATGCGCACCCCGATGTTCCGGTCCGCGGCGTAGCGCATCATCTCGTACGCCTCGGGGAAGAGCAGGGGCTCGCCCGAGCCGTAGAGGTTCACGTTGAAGGCGTAGGGCCCGAGCTGGTCGATGATCGCCTTGAAGAAGTCCGCGCGCATGCGCCCGAAGCCTCGCATGCCTTCTGCCTTGAACTGGCTGCGGTCGCGGTCGAGACAGAAGGGACACTCGAGGTTGCAGATGTTCGTCGACTCGATCTTGAGGACGTAGGGCATGCCCCGCACGAACGCGTTGCCCCGCCAGCGCGCCCATTCGACGTTGAGGAAGTTCCAATACTTGCGCGGCGTGCCGTGGCGCAGGAAGGCGTAGAGGTAGCGCCGGGCGATCTTCGCCTGCGTGGCGAGCGAGCCGGTGGTCGCGAAGATGCGGTTGAGCGGGCCGCGCATGCCTGGATCCTGCTGGCCTCCTGGCCGGGGGACGGGTAGCGCCGCCCGGACGCCTGCGGCCCTACTATAGCCCCGCGGGGCTCGCGGGAGCGAAGCTCAGAAGTCCCATCCGGTCTCGTTCAGTGCCAAGAGCGCGTAGGCCGTGGTCAGCACCGGGTTTCCTTCCATCCAGCGCGAGGAGCGCAGGTTGATCCAGTGGCCGTCCTCCGCCTGCAGGGCGAAGAGCTGATCGCGCAGCTCCGCCCTCCAGTCGTGCTCCACGCCCGCGGCGTCCTTCACTCGCTCGGCGCCGTACGCCTGGAGCGCGCGCGCCAGGGTGAGGTAGTAGTAGTAGAGCCCCTGGTAGGCTGCGTCCTGCTGCGTGCTCCTGAACCCGGGGTTGACCTCCACGGTGTAGTGCGCGCTGATCCACTGGACTGCGTCCTGGACCTGGGGCGAGTCCGGATCGAGGCCGGCGAAGAGGTAGGACTTCAGCAGGGCGTAGGTCATCGATCCGTACGAGAGCGCGATCGTCTTGCCGCCAGGAGTGGTCTCGGTGCCCGCCTTGCTGTCCCCCGGACGGTACACCGCGCCGCCATCTTCGCCGGCCACGACCACGGTCCCGTCGCGCTTGGTGATGGCGGGCGCGCCGCTCTCCGGCCGGTTCTGGCAACGGTTCAGGAACGCGAGCGCCTTCTTGAACGCTTCGTCCTCTTGCGAGACCCCTGCCTCGTGGAGCGCCTGCAGGGCCATTTGCGTGTTCGACAGGTCCGGCTTCTCCGAGCTGCCGTAGCCGAATCCACCGTAGAAGGGGTCCTTTTCCGTGGAGTATCCCTCCCCCTCGTCCAGCTGAGTCGCCTTCAGGAACGCGACCGCCCGGTCGATCGGGCCGCGGAAGCGCTCGTCGCCCGAAGCCACGAGCGCCTCCACGGCCACGCTCGTCACGTAGTTCTTCAACCCGAGCTGGTAGATGCCGCCGTCCTCCTTCTGCAAGGAGACGAGCCAGTCCAGGCCCGGGCCAACGTACTCCGGCCGGGGCAGGGATCGGCGGTCGCAGCTGCGGATCACGGCGGAGAGGGCGATGCCGGTGATTCCGGGATCGGCGAAGTCCCCGATCCCGAAGCGGCCGTCCTGCTGCGCCATTCCAAGGAAGCGCAGGGCGTCGTCGAGTCGCGCTTCGACCTCTGCGCTGCTTCTGGGAAGCGGCCGCTTCGAGAGCGGGGGCAGCTCGGCCGCTGCCGCCGGCCGGACCGTCTCCACGGACTGGATCTCGATGAGGGCGAGGAGCCGGTCCGCCGAGGCCTTGAGCGACTGCGCGTCGAGGCTCGAGAGCGCGGCCTGCTGCGCCGTCGCGAGGCGCGGGCCGATGGTCTTGGTCCACGCTCCCTCCGTGTCGAGCGTCTCGCCTTCTTCGATGTAACTCCCGATGTGCACCAGCTTCTCGGTCCTGCCGACGAGAGCCCAGCGCACCAGGGCGGCCGAGTCGCCGAGCTGATCGGGCGTAAGCGCTCCGAGGAACGCGGCCGCCTTCTGCCGCGCTGGCTCGTAGTCGCTGACCTTCGCCACGGCCTCCAGGGCGAGCAGGGCCTCTGCGGTCACGGCCACGCGTTGCTCGTCTTCTTCGGGAGCGAACGAGCCGTCGCCGAGCTGATGCGCGAGGAGAGCCTCCACGGCAGCGCGCACGAACGGACCATCCTGGGTCGTGTAGTGCTCGTGGCACTCCCCCAGCACTTGCAAGACAAGCGCGGTGGCCAAGGGCTGCTGATCAGGAGCGCCGTAGGAGCCGTTTTCGTTCTGCAGGCCGCGCATCGCGCGAATGGAGTCGTCGATGACGCCCCTCACGTCGACGGAGTCCTCGCACAGGGCCGTGACGTTCCAGGTCGCGAGAGCGAACACGAACAGCAGTCTTCTCACGGAACGCCTCTTGCTTGATGTTTTTAGGTCGGGTCCCGGCGTCGCTTGCGGTCAGCGAGTCCAGCGGGCGTGATTCTAGCGTCACATGGAGAGGAACGGTCAGGGCGCGAAGCGGTTCGTGTCGCGGCGCGCCTGTCCGTCTGGCGGAGGGCTGTTAGTCCAAATTTTCTACACTCGTCCCTCGTGAGCGGAAGAAACTTCCAAGGGCGCATCCACGAACATAACATGTTTACCTGGAAATGATAACAGTGATTCGCACACAGTTTATCCACAGTTGTCAACCATCTTTCCCCCAGAATCCACAGGGAAGGGCCTCCCACCTTGATATCCTTCCAGCAACCTCGCAGGACGGACTTCCCCGCTCCGAATGAACCGAGGGGCACGGGGAACCGCGAACGGGGAGACGCCGATGAACGAACAGGTCCGCAAGATCTGCGAACTACTGAAGAGCACGCGGGAGGAAGTGCGCTGTGCGGCCGCGCTCGTTCTCGGCGAGCTCTGCGATGGCGACGACGGCGTGGTGCGCACGCTGGGCGAGACCCTCGCCAACGGTGAGAGCGCTCATCTGAAGGGGTACGTGCTCGAGGCTCTCGAGAAGATCGGATCGCCGAGCTGTCTACCCTTCGTGTTGCCGCTGCTCCAGTCGGGCGGGGAGCACCGCGAGCAGGCCATCCGCGTCGTGGCAGGCATGGGCTCGGGGGTGGTCCGCACGCTCGCCTCGGTGCGCAAGGGCGCCACGGGCGCGGAGCGCCGCGCGATCAACCAGGTGCTGGCGCGCGTGCGCGGCACCCAGGCCACGAAACTCCTGCTGGATTCGCTGAAGGAGGACGAGCCGGCGCTGGTCCAGGAGATGCTCCTCGACATCCGCCAGGAACTCCGAAACGCCTCGCAGGAGGAGCGGACGACCTTTGCTGAACACGTCATCCGCTTCGTCGACACCGCGGATGCGCGAAAAGACGTCGAGGCGAAGGCCGCCGCGGTGCGCATTCTCGGATACCTCGAGGATCCGCGCTTCGTGCCGCTGCTCCTGCGCTTGAGCGGGCCGAGCCGCGACCCGGTCCTGCGCAGGGCGGCGCTCGCCGCGCTGCGGAACGTGCCGCGGCCGGCGAGAGGCGCCGAGGCCATGGTGAAGGCCCTCCTCCGCTATCTCGGAGAGAAGGATTTCCAGGGGATCGTCCGGCCGGCGCTCGACGTGCTCTACCCCATGCCCTGTTCGCCGGGGATGCTGCCGGCGCTCGAGGAGCTGGCGAAGAGCCGGCAGCCGCAGGTCAGGCGCTACGCACTGGCCAAGCTCGGTGAAATCGACTCGCGGCGATCAGCGGAAGTCCTGCTGCGCCATATGGATGACAGCGAACCGGCCGTGCGCGATCTCGCCGCCGAGTCCCTGGGGAAGCTCGCGGCCGCCGGCGGCGTGGTGCTGCAGCGCCTCATGCGGGAGGTGAACCCGGAGCGCGCCTGGGTGATGGCGCGCATCCTCAAGCCGTGCGCATCGCGCCTCTCCCTCGAACAGGTCGTCCACCTCGGGGACCGGGTGGTGCGGCTCCTCGACAGCGAGAACCGGCTCTACGAGCCGCTCCTCTTCTTGATGCGCCAGGCCTCGGAGAAGGAGACGCGCGCCGCGCTCATGCGGCGCGGCCTGAGGAAGAAGCGCAGCCGTCGCTTCGAGGATGCGGCCCGCACCTTCCGGCTGCTGGAGCGCCAGGGGCTGTTCGACGCCGAGGTGCGCTACGAGCTGGCCATCGCCCTGCTGAAGCTCCTGCCGCGCAGCGTCGGCAGCGCGGCGCGCGCCCAGGACCCAGCCCTCGAGCTGCTCCTCGGCCTTGTTCCGCAGGGCTTTCCGCTCTTCGACCATCTGCGCAAGGAAGCCCTGCTGCGACCAGACGAGCTCTACTACGTGGGCACCCACTTCCTCGAGCAGGGGAACACGGTGCGCGCGCTCGGCGCGCAGATCCTCCACCTGGTGATGCGCAAGACCCCACGCTCGGCCATCTCCCGCGAGGCGCGGGCGAAGCTCGGCGGGCAGGGGATGAGGTAGGCGCGCGCTGCCGGGCGGAAGGCGCGCCGGTCAGATCCTCTCCGGGTCCTGGCCGCGCAGCATCGAGTTTCCCTCGTAGGTCTCGCGTCGATCGATGGCCGCCGGCTGTTCGAGGTCCGCTGGAGTGAAGCGGCCGCTCTGCGCGAAGAAGCCCACGGGATTCCGCCAGACGAGGGTCTCGATGTCCTCCTCCGAGACGCCGGCCTGGCGCATCTTGACCACGGTCTTGGGCACGAGCAGGGGATCGCTCACCCCCCAGTCGGCGGCGCTGTTCACGATCAAACGCTCCACCCCGTACTCCAATACGATGGCAGTCATGCGCGCCTCGTCCATCTTCGTGAAGGGGTAGATCGAGAAGCCGGACATGCACCCGAGGTCGCGCGTGAGCTTGATGGTCTCCTCGTTGCCGTGGTCGAGCAGGACCATGCGCATGTCGTAGTCGAGGTCCGAGAGGAGCGCGATGATGCGCTCGAAGCCCTTCTTCTTGTCGCGGTGGGGCGTGTGGATCAGGACCGGCAGGCCGTGCTGCGCCGCCAGCTCGAGCTGGGCGATGAGGAACTGCTCCTCGGTCCTGGTCTGGTCGTCGAGGCCGATCTCGCCCACGCAAACCACGCCGTTCTTCTCGAGGTAGCGCGGCAGGACCTCGAGCACGCCGGCGTTCACGCGCTCGTTGTTCGCCTCCCGCGGGTTGAGGGAGATCCCGCAAAAGTGGTGCATGCCGAACTGCCGCGCGCGGAACCTCTCCCAGCCGATGAGCGTGTCGAAGTAGTCGATGAAGGAGCCGACCGAGGTGCGGTTCTGGCCCAGCCAGAAGGCGGGCTCGAGGATGCCGCGAACGCCGGCCGTGGCCATGCGCTGGTAGTCGTCGGTCACCCGGCTGAACATGTGGATGTGCGGCTCGAAGATGCGCATGACTTGCCCTCAGCTCCTGAGTGCCCGCTCGAGCGCGGCGCGGATCTCAGCGCGCGGCTCGCGCCGCAGGCGCTCCCTGATGAACGGCTGCAGGTCCCTCTGGTTCAGCACGGCCAGGCCCTCGGCCGCGCTGCGGCGCCGCACGTCGTCGCCGTGCTCCAGGCCGCCGACCAGGCGCGCCGCGGTCCCCTCGATCGGGGCGAAGGCGATGAGCAGGTTCGTGCCGGGCCACACCGCCCGGCCGGCCGCCTCGCGCTCGCTGGCGAGGTCCTGCAGCATGCGCGTCAGCTCCGGGTTGGCCCGCGTCTCCACTTCCAGCAGCCGGGACACGGGCTCCTGCAGGAAGGCGGCCTTGAGCACCAGACGGTTGAACCCCTCCAGGCCGAAGGAGGGGTGCAGGGCGGCGCGCGCCGGCAGGTTCGAGTCGCAGGCCGCGGCCGCGAAGTGGTTCTCGACGTTCGTGCGCTGCGCCTCGCCGAGGAGGGCGATCGTCGCCTCGCTCACGGGCAGAAGGCAGAGCGCGCGCAGCACGATCGTGCGCTCCTCGAAGTCGCCGTGCTGGAACAGGTCGATCAGGGCTTCCCCGCCGGCCCGCGCCAGGCCGATGAGGACCAGGCCGGCGGCGTCGCAGAGCCGCCACGCGTCCAGGTCCGCGCGCGCCGGGCGGTCGGGGCCCACTTCCTCGGAGCGCAGCCCGCCGCCGAGCGAAGCCGTGCCGGCGCGCCGCGCCAGCGCCGGGAAGAGCTCGGCCAGGACGTGCTCGCCGCCTGCCGCCGCGCGCGCGCGCGCGCCGGGCCACCACTCGAGCGCGCCTTGAGCGAGCGCCTTCTCCAGTATCGACTGCATGTCGTGCGGCCTCGTGGAAGACGACGGCGAACGCGCGCGCGCCCGCTGAGGACGTGTCCGTCCGAACACGGCGATGCTACGCTCCAGGGGCCCGCGTCACAACCCCGCGCGCTGCCTGGCGCGGCGGCGCGACCGGAGCGTGGAGGCGGAGATGCTGGCGATGGTGCTGCTTGCTCTTGGCCTGCAGGTTGCGGCGGACCCCCCCGGCCACCTGCTGCTCGTGTCCGCGCGCGTCATCACGCTCGATCCCGCCAGGCCGGAGGCCGAGGCGCTCGCGATCGCGGGCGAGCGGATCGTGGCCGTGGGCAGCCGGGAAGAGTGCGAACGCGCTCTGCCGGCGGGCGTCGAAGTGATCGACCTCGGCGGCCGCCCGGTCCTGCGCGGCTTCTTCGACGCGCACGCGCACCTCATGAGCGGCGGGCTCTCCTTGCTCGAGCTGGACCTGCGCGGCTGCCGGAGCCTGGAGGAGCTGGCGGAGCGGGTGCGGGTGCACGCGGCCGGCCTCGACACGGGCGAGTGGATCCGCGGCCGCGGCTTCGACCAGTCGCTTCTCGCCGGCGGGGAATGGCCGACGCGGCGCGCCATCGACCCGGTCAGCGAGGGGCATCCGCTCCTGGTGCGGCGCGTCGACGGCCATGCGGCCCTGGCGAACACCCTGGCGCTGAACATGGCGGGCATCAGCGAGGAGACCCCGGATCCGCCGGGCGGGGCCATCGTGCGGGACGCCGAGGGCGTGCCGACCGGCATCCTGAAGGAGGAGGCGGTCGCGCTGGTCGCGCGGCTCTTGCCGCCCTTCGACGCCGCGGATGCGCGGCGCGGCGTCCTCCTCGCCCTGGCGGAGGCGCGCCGCGTCGGTCTGACCTCCGTGACCGACCACGGCGGCGATCCGGACGTCTACCTGAAGCTGCTCGAGGAGGGACTGCTGACCGCGCGCGTCTCCCTGTGGGGCGAACTCGACGGCGACCTCGAGCGCTGGATCAGCCTGCGCGAGCATCTCGCGCCGCGCCGGGGCTGGCTCGAGATGCGCACCCTGAAGGGTTTCGTGGACGGCACCTTCGGCTCGCGCACCGCGGCCCTGTTCGAGCCGTACGCCGACGACCGCTCGACCGACGGGATCCTCGTGGTGGAGGAGCAGGTCCTCTGCGAGCGCGTGATCGCGGCGGACGCGGCCGGCTTCCAGGTCGCCCTGCACGCCATCGGCGACCGCGCCGTGAGCCTGGCGCTGGACTCCTTTGCCGCGGCCGCCGAGAAGAACGGCACGAGCGGCCGGCGCCATCGCGTGGAGCACGCCCAGGTCATCCGGCCGAGCGACGTCCCGCGCATGCGCGAGCTGGGAGTGATCGCCTCGGTCCAGCCCTGCCATCTCCTCAGCGACCGGCGCTTCGCGTTCCAGCGCCTCGGCGCCCAGCGCGCGCGCGACTCCTACCCCTGGCGCCGCCTCCTGGACGGCGGCATCGTCCTGGCGTTCGGCTCGGACTACCCGGTCGAACCTCTCGATCCGCTGCGCAACCTCTTCTCGGCCGCGACGCGCGCCGCCGAGGCCGACCCAACGGAGCCGGCCTACTTCCCGGAGGAGCGCGTCACCCTGGAGGAGGCCCTTGGCGCGCAGACCAGCGGCTCTGCCTTCGCCGCAGGGCGCGAGCGGGAACTCGGCGCGCTCTCCCCGGGCACGTTCGCCGACCTCGTGGTCCTCGACCGTCCGCTCGACGAGGAGAACGCGCGCGGGCTCTTGGAGACGCGGGTCTACCTGACGATCGCCGGCGGGTGGATCGTCTACCGCTGAGCGCCGCCGCGGCCGCGCTCTCAGCCGCGCAGGT
>JACQZJ010000025.1:0-19934 GCA_016213895.1 Planctomycetota bacterium | reverse complement strand
TACCGCTGAGCGCCGCAGCGGCCGCGCGCTCAGCCGCGCAGGTACAAGACGGCGTTCCGGAAGAAGCGCGCGCCGTGTCCGTCCTCGCCCGCGCCGGGAGGCGTTTCCCTGGTCCAGGCCGGGTGGTGGACGCGCAGGAGCGCGCGCTCCGGGTGGGGCATGAGGCCAAGCACGCGGCCGGTGCGGTCCACCAGGCCGGCGACGTGATCGATCGAGCCGTTCGGGTTCTCGGGGTAAGAGGGCGCGCCGCCGTCCGCGGCCACGTAGCGCAGCGCCACGTGGCCGCCCGCCACCACCGCGCGGTGCAGCGCCGCGTCGCGCGGCACGTACTTGCCCTCGGCGTGCGCCAGCGGCAGCTCGATGCGCTCGCCCGGCCCGCAGAACACGCAGCGCTCCGCCACCGAGACCAGGCGCACCCTGCGGTCCTCGTACCTGCTGGAGTCGTTGTCGGTGAGCGCCGCCTCCTGGACGCCGATGGGCGCGGCGATGCCGGGGAGCATGCCCATCTTGACCAGCACCTGGAAGCCGTTGCAGATGCCGAGCACCAGCCCGCCGCGTTCGACCAGCGCGAGGATCGGGTCCCGCAGGTGGTGGAGCAGCTCCACGGCGAGGACCTTGCCGGCAGCGATGTCGTCGCCGTAGGAGAAGCCGCCCGGGATGACGAGCGCGTCGCAGGCGTCGAGCGCCGCCTGGCCGCCGAGGAGGCGGTTGACGTGCACGCGCTCCGCGCGCGCGCCGCAGCTCTCCAGGGCGAAGGCGGTCTCCAGGTCGCAGTTCGTGCCCGCGGCGCGCAGCACCAGGAAGCGCGGCTTCATCGCGGCCCTCCCGCGGCGGGCCGGGCGGCCGGCGAGCCGAAGTCGAGTGGCGCGGCGAAGGCGCGCTGCAGGGAGGCGATCGGCTCGTCCAGCACGAGCGCACGTTCCAGGCCGCGGATCGCCAGGCGCGGCGCGGCGCTGGTCTGGCCGATGACCGCGTGCGGCAGGCCGGCGAGGAGCTCGCGCGCGCCGGCCAGGCGCTCCGGGGCGACCTCGAGCAGGAAGCGCGTCGGCGACTCGGAGAAGAGGATGCGGTCGTCCCGCTCCACGGAGAGGAGGCCGCCCGCGCCGCTCGCGCGCGGCACCAGGGCGAGGTCGACCTCGGCGCCGAGCCCCGTGCCAAAGGCCATCTCCGCCAGAGCGACGCCCAGGCCGCCCTCGGCGAGGTCGTGGCAGGCGAGGGCCAGCCGGCCGTTCTGCAGGCCGGTGATCGCCGCGAAGGTCTCGCGCGCGCGCTCGAGGTCGACCTGCGGCACGGACCGGCCGATGCGGCCATGCAGCGCGTACCAGGCCGAGCCGCCCAGCTCGGCGCGCGTGACGCCGACGAGCAGCAGCGCGCTCCCCGCCCTCTTCAGGTCGGTCGTGACCGCGCGCCGCACGTCGTCCACGTGGGCCAGCGCGGAGACGAGCAGGGTCGTGGGAATGGCGGCGCTGCCCTCGGCGCAGCGATACTCGTTGTTCAGGGAGTCCTTGCCCGAGATGAACGGCGCGCCCAGCGCGAGCGCCGCGTCGCGGCACGCTTCGGCCACGCGCGCCACCGCGCCCAGGATCTCCGGCCTCTCGCAGCTCCCGGCGCAGAAGTTGTCGAGCAGGGCCACGCGGTCGGCGCGGCCGCCGGCCGCCACGACGTTGCGCACGGCCTCGTCCACGGCGAGGAGCCCCATCTCGTAGGGATCGACGTCGCCGTAGGCCGGGTTGATCCCGCAGCCGATCGCGATACCGCGAGAGGAGTCGAGGCGCGGCTTGATGACCGCGGCGTCCGCGGGCGCCAGCTGTTCCCTGCCGGCGAAGGGCTTGACCACGGTGCCAGCCAGCACCTCGTGGTCGTACTGGCGCACGATCCACTCCTTGCTGGCGATGTTGGGCGCGGAAAGAAGCTGCAGCAGCGCGCCGCCGAGGCTCTCCGGGCTGGGGAGGTCGGGCTCGTCCTCGCGCGCGGCCGGAAGCGCCGCCCGGCGCGCCACGCGCGGCACGCCCTGGTGCAGGAAGTCGAGGTCGAGGTCGCCCACGGGCGCGCCGCCGCAGCGCACCACCAGGCGCCCCGAGGCGGTGAAGCGGCCGATGACCGTGGCCTCGACGTCCTCGGAGGAAAACAGCTCCAGGAGCTCGGCCTCGTGCTCCGGCGGCACGGCGAAGACCATGCGCTCCTGCGCCTCGCTGATCCAGATCTCGGCGTAGCTCAGGCCGGCGTATTTCAGCGGCACCTTCTCCACGTCCACGTCGGCCCCGCACGCGGCGGCCATCTCGCCCACCGCCGAGGAGAGCCCGCCCGCGCCGCAGTCGGTGATGCAGGTGTACAGGCCGCGGTCGCGCGCCTGCAAGAGCGCGTCCAGCAGGCGCTTCTCGGCGATGGCGTTGCCGATCTGCACCGCGCCCGAGTCGAGCGTCTCCGACGCGGAGTGCAGCTCGCGCGACGAGAAGGTCGCGCCGTGGATGCCGTCGCGGCCGGTGCGGCCGCCGGCCACGACCACGAGATCGCCGGGCCGCGCGTTCTTCTCCACCTTGCCCGCCGGCAGGAGCCCGACGGAGCCGCAGAAGACCAGCGGGTTCCCGGTGTAACGCCGGTCGAAGAGCACGGCGCCGTTCGCCGTGGGGATGCCCATGCGGTTGCCGTAGTCGCGCACGCCGGCCACCACGCCCTTGAGCACGCGCAGCGGCGAGAGGGCGCCTGGTGGGACCTGGTCTTGCGCGAGGTCGGGCGGGCCGACGCAGAAGACGTCCGTGGACACGATCGGCTTGGCGCCTAGCCCCGTGCCCATGGTGTCGCGCAGCACGCCGCCGATGCCGGTGCCGGCGCCGCCGTAGGGCTCGATGGCCGAGGGGTGGTTGTGCGTCTCGACCTTGAAGGTGACGTGGAAGTCCTCGTCGAAGGCGACCACTCCCGCGTTGTCGCTGAAGACCGACACGCACCAGGGGCGGTCGAGCGCCCGCGTCGCGGCGAAGATCGTCTCCTGCAGCAGGTTCTCGTAGCGCCGCCCGTCGATCTCCACCGCGCCGGTGAGCGTCTTGTGCTTGCAGTGCTCCGACCAGGTCTGGGCGATGGTCTCGAGCTCGAGGTCGGTGGGCGAGCGCGCGGCGGCGCGGAAGTGGGCGCGGATGGCGCGCATCTCCTCGAGCGACAGGGAGAGGCCGCCCGCGGCGCTGATGGCGAGCAAGCGCTCGTCGCTCTCCGGCAGGTCCACGACCACGCGCAGGAAGCGCGCCGGCGCGCTCTGGGCGAGCGGCTCGACCGGCCTGCCGGCGCCGACGCTGATCTCCTCGATGGCCTCGTTGCCGAGCGCGCGCGCCCCGGCCTGGCGCAGCGCCTCCGCCCCCGGCTCGCCGGCCACGAGGAAGGCGCTGTAGGTGCGCGCGGCGAGGATGTCCTCGCCCGCGGCGCGCACGGCGCGCAGCACCCCCTCGGCCGCGGGGTCCATCACGCCCGCCTTCTTGACCACGTCGATGCGCCGCGAGAAGCCCGCCGGCAGGGGGAGCAGCTCGCCCTCGCCGAGCACGGCAAAGACGTCGGTCACGGCGTCGGCGAGGACCGCGGCCGCGATGCGCTCCGCGGCGGCGCGGCCGCCGGGCAGGGCGAGGCTGAAGCCGCGCACGCTCTGCACCGCGCCCACCCCGCGCGCGCCGTACTGCTCGAGTTCGGCGCGGGCCGCGTTGCCGCGCGCGTCGGAGAAGCCCGCGCGCACCAGGACCTCGACGCGGAAGGACTCGTAGGAAGGGGGGGAGGGCGGCATGGAGCGATGCTAGGAAGGCCGGCGGGCTCAAGGAAGAGGGAGAGTGCATCAGGCGGAGCGATCGCGGCCGTTTCCCCGGCGTCCGGGGACGGGTGCGCGCCTGCCGGTGCATGGTGTGCGCGACGAATGATGGGTGCCTGCTGGCGGCAGAGGCGACGCGGCAGGCTCAGCGCGACGAAGGCACGGCAGGCGTGAAGGGCCCAGGGCGGCGCGGCCGTCCCCTTCACCGGGGAACCGCCGCTCCGCTCCGCATCGGCGCCGTCTCAATACTCGCGGTCAAGGCGGGCTCGCTTGTGAACAACACACTGGCGGTAGGCGGTCGCGGGCAAGAGCCCGCTCCCGCCCCAGAATGGTGCACCGCGCGGGGACGCGCGGCGGGAGAGGCGTCGCTGTCGGTTTCCCGGAGCCGGAGGGGAGGGGAGCGCGGAGAGAGGAGCGTCGCGGCCGTTTCCCCGGCCTCCGGGAGCGGCAGCGGCTTCCGGTGCATGTCGTGCGCGAAGAACGCGAAGGGGCTCGCTGGCGGCAGAGGCGATGCTGGCGGCGGGCGCGGCTGAGGAACGGCAGGCGCCGGTGGCTGAGCCGCCGCTCGTGCGCGAAGAACGCGAAGGGGCTCGCTGGCGGCAGAGGCGATGCTGGCGGCGGGCGCGGCTGAGGAACGGCAGGCGCCGGTGGCTGAGCCGCCGCAGCCGCTCCCTTCGCCAGGGAAACGCCGCTCCGCTCGGCAAACGCGCCGCCTCGATAGCTGCGGTCAAGGCGGGCTCGCTGTGAACAACACACTGGCGGAAGGCGGTCGCGGGCAAGAGCCCGCTCCCGCCCCGGAATGGTGGACCGCGCAGCGCGGCCGGGGAGCGCGCGAGTCCTTCCCCCGCGGGCCGGAGTTTCGGTATCCTGGCCGGTTTGAGCCGTTCCGGCGCGGCCGGACGGCGTGGAGGCACGATGGCGGCACGCAAACCCGATCCCGTCCAGAGCGCTCTCGACTTCGAGCGCTCGATCGTGGAACTCGAACAGAAGATCGGCGATCTGCAGGAGCTGGCCGAGCACACGCGCATGGACCTCACGGACGAGGTGCGGCCGCTGCGCGAGCTGCGCGACAAGCTCCTGCGGCAGATCTACTCGTCCCTCACCCCCTGGCAGAAGGTGCGCCTCGCGCGCCACCCGCTCAGGCCGATCACCACGGACTACGTCAACCTCATCTTCGAGGACGTCATCGAGCTGCACGGGGACAAGGCCTTCGCCGACGACAAGGCGATCCTGACCGCGTTCGCGAGGCTGGGCGACGAGCGTCTCATGCTCGTGGCCCACCGCAAGGGCAAGACCACCGAGGAGCGCCTCGCGGCCAACTGGGGCTGCGCCCACCCCGAGGGCTACCGCAAGGCCCTGCTCAAGATGAAGCTCGCGGAGAAGTTCGGCCTGCCGATCGTCACGCTCATCAACACGCCCGGCGCCTACCCGGGCATCGGCGCCGAGGAACGCGGCCAGGCATCGGCCATCGCCCGCAACATCCTCGAGATGTCGAAGCTGCGGGTCCCGGTCATCTCCTGCGTGATCGGCGAGGGCGGGAGCGGCGGCGCGCTCGGAATCGGCGTGTGCGATCACCTCATGATCCTGGAATACGCCTACTACTCGGTCATCTCCCCGGAGGGGTGCGCGGCGATCCTCTGGAAGAACAGCGACAGGGCCGAGCAGGCGGCCACGGCTCTCAAGATCACCTCGCGGGACCTCGAGAGGCTCGGTCTCGTCGACGAGGTCGTGCCGGAACCGCTCGGCGGAGCGCACGGCGACCATCTCAAGACGGCGATCACCGTGCGGGACCGTATCCTCTCCAGGATCAAGGAGTTGAGGAAGCTGCCGCTCGCCGATCTCCTGAGCAGGAGGCACGAGCGCTACCGCCGGATCGGCAACGGCGAGGACCTGGTGCAGGCCGTCCTCGAGGCGCGCGCGCGCGGCGGGCGCGCGCCCGAGGAGCGAGTCGAGGCCCCGGCCGGCTCCACACAGGGCGCCGAAGGGGAGGGCGCCGAGCCGCGGGGGGAGGAGCGGCCGTCGGGGGCCTGAGCGGGGCGCTGCGCCTCACACGTGGCCTTCCGAGGCGTATCAGGGGACTGACCGGGCTATGATCCAGGAGCGGGACGCGCCTGCCGCTCCCGGTTCCTCCCCGACCGCAGGAGGTTCTGTTGGCTGCAGTTTCACTTCTGTCATTGCGCACGAAATACCGGAACATGAAGGACCGGAAGCCCGGCGCAAGCGAACCTCCTGCCGCGGGACCGGCGACCGACGGCGAGATCATCCGCGCCTGCCAGGCAGGAGACGAGCGCGCCTTCGCGACGCTGGTGGAGCGCTACTCCGGCCGCGCCTACTGGGTGGCGCACGGCCTCCTCGCCGACCAAGAGGAGGCGCGGGACGTGGTCCAGGAGGCGTTTCTGCGCGTCTACCGCGCGCTCGACCGCTTCGACTTCGATCAGAGCTTCTACACCTGGCTCTACCGGATCGTCGTCAACCTGGCCATCGACCGCCTGCGCAAGCTCTCTCGGGCAAGGAGCGTCTCGCTCGATGACGTGGGCGAGCCTGCGTCGGGAACGAGCGCCGAGGTTGCCCCCGGCCGCAGGATGGAAGCGTCCGAGACAGGAGTCGAGGTGCGCGCGGTGCTCGCCCGCCTGCCGGACAAGTACCGCACCGTGATGGTCCTGCGCGAGCTGAACGGCCTGTCGTGCAAGGAGATCGCCGGCATCGTGCGCTCCTCGCACGCCACGGTGCGCTGGCGCCTGCACGTGGCGCGCAAGTACTTCAAGGACGAATGGGAGCGCCGCGAGCAGCGCCGCGAGCAGCGCCGGGGGAGCGGGAGGGCGAACGATGGCCTGTGATCGCCAGCGCAAGCTCATCCCGCTGGCCGCGGGCCATGACCTGACCGCGGCCGAGTTCCGCGAGTTCGACGAGCACCTGCGCAGCTGCCTGTCCTGCTACCGGGAGTACCGCGACTACCAGGACGTTCTGGCGCTCCTCGATCCGCTGCGCGCGCCGGAGTCTCCGGCCGCGCCCGACGGCCTGGTCGAGGAGATCATGGCCGAGGTGCGCTGTGGCCGCGCGGGCGCGCACGCGCCGCACGCCGGGTCGCTCCGGGCACGCTGCGCGCGTCTCTTCCCCGGCGCCCTGCCCATCGCCGCCGCCCTGGTCCTCTTCTGCGGCGCCGGCCTCCTCTACTTCGCGAGCCGCGGCGGCAACGAGCGCCTGCCGCGTATCCCCGCGGGGTTCGGCGAGCCCGCCATTCGCGTGGTCCACGACGCGGCACCCCTCTCGCCGGCCGACGAGTTCGGGGGCATCCTCGTGATCCCGGAGCGCATGCGGCCGGGCAAGCTGCACCACCTGGGACCCGCGCCGTTCTTCGAGACCGAGTCGCTGCCGCCAGCGCGGCTGCGCCAGGTCAGCGACCGGGATGATTTCTGATCCGATGCCCATGCGCGCGCGCGCGGCCGCCTCCGTCCTGGCGCTGGGGTGCGCTCTTCTCGCCTCGGGGGCGGGCGCGCAGGCCGGGGACGGCTCGAGCACGCCCCTTCCCGCGCCGCCCGACCTGCGCGCCGCGGTCGCCCGGGTCAAGCCGGCCTTCCTGCGCCTCTACGTGGAGCGCGGCAAGCAGGAGCGCGGCGGCGCCGAGGCGCCGGAGCCCGGCTTCATCGCGATCTCGGGCACGCTCATGAGCGGGCAGGGGTACGTGCTGACGGTCGGGGACGCGCTCGAGGGCGCGGAAGTGATCGTGGCCGAGAACCAGCTCGGCGAGATCGTCCTCGCCGACTTCATCGCCTGCGACGAGGCCACGAACGTGGGGGTGGTGCGCGTCGCGGGCCTCGAGGCCCAGGCGCCCGACTTCGCCCGGGAAGGAAGCGTGGAAGCCGGCCTGCCGGTCTTCCTGCTGGGCAACCCTTTCGCGCTCGGCATCACCGTGACGCCGGGGCACGTGAGCGGCGTGGGACGAACCATCGAGTCGCGCGGCGCGGAATGGTCCAACCTCATCCAGCTCGCCCTGCCCGCGAACCCGGGAGACCAGGGCGGCCCGATCGCGGACGCCGAGGGGCGGGTCGTGGGCATGCTCCTCACGCGTCTCTGGCACTCGCCGGAGGAGGCGGAGGACGTCGAGCCTCACGGCATCGCCTTTGCGCTGCCGATCGACGAGGCGCTGCGGGCGGCGGAGGCCGGGATCAGGGCGCACCGCGAGGAAGCGGAGCGCGTCGCGGTCCCCTGGATCGGCGTGCGGGTGCAGTCGATCAAGAACGAGGCGCTCGCCGCGCAGCTCCGCCTCAAGCCCGGCGAGGGAGTGCTGGTCGAGCGCGTGTTCAAGAACTCGCCGGCGGAGAGGGCGGGGCTGCGTCCCAATGACGTGCTCGTCACGTTCGGCGGGCGCTTGATCGGTGGACTCGATCGCTTCGGCCAGCTCATCCGCGACGCCGGGGTCGGGACCGCCGTCACGCTCGAGGTCATCCGGGGGGGCGAGCGCATCGAGCTTGTCGCCGAGATCGGGACGAGGGGCTGACGGCCCGTCCTTCCCGGCGGCCGCGGCGCGGCTGGCGCGCGCCTGACGAGTGCATCTGCGATGAGGCTGCGTCATGCGTACTGCAGCACGCTTGGTCAACACACTCTGGACATTCCGACACGACGGGAGGTTTCCATGTTCAAGCAGCGAAATCGCTTCCTGATCGGCGGCGTCTTGCCTGCGCTGCTGGTCCTGGGCTTCGCCCTCCTGCGAAACGGCTGGGCGCAAGACGAAAACAAGGAGCAGGACGGCGCCAAGGCCTCCCAGCTCATCCAGGCCCTGGGAGCTGAATCCCAGGAGGAGCGCGACCGCGCCTACGAGGAGCTCCGGGCGCTCGGCGAAGACGCGCGCGCGGCGCTCGTGGCGGCCGCGGGCGCGGAGAACCAGCTGGTGCGGGACAACGTGCAGCGGCTGCTCGACGCCCTGGCGCAGGAGCCGCGCGAGCGCCTGCGCCTCAAGGAGCGGCCGGAGCGGGCCGCGGGCGAAGAAGGCGCGCCTCTGCCGCGCTTCCCCAGGCTCGGCCCCGGCGCGCCGGGCCAGCGGGATTGGGATCAGTGGAACCAGGATCTCGAGCAGTGGCAGGCGGAGCTCGACCGCTGGCTGAACGAGACGATGCAGCGCCAGGGCGGCCAGCGCTTCCGCTTCGGCTTCCCCGGCCTCGGGGCCGGCGCGACGGGCACCTTCGGGTCCCATCGCCAGGATGAGAGCGGCTCCTATACGTACGAGCTGGAGATCGACGCCGAGGGCCGCGTCACGGCGAAGGTCGAGCGGGAGGTGAACGGCGAGAAGACCGAGGAGACCTACCAGGCGGACTCGCTCGAGGAGTTCCAGCGCGCCCACCCGGAGGTGGCCGGCGAGATGGGCCTCGACACCAGTGCTTTCGACTGGCCGGCGGCGCGGGGCTTCGGCTGGCGCGGGGGCGTCCCGCGCGCCGAGCGCCCGGCGCTGCCCGAGCCGCCGCAGCTCGATGAGCCGCGGCCGCTGCAGGGAGCGAGGCTCGGCGTGCAGGTGCGGGAGCTGCTCGAGGACGATCCCCTGCGCTTCCAGGTGGCGCTCGATCCCGGCGTCGGTCTGCTCGTGGTCGAGGTGGTGCCGGGCAGCCTCGCGGAGGAGCTGGGCGTCAGCAGGCACGACATCATCGTGCGCGTCGCGGAGCAGCCGGTCGGCACGGTCGGCGAGGTGCGCGCCGCCCTGCGCGAGGCGGACCTGGGCGCGCTCGAGATCACGGTGCTGCGCCAGGGCCGCGAGCAGCTCTTGCGCCGCGGCGCGTGAGAGCAAGGCGGCTGTCAGGCGTCGGATTTCCCGGCCACCCGCGGCGGTCGCGCCCGGTACCTTGCACCGGCGCGCCGCTCCCGGTGCGTTTCGCTGGTCTCGAACGCGGAGGTGCCCTGCGCATGAAGTGGCTGCGCGCTGCGCTGCTCCTGCTGCTCCCTTTGGTCTCTTCGTGCTTCACCCGGACGACCGCCGAGTCTCCCCTGCCGGGTCCGCTGCAGGACGCGGCGGTCCAGGCCCTTCCCGACTCCGCGTCCGGGGAGCTGAGCGTGACGGCCTCGGTCCTGCTCGCGGGCCATCCCCGCGACGCCGCTCCCTGGTTCAGGAGCGCCGACCGGCTGCGGCGCTGGCTGGCCGAGGAGGCCGCGATCGACGCGCGGCCCGACGGAGAGTTGCTGCTGCGCTGGCCATCCTGCGGCCAGGAGCTGCGCGGCCGCGTGCTCGAGGAAGACGCCCCGCTCTCGATCGCGTGCAGCCTCGAGCCCTTCGCCGGCGCCGGGGAGACCTTCCTGCGGCTATCCGCCGCGCGCGAGGCTCCGGGCTACACCAGGGTGAGGATCGACCAGTGGCCCTTCCCCGGGGGGCGGGAGGGCGAGGCGATCGCGGAGGCGCACCGCGCGGCCTGGTGCCGGGCCCTGTGCGCGCTGCGCGCGGTCGCGGCCGAGGGCGGCCCGCGCGCGGCGCCGGCGCCGCCTCCCGCCGCGCCGCCCGTGGCCGCGGAGGGCGAGAGCGCAGCAGGGGCGGAGAGCGGCGGCGAGTGAGGTCTCGACCGCGGCAGCGGCGACTTGGCAGGCCGTTGAGTAGGTCATCCTGCCTGCGGCGGTGCCTCTCGGCCGAGATGCACTCGCCTCGGCGACGGAGCACTTCTTCAGCGGCCTGCTAGGGCGCGGCGCGGTCCGGGCGCGGGAGCGCGGCCCCCGAGGCGTGCCTGCGCCTGAGCTGGCCGCAGGCCGCGTCGATGTCGCGGCCGCGGCTGCGGCGCACCGTGGTGCGGATGCCCTTCTCCTCGAGGAGCGCGGCCATCCTCTCAACCGCCTGGGGAGTGGGGCGCCGGAACGGCAGGCCGCGCACGTCGTTCAACGGGATGAGGTTGACGCGGCAGCGCGCGCCCTGCAGCAGTCGGGCGAGCTGGCGCGCGCACTCCGGCGTGTCGTTGACGTCGCGCAGCAGCACGTACTCGTAGGTCACCTCGCGGCCGCTGCGCGCGAAGAAGCGCGCAGCCGCGGCCAGCACCGCCGCGAGCGGCACGCGGTCCGCGCCCGGGATGAGACGGCCGCGCAGCTCCTCGTTCGGCGCGTGCAGCGAGACGGCGAGGTTGATCTGCTGGCCCAGCTCCTCGAGGCGGTCGATCTTCGCCGGGATGCCGATGGTCGAGACGGTGATGCGCCGCGCGCCGAAGCCGGCGCCGCGCGGCGAGTTCAGGGCGTCGAGCGCGGTCTTGACGTTCTCGAAGTTGTTGAGCGGCTCGCCGCCGCCCATGAGCACCATGTTGCTGAGCGCCTCGCCCTGTGCCGCGAGCAGCTCGCGCACCGTCAGGAACTGCTCGACGATCTCGCCAGGAGAGAGGTTGCGCACCAGGCCGAGCATGCCGCTGGCGCAGAAGGCGCAGCGCACGCCGCAGCCGACCTGCGTGGAGACGCACAGCGTGCGGCGCACGCCTTCCGGGATCATCACGGTTTCGACCGTGTGGCCGTCCCGCAGCTCGAGCAGCAGCTTGATCGTGCCGTCGCGGGAACGGCGCTCGAGCGCAACCCGGGTGCGCCGCACGTCGTAGCGCTCCGCGAGGGCGCGCCGCATCTCCCGCGGCAGGTCGGTCATGTCAGCGGCGGCGCGCGCGCCGCGCTTGAACACCCAGCGCCGCACGCTTTCGGCGTGGAAGCGCCGCGCGCCCGGCAGGTCGAGGACCGCGTCGCAGCCGGCGACGCCGAGGTCGGTGAGGGCGAGCCGTTCAGGCGCGGTGGGCATTGCCGCCCGCCCGGCGGACTAGGCGCTCTCGCGGCGCCGTTCGGAGAGCGGGTGGACGCTGATCGGCGCCGTGCCCTCGACGAACTCGCGCGTCACGAGGTAGCGCGCCGGCTCCTCTGTCGAGCATCAGGTCCTCGATGATCATGCGCAGCGCGCGCACGCCCGTGCCCTTGCTGAGCGCGGTCGTGGCGATCGCCCGCAGGGCGTCTTCCGTGAACTCGAGCTCGCAGCGCTCGAGCTGGAAGAGCCTGCGGTACTGGCGCACGATCGCGTTCTTCGGCTCGGTCAGGATCACCACCATGTCCTCGGCGCCGAGCGGGTCGAGCGAGGCGATCACCGGGAAGCGGCCGATGAACTCGGGGATCATGCCGAACTCGATCAGGTCCTCGGTCTGGACGTCGCGCAGGATCTCGCCGATGCCGGCCATCGGATCGGCCGCGGTCCCGCCCAGGTCGGGCGTAAACCCGATGGTGCGGCGGCCGACGCGGCGGCCGATGATGTCCGTGAGGTGGGTGAAGGTGCCGCCGCAGATGAAGAGGATGTCCTTGGTGTCCACCTGGATGTAGCTCTGTTCCGGGTGCTTCCTGCCGCCCTGGGGCGGGACGTTGGCGATCGTGCCCTCGAGCAGCTTGAGCAACGCCTGCTGCACTCCCTCGCCGGAGACGTCGCGCGTGATCGAGACGTTGTTGGTGGTGCGCGCGATCTTGTCGATCTCGTCGACGAAGACGATCCCCTGCTGCGCCTGCTGGATGTCGTAGTTCGCGGCCTGCACCAGCTTGAGGATGATGTTCTCGACGTCCTCGCCCACGTAGCCCGCCTCGGTGAGGGTGGTGGCGTCGGCGATGGCGAAGGGAACGCGCAGGATGCGCGCCAGCGTGCGCGCGAGCAGCGTCTTGCCCGAGCCGGTCGGCCCGAGCAGCAGGATGTTCGACTTCTCCAGCTCGACGTCGCTCTCCCCCTTGGCGGCCAGCTCGATGCCGGTGGCGGAAAGGCGCCGGTAGTGGTTGTAGACGGCGACGGACAGGATCTTCTTGGCGCGCTCCTGCCCGATGACGTACTCGTCCAGCAGCGCCTTGATCTCCGGGGGCGCCGGCAGCTTGCCGGCGAGGGCGGGAACGGCGCCTTCGCGGCGCGCCGCGGCCGCGGCGCCCGGCCGGCGGCCCGCGTCCTCGAAGAGGATCGTGTTGCACAGCTCGACGCACTCGTTGCAGATGTAGACGCCGGGCGGACCGGCGATCAGGCTGGCGACCTGCCGCTTCGGCTTGTCGCAGAAGGTGCACCTCTCCGAGTCGCGTGCGCTGCGTCCGCCCACGATCAGGCTCCCGCCGGCCGCAGAGGCTCGACCACCTCGTCGACCAGCCCGTACTCCTTGGCCTCCTCGGCCGACATGTAGTAGTCGCGGTCCGCGTCCGCCTCGATGCGCTCGAGCGGTTGGCCGGTGTGCTCCGCGAACAACCTGTTCAACTGCGCCTTCATCTTCAGGATCTCGGTGGCCTGGATCTCGATGTCCGCGGCCGTCCCGGACGCCCCGCCCCACGGCTGGTGGATCATCACGCGCGCGTTCGGCAGGGCGTGGCGCTTGCCCTTGGTCCCGCCGGCCAGCAGCAAGGCGGCCATCGACGCGTTCTGACCGATGCAGTAGGTCGCGACGTCACACTGGACGAACTGCATTGTGTCATAGATCGCCAGCCCCGCCGAGATCGAACCGCCCGGAGAATTGATGTAGATGTTGATGTCCTGCGTCTTGTTGTCCTTCTGCAGGAAGAGGAGCTGGGCGATGACCGCGTTGGCCACGTGGTCGTCGATGGGCGTACCGACGAAGATGATGCGGTCCTCCAGCAGCCGCGAGTAGATGTCGTAGGCGCGCTCGCCGCGGCCCGTCTTTTCGATGACGTAGGGGATCGGGTAGAAATTCAGCATCGATCTGCATCCTCTCGGGGACGCAATGCGTCGCCCGCCGGTGATGACCGTCAGCCTCGGGAGCCGGCCCCTTCCACCCCGCCCTCCGAGACCTTCGCCGTCTGTCTGATCAGTTTTCGGACTTTGTGTTCAAGAATCTGAGAGCGCAGGGCCCCGACCTGGCCGGAGTCGTACAGCTCGTCGTAAACCTCCTGCGGGGTGCGCTCCCGCGCCGCCGCGAGGGCGCGGATGTTGGCCTGCATGTCGTCCTCGGTGACGAACAGCTTCTGCGCCAGCGCGATGCTCTCCGCCAGGAGCGAGATGCGCAGGCCGCGCGCCTGGTCCTGGCGGATGCGGTCGGCGTGCGTGGCGACGTTCGACTTGGCCTCGGCCTCGGGCATGCCGCTCTGCACCAAGTCGGCCTCGAACTCCTGCATGCGCGCGTTCGTCAGGTCCGCGAGGAAGTCCTCGGGAAGGTCGAAGGGGGTCTTCTTGATCAACTGGTCGAACACACACTCCTCGATGTAGCGGTCGCGCTGGCTCTCGAGGCGGCGCTGCAGCTCCGTCTCCACTTTGGACTTCAGGTCGTCCACGCTCTCCGCGCCCAGGTCGCGCGCGAGGTCCTCGTTCAGCTCCGGCAGGGTGATGCGGTGGATGCGCTTCATGGAGCAGAGCAGGTTCGCCCGGGCGCCGGCGAAGCCCGAGGGCTTGAAGTCGTCAGGGAGCTTCACTTCCACGCTGACCGTCGCGCCGATCTCTCGGCCGGCGAACATGGCGGTGGCGCCCTGCGCGGGCACACCGTCGACCTGGTCGCGGATCGTGTCCACCAGGGCGTCCTCGTGGTGCAGCACGATCGCTCCGTCCACCTGGTAGGAAACGTCGACCAGCACGAAGTCGCCCTTCGTCGCCACGCCCTGCTCGACCCGCACCACGGAAGCGCGCTGCGCGCGGATCTGCTCGAGCTCGCGCTCGACCAGCTCCGGAGTCGCCTTCACCGGCGGCGCGATCACCTCGATCCCGCGGAACTCCGGCGCGGCAAAGTCCGGCTTGAGATCCACGGCCACCGTGAGCTCGAAGGGCCCGTTCGGGTCGAAGGGCACCGTCTCCAGGTCGATCTGCGGCTGGCGGAGCAGGCGCAGCTTGTGCTGCTCCACGGCCTCGTGGAAGGCGTCGTTGATGAGCTGCTGCTGCACGTCCTTCCGGACCGTCTTGCCGAGCTTCTTCTCCAGGATGCTCCGGGGGACCTTGCCGGGGCGGAAACCCTTGAAGGAGGCGTTGCGCTGCGCCTCCAGCCAGGTCGCGGCCATGGCCTCCTTCACCCGCTCGCCGGGGACGGAGATCTTGAGGAGGCGCTTGCAGGGGCCGGCGTCTTGGACCTCGCTAGGCATGTTCGATCCGTCGCTTTTCTCGAGGCGGTGGAAACAGGGCATTCTAGGACGGGGCGGGGGCCTTTCAAGCGCGCGCGAGCGCGCGGTCTCCCCTCAGGACAGGAGCCGGCGGGAGACTTCCAGGGCCGCGGCGGCCGCGCCGCAGGCCGCCGCCGCGCCAACCACGACGAGCGCCGGGAGGACGCCCAGCAAGGAGACGCTGTGCGCCGGGAAGGGAAAGCGCAGGCTCGCGCGCGCGCCGCGGGCCGGCGGCGGGACGAAAGGAAGGGCGGCGAGCGCGGCCAGGCAGGCGAGGCCGGCCACGCCCTCGAGCACGAGCAGGCTGGTCTCGCGGCGCGGCGCTCCGGGCGCGTCCAGGAGGCGCAGAGCCTCCGCGACCGCGTAGCAGGCCAGGGGGCCGAGGATGGCGGCGCGCAGCGGCCAGAAACAGCGCTCGGCCAGGGCGAAGAAGCGGGCGGCGCGCTCTCTCTCTGGCTCGTGGTAGGTGTGGAACACGTACTCCGCGCCTGAGGCACGCACGCCCAGGTCGCAGCCGGGCGCGATCTCGGCCCCGGACCAGATGCAGCGCTTCTCGCGGTTGCGGGCCAGGTGCGGTGCGGCGAGAAAACGGCCGCAGAGCAGGAGCAGGACGCCGCAGAAGAGGGAGGCGAGCGGCTCGATCGGCTGCGCCAGGAGCAGGCAGAGCGGGAGCGCCATGGTCAGGACGAAGAGGAGCAGGCCCTCGAGGCGCAGGAGCATTCTCGCGGATCCGAACAAGGCCGGGCCGCAGCATACGTCCCGAGCGCGCGTCTTGAAGGGGATTCGCGGGTTCATAGAATCTGTGGGCTTGGCCCTCGCCCCGCGTCCTCCTCGCCGAGAAAGGGGTTCCCATGGGGGAGCCGATTCCGCCGGAACGTCTGAAGAAGCTGGAGCTGTACCTCTCCGCGGGGATCGATCCCTACCCCAAGCGCTTCCCGGCGCGGGGCGAAGAGCGCGACCGCATCGCCGCTCTGCCTGCGCTGCTGCGCGAGGACGGCGAGGCGCCGGCCATCGTCGCCGGCCGCGTGCGTTCGTTTCGCGACTTCGGCAAGGCCTGCTTCTTCGACCTGAAGTACGAGAGCGGCCGCGTGCAGGTCCTCATGCAGCGCGACCGCGTCGGCGCGGAGCGCTACGCCGCGCTGCGCAAGGCGATCGACTTGAACGACTGGCTGGGCGTCAAGGGCGGCCTCGGCCGCACGCGCACCGGCGAGGTCACGGTCTTCGCCGACGAGGTCGTGCCGCTCTGCAAGTCGCTGCGCCCGCCCCCGGAGAAGTGGCACGGCCTGCAGGACGTGGAGGCGCGCTACCGCAGCCGGCACGTCGACCTGAACGTCAACGAGGAGGTGGCGGCCGCCTTCCGCCTGCGCTCGGCGGTCCTGGCCGAGACGCGGCGCTTCCTCGACGGCCGCGGCTTCCTCGAGGTCGAGACGCCGGTCCTGCAGCGGCTCGCGGGCGGCGCGGCGGCGCGGCCCTTCCACACGCGCCACAACGCGCTCGGCGTGGACCTGACGCTGCGCATCGCCCTCGAGCTGCACTTGAAGCGACTGCTGGTCGGGGGCATGGAAAAGGTCTACGAGATCGGGCGGGTCTTCCGTAACGAGGGGATCGACGCGAGCCACAACCCCGAGTTCACCATGCTCGAGCTCTACTGGGCCTTCGCCGACTACGAGGACGTGATGGGCCTCTGGGAGGAGCTCTTGGTGCATCTGGCGCGAACGGTCAGGGGCGGGACGACGCTCGTCTGGGGCGGCGCCGAGATTCGCCTCGAGCCGCCCTTCGCGCGCCTGCGCTACGAGGACCTGCTCAAGGAGCACGCCGGGGTCGATCTCGACGACGAGGCCGCGGTGCGCCGGCGCTGCGCCGAGTCGGGCATCGCGCACGAGCACAAGAGCCACCACAAGGCGGCCAACGACCTGTTCGAGCTGTACTGCGAGAAGAAGCTCGTCCAGCCCACTTTCGTGACCTGCTATCCGCGCGGCATCACGCCGCTGGCGAAGTGGACCGACCGCGGCGGCGACCGCGCCGAGCGCTTCGAGCTGTTCGCCGGCGGCCGCGAGCTGGCCAACGCCTTCTCCGAGATGAACGATGCGATCGAGCAGCGCCGTATCCTCGAGGCGCAGGTGCGCGAGAAGGACCCGGAGAACCCGCCCGAGGTGGACGAGGAGTTCCTCGCCGCGCTCGAGTACGGCATGCCGCCCGCGGGCGGGGTGGGCATGGGCATGGATCGTCTGGTGATGATGCTGTCCGGCTCTTCCAACATCCGCGACGTGGTGCTCTTCCCGCTGCTGCGGCCCCGGGCCGGCGAGGGCGAGGCCGCGCGCGAGGAGCAGCCGTAGGCGATGTACCGCCTCTTCCTCGCCCTGCGCTACATCTGGTCGCGGCCCATCTCCTGGGTGTCGATGGTCGGCATCTGGCTCTCGGTCATGGCGCTGATCGCGACCATCGCCATCATGAGCGGCTTCCTGCGCGAGACGCGGGCCATGATCCGCGGCACCACGTCGGACCTGATCCTCACCCCGCGCGCGGGGCTGGCCGGCCGGGCGTTTCTGCGGCCGGCGCCGCCGTTTGCCGCGATCAAGGAGGCGGCGCTCGAGGTCGCGGGAGTGCGGGGCTTGAGCCCGCATCTGGTCCGGCCGGCTCTGATCCGCGTGCCGGACTTCTCGTCCGAGGTCATGGGCAACCGCAAGTACGCGGAGATGAACTTCGTCCAGGTGGTGGGCCTCGATCCGCTCCAGGAGCAGGACGCGACCGACTTCAACAGCTACGTGCGGAAGGCGCCGCAGAACGGCGATCCGCCGGCCGACCCGGCGTGTCCCTTCAGCGTCGATTCCCGCCTGGTGCCGCGCGAGTACCGGAACGCCGATCTGCCGGTCGTCCTGGTCGGGGACGAGCTGTTTGGTTTCTACGAGCTGGAGAAGGGGCAGGTGATCAGCCTGGTGACGCTGCCCGAGGCGAGCGGCGGCGAGATCAAGCCGCTGTCGCAGCGCTTCATCGTCGGCGGCTCGCTCCGCACCGGGCACTACCAGCACGACCGCACCACCGTCTACGTCGAGCTGCAGGCCGCGCGGGAGTTCGCCGAGGCCGAGGGCGACGCTTCCGAGATTTGCCTGGCGGCAGAGCCTGGCGCCGATCTCGAGGAGCTGCGCGACCGCCTGGCGCGCCGCTTCGGGGAGGAGGGGCTGAATGTCGGAGTCGAGACCTGGATGGACCGCAACGCCAAATTCCTGGGCGCGGTCGAGAACGAGCGCAGCATCCTGGGCGTGCTGCTCTTCTTCTTCGTGCTCGTGGCCTGCTTCAACGTCTTCGCCACGCTCACCATCATGGTCAGCGACAAGACCAAGGACATCGGCGTGCTGAACGCCATGGGCGCCACGGCGCGCGGCCTGCTCGAGATCTTCGTGGGCTGCGGCGTGATCATGACGCTCTTGAGCGCCACGCTCGGCTGCGTCTCGGGCGTTCTCGTGGCGCTCAACATCAACCACGTCAACGACGGGCTGGAGTGGCTCTTCGGCGTGCGCATCTTCCGCGCGGACATCTACACCTTCAGCGAGATCCCGGTGGAGATCAGCGCCTGGTTCGTGGCGATCGTCTTCCTGGCGACGCTGGTCCTGGCGATCGTCTTCGCCCTCGTGCCCGCGCTGCGCGCGGCGCGCATGGATCCAGTGCGAGCGCTGCGCTATGAGTGACGCGCTTCTCGAGACCAGGGCTGTCGCCAAGCAGTACGTCATGGGCCGCGAGACCATCGACGTGTTGCGCGGCGTGGACCTGTGCGTCCGCGCCGGCGAGATCGTGGCGATCGTGGGCGCCTCCGGCGCGGGCAAGTCCACGCTGCTGCATCTCCTCGGCCTGCTCGACCGGCCGAGCGGGGGCGAGGTCCTCTTCCGCGGCGCGCCTTTGGGGCAGGCGCGCTCCAGCGAGCGCGCCCGCATCCGCCTGCGGCACATCGGCTTCGTCTTCCAGTTCTACCACCTGATCCACGAGCTCTCGGCGCTGGAGAACGTGCTCCTGCCGCGCATGATGGAGCGCTCCACGTTCGCGTGGTGGGGGGCGCGGGGCGAAGAGAGAGCGCGCGCCAAGGCGCAGCTCGACGCTCTTGGCCTGGGCGAGCGCCGGGCGCACCGGCCGGCCGAGCTGTCGGGCGGGGAGAGGCAGCGTGTGGCGATTGCGCGCGCTTTGGTTTCCGATCCCGAGGTCGTGCTGTGCGATGAGCCGACCGGCAATCTCGACGAGCACACGGCGGCGGAGATCGCGGATGTGCTCTTCGACTTGAGCCGGCGCACGCGGAAGACGTTTGTGCTCGTGACGCACGATCTGGAGCTGGCAGGGAGGGCGGATCGAGTGCTGACGCTGCATGCGGGAAGGCTGGAGTAAAGGAGAGGCGGAGAGCGGAGAGGGGAGGAGCGTCGCAGCCGTTTCTCCGGTATCGGGAGCGGCAGCGCGGCTCCCGGTGCATCGAGTGCGCGAGGAACGAGCAAGGGCTCGTCGCGGTGGAGGCGATGCCGGCGGTTCGGTGTGGCGAAGGCACGGGCGGCGTGAAGTGGTACGAAGCCGCGGCCGCACCCTTTCCCGGAGAAACGCTGCTCCGCTCTGCTCGCGCCTTGTTCGAGCGGGCGGCGGGCGAGACGGCCGCCCCAGTGGATCGGGAGAGCGAGATACGCCTCTGCGGGCTTACGGCTATCGAATGCCATCCATGATGTGCGTCGCGCACAGCACGCGGCGGACGGGGAGGGGCCGGCCGCTCTGCACGCGGTCAAGGCGGGCGCTGCGCGTGGTGAGATACTTGTGGTAGCCGGTCGCGTGCAGGAGCCCGCGACCGGCCCGGAATGGGTGCACCGCGCGGGGCGCGCGGCGCGGAGGAGCGTCGCAGCCGTTTCTCCGGTATCGGGCGCGGCAGCGCGACTTCCGGTGCACGCCGTGCGCGAGGAACGAGATGCGGCCCGCTGCCGGCGGAGGCGATGCTGGCGGAGGGCGTGGATGAGCGACGGCAGGCGCGAGTGGTACGACGTCGCGGCCGCACCCTTCCCTGGAGAAACGCTGCTCCGCTTCTATGGGGAGGCCGGCCCTGTCAAGAGGAAAGTCTGGGGATGCGTAGACCTCCTTCTTGGGGCGC
>JACQZJ010000139.1 GCA_016213895.1 Planctomycetota bacterium | reverse complement strand
CTCGCCCTCCCAGGCGAGCAGGCGGCGCGCCACGGCCGCGCGCGCCTCGGCCGCCGGAGGGCTCAGCGCTTGCAAGCGCACCGGCGTATACTCCCCAGCATGGACCCGCGCATCGTCTTGCTCCGGGCAGCCGCCTTGCTCGTGCTGCCGCTCGCCGCGATGAACGGCTGCGGCGGCGAGCCCGCGCCGAAAGCACAGCACCTGCTCTTCATCACGGTGGACACCCTACGCACCGACCGCCTCGGTTGCTACGGCGCGGCGCAGAGCCCGAGCCCGAACATCGACCGCCTGGCGCGCGAGGGCACGCTCTTCCAGGACGCCTACGCGCAGCGCGCCGTGACCCTGCCGTCCATGACCTCGTTCTTCACCTCGAAGTACCCCTACGAGCACGGCGTGCTCAACAACCTGAAGCGCGTGCCGGACGCGGAGTGGCTGCTGGCCGAGCGCCTGCAGGCCGCGGGTTTCCACACGCGCGCCTACAGCGCCTCGGGAGTGCTCATGCCCGAGCGCAACAACGTCGAGCAGGGCTACAAACCGAACGCCTACTCCTTCTTCCCGGACGAGGAGGTGATGACGGGCAAGGCCGAGAAGTTCATCCGCGAGCGGTTCGGCGAGCGCGGCCGGCAGTTCCTGTGGGTGCACTACATGAACCCGCACAAGCCGTACGATCCGCCCGCGCCCTACGACAGGCTCTTCGATCCGGAATACCAGGGCGCGTTCGACGGCTCCGGGGAGACGCTCGACCGCATCTACGTCGAGCGCATCGACCTCGCCGCCGCGGACCGGCGCCACATCGAGGCCGTGTACGACGGCACCATCGCCTTCGTCGATCGGCTCATCGGCAGGCTGCTCGCGGCGCTCGAGGAGACCGGGCAGGCGGCGGACACGCTGGTCGTGTTCGCGGCCGATCACGGCGAAGACCTGTACAGCCACAACTACTACTACTATCACGCGAACTCGACCTACCGCTCCAGCACGTCGATCCCGCTGATCTTCCGCCAGCCCGGCGCGGTGGCCGCGGGCCAGGCCGTGACGGGCATGGTCGAGACCGTCGACTTCATGCCCACGGTGCTCTGCTGGCTCGCCGCTGACCCCGGGACCGCTCCGGGCGGGGACACGGCGCTCCGCGGCAATGACCTGAGCCAGGTGCTCGCCGGCCAGGGCGCGGTGCGGAAGGACTTCGCCTACGCGCTCGTCGACCAGGACGTGGACGAGGGACGGAGCGAGCTCATCTTCTCGGTGCGCAACCGCGACTGGATGTACGTCTGGAACGAGAGCGGCGTGCACCCCGACAATCCCCCCGAGGCGGGCGAATACCCCATCGCCAAGCAGGAGCTGTACCACCTGCCGAGCGACCCGGACGAGCAGAAGAACATCGTCGAGCAGCACCCGGAGGTGGCCGAGAAGCTCTACCGCGCGATCAACGCCTGGCGCGAGCGCATGACGCAGCGGCTGCTGGCGGACGAGGCGAGCGCCACGCACCGCGCCGAGCTGGAGAGGCTCGGCTACCTCGGCGGCAGCGGCAAGAGCCGCCCGCCCGTCGAGCAGGACGGCGGCGGGACGGGCGGCAGGCAGCGGCGATGAGGAGGATTCTCGGCGCCGGAATGTTGGCGCTCGCGCTCCTGGCGCTCGTCCTGTCGTTCGTGGCCGCAGGGGGGGCGCTCCGCGCCACGGTCGCGATCCTCGCCCTGGCCACGGCGCCGGGCGCGGCCGCCATCCTGCTGCTCGAGCGGCGCGGCCAGGGCGCGGCGGCCTTCAGCGCGCTCGCGCTCGCGCTCGCGCCCTTCGTCGTGGGAGCGCTCATGACCGCGCTCCTCTTCGCCGGACTCGACGCGCTCTGGGCCGCGCGCGTCGCGTGCGTGCTCGCGGCAGGCGGGCTCATCTTCGACCTGTACCGCGCGCGGCGCGAGCAGGCGCAGCCGGCCGCGGCCGAAGGCGGCGCGCTCGCGGCCGGCGCGCCCGCGGTTCTCGCCGCGCTCCTCCTGGCAATGGTGGTGGCGGTCCCGGTCGCGCGCAGCAACCGCGTGCGCGCCTCGATCCACGGCATGCTGCACGCCTCGATCCTCTACAGCGCGGTCGACCGCGGCGTACCGCCCGAGAACCCCTTCTTCGCCGGGAGGCCCCTGCGCTACTACTGGACGCATCACCTGGCCGTGGCCGCGTCCTGCTACCTGGGCGACGTCGAGCCCACGGTGGTCTTCGCCGCCACGACCATGCTCGCGCTCCTTTCCTTCCTGCTGCTCCTCGGGCTGCTCGGCCGGGAGCTGTTCCGCGCGCGCGGCGCGGCCACGCTCGCGGTCTTCCTCGGCTTCCTCGGCTTGAACCCGCTCGGCGTGCTCTTCTTCTTGAAGCGGCAGCCGCTCGCCTCGCTCGCGGACGTGGCGGCGGGCGCCGACCCGATCGGCTACCTGAAGAGCCTGGTGATCGGCCAGGACGACCGCATCTCGCTGACCTTCACCAAGTTCATGAACGTGTCGTCCTTCCCGGCCTCATTGGCGCTGCTCATCGCCTCGTTCCTGCTGCTGGCGCGGCTCGCGCGAGCGCCGTGCCTCGGCACCGGGCTGCTCGCGGCCGCGGCAATGGCCGGATGCATCGCCCTGTCGCCGGTCACGGGCCTGACCGCCGGCCTCGCGCTCGGCGCCGCCGCGGTCGTGCTGCTGGCCGTCTGGAAGCTGAGGCGCGGCCGCGTGCACGCGGGCCTGCTCCAGGTCGTGGCCGCGCTCATCGGCTCGCTCGTGCTGTGCGCGCCGTTCGTCCTCCTCGGCGGAGGCGGCTCAGGCGGGCTTCTCGCCTTCGAGCCCGAGTGGGGCAAGCTCCACCAGATCCTCTGGAGCCTCGGTCCCGTGCTCCTGCTCGGCCTGCCCGCGGCCCTCTGCGCCGCGCGCGCGGAAGATGACGGCGCCCGCCTGCTGCTCTGGTCCCTGGTCATTCTGCTCGCGCTCGCGGCCTTGATCGGCCTGCCGGTGAACAGCGAGTACAAGATGGTGCGCATGGCCGCGCCGCTTGCCGGCGTGTTCGCCGCCGGCTCGCTCGCGCTCTTGAGCGCGCGGATAGGACGCGCGGCAGCGGCCGCAGTGGCCGCGCTCGCCGTGCTCTTCTTCGTGCCGACGAACGCCGTGGGTTGGAACGGCTACCTCGCCCACAGCCGCGCGGCCGCGCCGTTCCTGGGCGAGGGGCCGTCGATCCGCGTGGACCCGGCCGTCCTGCCGATCGGCGCCATGTACGACTGGATCCGCGAGAACACGCCGGAGAACGCGGTCATCATCGACAACCCCTACGCGCGCAACGCCCATCACTTCGTCGGCCCGCAGCACGGCGACGAGGTGCCGGTCCTGGCCAGGCGGCCGGTCTTCACCGACACGATGTACTACATGAACGACTACGAGCCGGACGTGGGCACGCGCCTCAGGCTCGTGGAGGGGCTGTTCCGCGGCATCCCGTGCAGCGAGGACGGGTATCGCATGCTGGCCGAGCTCAGGCGGCCGGTCTACCTGCTCATCCGCGTCAACGATCCGGGCGCGACCAACGCCCTGGCCGCGACCCAGCTCGATCAGCGCTGGAAGCGCGTGCACAAGAGCCCGAACGCCTTCCTGTTCGTGCTCGGGGCGTGACGCCGATGCCGTCTTCGCGCGCGCGCGACGCCGCCCTGTTCCTCGCCGCGGGCGTGCTGCCGCTCCTTCTCGGCGCAGCAGGCTGCGACAGGCAGGAGGAGGCGCCGCGCTGCTCCGCGGCCGTGCTCATCACCATCGACACGCTGCGCGCCGACCACCTCGGCTGCTACGGCTGCGAGCGGGACACGTCGCCCAACCTGGACCGGCTCGCGGCGGCCGGAGTGCTCTTCGAGCGCTGCCTGACGCCGCTCCCGCGCACCACTCAGTCGCTGGCCAGCATCCTCACCGGGGTGACCCCGGCGCGGCACAGGGTCAGGTCGCTGCACCATGTCCTCGGCGGCGAGCACGTCACGCTGGCGGAGCGCTTCCACGAGGCGGGGTTCGCCACGGCGGCGTTCGCCTCGCTCCCCTACTTCCCCGGGCCCCAGGGCTTCGACCAGGGCTTCGGCGACGGCTTCGAGCTGTGGCTCGATGCTGCGGATCGCGACGTGCGCGCGGACGCGGTCACGGCCGCCGCGCTCCTCTGGGTCGAGGCGCAAGGCGATGCTCCGTTCTTCCTGTGGCTGCACCTGCGCGATCCCCATCGACCCTACCTGCCGCCGGCGCCGTTCCGCGCCCGCTTCGATCCCGAGCCCTACGGCCCGACCAGGGACTCGATCGTCGCTGCCGGAGCACGCGGCAAGGACGCACGGGAGCAGGCCGCGCGCATCCAGTACGGCGTCGAGAAGCTGCCCCCGCGGGTCATCGAGCGCACCATCGCGTTCTACGACGGCGAGATCGCCTTCACCGATCAGGCCATCGGCGCGTTCCTGGACGGCCTGCGCGGCCTGGGCCGGAGCGACGACGCGCTCGTGCTGGTCACCGCCGATCACGGCGAGAGCCTGGGCGAGCACGACTACTGGTTCAGCCACGGGGACTTCCTCTACGACGACTGCCTGCGCGTGCCGCTCATCGTGCGCGCCCCGGGCCTGCCCGCGCGGGTCGTCCCGGAGCAGGTCGGCGTGATCGACATCGCGCCGTCGCTCATCGAGCTGTTCGCGCTCGCGCCGGGGGCGGAGATCGAGGGCGCCTCCTTCGCTGCTGCCCTCGCCGGCGGCGCGATCCGCGGCAGGACGCTCTTCGCCGAGTCCGACCGCCCGCTCCCCTGGGAGCACAATCCCCGCTTCGGCGAGGTCGCTCCGCGTGATCCGGCCGACCGCCTGCGCGGGCTCTGCTCCAGCGATCGGCGCAAGCTGATCCTCGATCCCTTTCCCGAGGACGGTCCACGCCTCGAGCTCTACGACCTGGACCAGGACCCGGGCGAGACCGCCGACCTCTCGCGCGATCCGCGGCACGCCGCGGACGTCGCGCGCTGGAGCGAGCTGCTCTCGCGGATCGCTGCCCGGGACCACGGCTTCGGCCCGGACTCGATCGACCCGGAGATGAGGAAGGCCCTCGAAGAGAACGGCTACCTCGGCGGGCAGTAGCGCGTTACGATCGAGGCGGCCCTTTCCCCCACGCTGGAGAACGATCCCGTGCGCAGCCCCCTCGTCTACTGCGGTCCCATGTGGGGCGGCAAGACCGAAGGACTGATCTCGCGGCTGGTGCGCGCGCGCATCCAGAAGGTCCGGGTCGCGGCCTTTACCCCGGCGATCAACACGCGCGACGGGGAAGCCTGCATCCGCTCGCATTCCGGCGCGTCCTTCCCGGCCGTGCCGGTCCAGAGCGGCGAGGAGCTGCTCGAGCACGCGGATCAGGCCGACGTGGTGGGCATCGACGAGGCCTTCATGATCTCCGGCATCGTCGAGGCAGTGCGCGAACTCAACGACCGCCGCAAGAAGATCGTGATGGCGACGCTCGACATGGACTCGGAGGGCAAGGTCTGGGAGCCGGTCGGACACCTGCTCGGCATGGCCGAGGAGATCGTCAAGTGCCCGGCCGTGTGCTCGGTCTGCAAGCACGACGCCTACTACACCTTCCGCCTGCCAGACGCGCCGAGCGAGCGCCTGCTGGTCGGCGCCGGCGACTTCTACGAGCCGCGCTGCTACCCCTGCTGGGAGGAAGGGCAGCGCGAGAAGCGCATCGCCCGCGGCCAGCAGCACCTCTTCCGCACCGGCCCCGAGCTGCCGGGGTAGCGGGGCGGAGCGAGGCGCGGCCCGCTCCGCCCCCGCGCGGCACCGCGCCGCCTCACGGGGTCTGCAGCAGCTTCTCCGCCTCCTCGCGAAAGGCCGCGAGGTTGACCTTCTCGCCCGGCCGGCAGTAGAGGTCCGGGTCCCCTGCTTCGGTGTAGTACTTCGACGCCAGGTTCCTGTCGCCGAGACGCGCGGCGATCATGGAGCGGAAGAGCAGCAGCACCGCGTAGGGTTCATTCGACTGCCTGGCAAGCAGCTCCTCGGCCCTGGCGAACGTCTGCTCCGCCCGTTCCAGCAGCTCCTTCTCGCTCCCGCCGCCGCTTCGCGCCGTGCGGTAGCGCGCGATGGCGAGCGTGAGCTGGATATCCCAGTTGTCCGGCCAGAGACCGGCCGCTCTCTCAGCGAGCGCCAGCGCGCTTTTGTAATCCTCGGGTCCGTGTTCGCCCCTCTTCACGACTGTCCAGCTCTGGTTCCCTAGCTGGTACGCATCGTCCCCGTCTGGCGCGGACTTGTCGCCTGCGACGCCTTGCGCCTCCAGCCCCGCGGAGAGGCCGAAGCGGGCGCGCTCCGCTGGCAGCAGTTGGCGCCGCGGACTCCAGCCGACTCGGGCGCGAATGGGATCGACGGGCCACAGGCGGACCGTGCCGTCGAACGCGACACTGGCCAGCCACTCGCCCGGCGCGTCGAACGCAACGCACGCGACTTCCGCCGCGTGTCCCTCGAGCACCGCGAGCAGTTCCCCGCTGGCCAGGCTCCAGAGTCTCGCGGTCCTGTCCGCGGACGCGGTCGCGACGATAGACGACGAAGCGTCGCAGGCGACCCACCTGACCTCTCCGTCATGGCGAAGCGGCTGGCCATGGAGCGCGCCGCCGCCCATGTCCCACACGCGGGCGCAGTCGTCCACTGATCCCGTGATGAGCCAGCGGCCGTCTGGACTGAACGCAACCGAGCAGATCCGCTTCGCGTGCGCCGCGGTGAGGAGCACGGTCCCACTGCCGTCCATCGGGATCACCTGGAGCGATCTGTTGTCGTGGGAAAGGATCGCGATGCGGCCGTGCGCCGCGTCGAAGAACATGCGCTTCGGCGTCTCTGATTCGTCGGGTCTCGACACCCACTGCAAGTCCGTGTCCGGTGGATTCCAAGACCACTTGACGGCCTTGAGCCCGTCCCGGCCCATCGCGATCACGCCGTTGCCGCCGGGCAGGAAGGCGGGATTGCACACGTACTGCCCGGCCCACTTCGACGGCAGCTCGGACCAATCCGGTGGGGCTTCGCCCCCGGCGGTGTGCGGTCTTGCTCGCAGCAGGCGCAGCCAGCCGTCGGCCGTGGTCACGACCAGGAGAGCTCCATCGCTGGAGATGGCCGCACCGGTGGCGTCGAGTCGCAGCAGCTCGCTCCCGTTCGCGGCGTCGTAGATCGCGACCCGCGGCTTCCAATCCTCGCAGATGGTGACCAGGAGCTGCCGGCTGTCGGGAGAGAAGCTCAGGGAGTCGATGCGACCCGAGACTGGCGTGCTCCTGGGCTCCTCGATCCGCTCCTTGACCGTCACGTCCCACACGACCAAGGAGAATCGCTCCGCGTTCGAGGGAGCGCAACAGGCCGCGCAGAGGAGGGTGCGCCCGCTTGCGGAAGGGGTGGAGAACGCGACCTGCCAGACCACGCCCGCGGCCTCGGGCGCGCGCAGCACGAACGGGTAGTCCGGCCGTCCCGCCACGTCCCACAGCCGAGCCGTCCCGTCCTCCGAGGACGTCGCCAGGTGTCTTCCATCCGCACTGTAGCGCAGGGACGTGACCTCCCCCGCATGACCGCCCAGCGTGAACATCTTCTCGCCGCGATCCATGTCGCAGACGGTCACCAGGCCGCTCTCGTGTCCGATGGCCAGGATGCACCCATCCGGATGCAGCGCCAGGCAGGTGGGCTTGCCGCCATCCGCGGTCGCGAGGCTCGCGCGCGGCTCCGTGGAAGTTCCTTCGAACACATGGACCCGTCCATCGGAGAAGCCAAGCGCGAGCACTCCGCGCCGAGCGTCGGACACGACGCAGGCCCGCTCAGCGCCCTGGCCATCCAGGGCCAGCTCCCGCGCTCCAGCCTGGTCCGAGGAGTGGTGCACGAGTCTGCCGCCGGTGTCGAGGGTGAGGAGCTGCGCTTCTCCGGCGCTTCCGGGTGACATGAACCCGGCGAAGCGCACCGGGTCGGGATGCTCGTCGTCGGCGAAGACGCCCAGGCAGCGGCCAGAGGCAACTTCCCAGCAACGCGCGGTGCAGTCCCTCGACGACGTCACCAGCCGCTCTCCCCGCGCATCGAGACCGATCGACCACACGACATCCCGGTGCGCGCCCTCGAGCTGGCCGGAAGGAGGCAACCGCTGAACCTCGTTGCCATCGAAGTCGTAGAGGTGAACGGCGAAGTCGAAGCCGCCGGCCACGGCAAGCCACCGCCCATCCGGTTCCACGGCCAGGATGCTCCCGTCCCGCGTCCATTCGGCCATGCCCTGGAATCCGCGCCTCGCGCCGTCCCCGACCGCGACGCCCTCGGGGACTTTCCAGAAGCCGACGGTTCCGTCCAGAGACACCGTGGCGACCCGGTCGCCGCCGGCGTTGAACGCCGCGTCCACCACCGGCCGCCGGTGCATTCCCGCGAGGCGGCACAGCTCCTTCCAGAATGTGCCGCTCTCGTCCCGGGCCTCCTCCCAGACGATGGCCGTGCAGTCGTCCGAGCAGGTGACGGCTCTCCTGCTGTCCGAGCTGAGCCGCGCCGAACGCACGATCCCGGCGTGACCGATCAACAGGGAGGCTTCGCGATACGGTTCGTGGACCGCGTGGCCGTAGCCGCGAAATCCGTGGAGCCACGCGGCGTAGGCGTTGCGGCTGGCCTCGCCGCGGACAGTGCCCGCGACCTGCGCGAGATCGCAGGCCTCCTGCGCCAGCATGAGGCTCTGCGCCGGGTTCCTACCGCGGATCTCCGCCGACTTGCCGATCAGCGCGCGGATCCGCTGGTTGTTCGCTTCCCGCGCCCTTTCCTGCGAGAGGGGCAGCCAGACCAGGAACACGAAGGCGGGCGCTCCCACGCCGAGCAGCAGCGCCAGCACGACGGACAGCGCCCTGGCCGGGCTCCTGCGCGCCCAACGCAGCACGCGCGTGGAGGTCCCGACCGGACGGGCCAGGACGGGCCGGAGTTCCAGGAAGCGCCGCAGGTCCTCCGCCAGCGCCCGCGCCGTCTGGTAGCGGCAGCGTGGCTCCTTCTCCATGGCCATGCGGCAGATGTTGTCCAGGTCCCTGGGCACGCGGCGGTTGACGCGCCGCACCGGGACCGGTTCCCGGGACACGATCTGACGCAGGATGGCGGCCGCCACCGCTCCATCGAAGGGCCTGTTCAGCGTCAGCAGCTCGTACAGCACCACGCCGAGCGAGTACACGTCGGTCCGCGGGTCTTGGGAAAGCGCGCCTGTGGCGGCCTGCTCTGGCGCGATGTAGTGCGGCGTTCCGGCGAAGTCCCCGGGTTGGGTCAGGGTGGGCAAGCCCGACTGCCTTGCGAGCCCGAAGTCGGTGAGCTTCACCGAGCCATCGTCCCGCACGATGACGTTGGATGGCTTGACGTCGCGGTGGATCACGCCGGCAGCGTGCGCGTGCTCCAGGGCGTCCGCGACCTGCGCGACCACGCGGCACGCCCAGAACGGGTCGATCGTGCCGCCGCTCCGCCGCCTTTCCTCGATGATGTCGTCGAGCGGCGCGCCGTCCACGAACTCCATGGCGAAGAAGCGCTCGCCCCCGGCTTCTCCGACCTGGAAGACCTGGACGATGCCTGGATGGCGCAGGCGCGAGATCATGCCCGCCTCGCGCTGGAAGCGGTCCACGGCGCGGGGCTTCGCGGTCAGGAAGGGGTGCAGCACCTTGAGCGCCACGCGCCGGGAGAGGGAGATCTGCTCGGCCTCGTAGACCACGCCCATGCCGCCCCGGCCGACCTCGCGCAGGAGGCGGAAGTCGCCGAGGATCCGCTGGCCCGGGTCGAGCGGCGCCGGGCGGGGCTGCTCTCGCGATTCTCGCAGGCCGGCCTCGTGGCGCATCGCTTGCAGCCCCTGCGCCACGTACAGGAAGGCGTCGATGCGCTCGCGCAGCTCCGGGCCGCAGTCGGCATGCTCGGCGCAGAAGCGCTCGACGTCAGGACACGCCTCGGACAGCCGCGCCTCCTGGAACACCTCGAGCGCCCGCTCGACGCGCTCGGACCCCTCTCGCCCTGATTCCCCCGAATCCATCACACCGGCCCCACGTCCAGCCCATCCTGCAGCAGTTCCTTCATCCGGCCCTTGCGCAGGGATTCCACCGCGCTCGCCAGGCGCCGGACGGCGCGCAGGTAGCGTTTGCGCGCCGCCTCTTCGGTGATTCCCACCTGCTTGCCGATCTCGGGGAAGCTCAGCTCGTCCCAGTCCCGGAGCACGATCGCCTGCCGGTCGGCCGCGCTGAGCAGCTCGATGCCCATGCGGATCCACGCCTGGCGCTCGCTCTGCGCCACTAGGTGGCTCGGCGTGTCCCCGTCGACCTGCCCCCGGTCCAGATCCAGCACCGAATCGGGCGGCAGCGGCTGCTCGCGAGCCATGTCGCGCCGCCGCGCCGCAAACCAGTCGTAGCCGTCGCGGAGCGTGTTGTCGATGATCCGGGCCATGAGAGCGCGGAAGTGGACCTCCTCCGCCACCTTGAAGCGCGGCACGAAACGCAGGAAGTCGAGAAGCGCGTCCTGCACGAAGTCGAGGGTCTCGGCCTTGGCGCGGAGCTTGGGTCCCAGGCGAGCGGAAACGAACTCCCGGATCCAGAGGAGGTGACGCTCCATGAGGACGCCGAGGCTCTCCTCGTCGCCCTCATGCCATCGGTTCAGCAGCCAGGCCGTGTCCTGCCTCTTCCGATCCGCGGGACCTTCCGCGCATCCCATGCCGGGCATGGTATCCGGTGGAAGGGGTCGAAGGGAAGGGCAAGACGGCCACGGCGCTCCGCCGGGACAGGCGACGCGGTGTGGAGAGCCCTTGCCTCGTGCGAGGCTCGAGTCCTCCACACCGCCACCTGCTCACGGCCTCCCCGTGGCTCTTCCCACGCGGAGTCCCCGCTCGATTGTTCGTTGCTGGCGATGTTCCCGCCCGGGTCGCGCTGCCCAGTCGCCGCATGCCCTTCCTCCGCCGGCGCTTCGTCCGGGCGGGAGCATCGCCACGCTGCCTGCAGAAGCGGCGCGGCCGTGGCGAGGCGGACGGGGTTTTCGAAAAAACCGCGAGGAAAGAGAGGATGGCCCGCGGCTGCGGCACCCGCCCGTGCCAGGATCCGCCTACAACCGGTAGCTCACCCGGATCACCTGCGGGTACTTCGCAGGCTGGAAGATGGTCGTCCGGCCGTTGGTCTTGTGCGGGCAGTCGGTCTCCACCTGGAAGTCCTGAGCCGCCTCGATGCGCTCGTAGAGCACGGCGCGCACCTCGAGTTCGAGGGTCAGGGTCTCTTCGACCTCGAGGTCCAGCTCGCCGAAGAGGAAGCGCCGCGCGAGCGCCGCTCCCTTGAGCACCGTGCCGTCGCGGCGCGCGAGCATCGAGGAGTAGAGCATCTCGTTGTCCCTGCGCGAGACAGACGGCGAGGTGTCGAAGTGGCTGGCGTAGCGCCACTTCATCTCGTCGCGCGCCTTCGCCACCACGTGGCGCAGCGAGTAACCGAGCGAGTGCCGCGTGTTGCCCGCCTTGCGCTCCACGTTGGCGATGTACAGCCGGAAGCGCATGTCGTGCCGGTTGTCGCGGTAGAAGGCCGCCACGCGCTGGCGGAACGGCGGCCGGCTGACCGGGGTGGCCACGAAGTTGCCGGGCGCCAGCGAGGTCCACTTGGGAATGCGCACCAGGTCGGCGAAGCCGCCCTCGCGCCGGCCGAAGTAGACCAGGCTGCCGCCCCCGGCCTCGCCGCCGAAGGAGATGTTCACCGGCTGCTTCTTGCCGCGCAGGATCGCCACGTAGTCGCGGCGCTCCACGCGCACGATGCCCGCGTCCTCGAACACCTCGACGCCGCCGGGCGGCGGCTCCGCGGCCGCGCCCGCGAGCCGCTCGTAGACGCGCGCGATCCAGGCCACGTGCCCGTTCCAGAAGTCGCGGCACTGGAAGTTGATCCCCTTGCCGCGATGGCTCACGACGCCGCCGTCCCGTGGATCCACGTGCTCGGCCAGGCGCTCGTAGGAGAGCCGGGCCATGTAGGCGTGGCGCGGATCGTCGAAGAGGCGCGCGCCCTCGGCGAAGGCGTGCACGTCGAAGGTGTGGCTCGCCACCTCGTAGGCCGACTCCCAGTACCACTGCTTCGCCTCGTTGACCAGGGGCTTGATCCCGTCGCGACCGTAGAGCGCGTTCAAGAAGCCGAGCGCCTTCCTCAGAAACGCCGCGACCTCGTCCTCCAGCACCTCCTCGAGGCACTGGTAGATGTAGCAGATGAACCCGACGTGCCGGGAATGGTAGAAGGTCGTGATGTCCGCCAGGCCGACGTGCTCGCCGTGGCGCTGTGGGTCGGGCATGTAGGGAATGGAGCCGTCAGGATGCGCCTGGCTGATGGCGAGGCGCACCGCCTCGCGCGCCTTCTCGCCGTAGCGCGGCCGGTCGAGGGCGCGCGCGGCGCGCGCCAGGCCGGTCGCGCCCCAGAGCCGCTGCGCCGGCACCTCCTTCACCATGACCGCGGTCATCAGGTAGCTGTCGCACACGTCGCCGATGGCCAGGCCGATCTTCTTCAGCTCGGCCGCGGAGAACAGCTCCGGCGCCTCCTCCAGCACCTGCGCCAGGACGTCGCAGCACGCGCCCGAATCGATGAGGTTCGAGGAGGCGTTCCTGTTGTCGAGGCTGCCCGGGAAGAACACCGCCGTGCCCGTCTTGGGATCGGCCTGCAGCATGGTCAGCGTGCGCAGCACGCGCCGCCGCACGCGCTCCCCGTACGACTTCTCCCCGGTGGCCGCGCGGAGTTTCAGGTCGATGACCGCCGAGTAGACCACCTTGCCGGTGTGCTCGATGCGGTGGCGCGGGCAGACGATGCTCCCGTCGGCCGTCTCGCGGCCGGAGAAATACCTCGACACCCCGCGCAGCAGGTCGAGCGGCTTCAGGCGCGCTTCAGGCATAGGATGCGGATCCGCGCCAGAGGTTGTAACAGACCGGCCGCCGGCCGCAACAGCGTTGCGACGATCGCCGCCAGGCGCGCGAGCAGCCGCACCCCCAGGCCGGCGCTCCGCAGCCTCGGGCCGATGGCCCGGAAGTCGGGCAGCGCCTGGAGGCGCGTCTCCCCCACCTCGACCAGGCCGCAGGCGCGCGCCAGCTCCCGCACCGCGCCGGGCGCGAGCGGCTCGTAGGGCCCGATGATGTTCCCGTCCGGCGCGGGCGCGTACTCCACGGTGTCGCGGCCGAGGCGGCGGCGGAGCGCGTAGGCCGGCAGATGCCACGACCTGCGGCTGGTGTAGGCGATCAGCACGCGGCCTCCCGGCCGCACGCGCGCAGCCGCTTCCTGCAGGAGCTGCAGGCGCAGGCCCCGCGGCACGCCCTCCAGCCGGAAGAGCACCGTGGCCGCGTCGAACTCGCCCGCCGCGACGCTGGGAGCGGGCAAGACGCTCGGCACTACGGCCAAGCCGCCCGACTCGCGGCTCGGCGCCGCGGCGTCCGCTTGCGCGCACGAGGCGGCGATCTTCGCGCCAGCGGACTGCGGAAAGGGCACGAAGCCGAGCGGCGCGCCGCAGCGCCGCTCGCAGAAGAAGTGGCTCGCGGCGCTCGACTCCATCACGGCCAGCGCGGCGCGCGGATAGGCCTTGCGCAAGGCCTCGCTGAAGAGCCCGGGCCCGGGCAGCACGTCGAGCAGCCGGAATGCCTGCTCGCCCGCGCCGAGGTGCGCGCGCACCGCCTCCATGACCGGCTCGAAGAAGGCCGGGTCCGGCTTGTCGAAGCGCGTGCCGCTCTGCAGCTTGCGCCGCACGTAGCTCCCGATCTGCGCCAGCGTCCAGTCGTCCGGATCGGGCGAACGCGGCAGCGCCCCCTGGCCGGCGCGGAAGCGGTTCCAGTGGATCACCTCGTCGAGCGGCCGCCGCTCCGGGACGGGCGGCGGCTCGCTCCCCGCGGGCCAGCCCAGGCAGACGAGCGCCAGCACCTCGTGCTCCTCGGGCACGCCGAGCAGCTCGCGCACGCGCGCGCGCTCCCCGAGCGCGTTCACCCAGAGGGACGCGAGGCCGCGCGCCGTGGCCGCGAGCAGCATGTTCATGATGCACGCCGCGGCGCTCTGGATGTTGCCGTGTCCCTCGCGCGCCAGCTCGCGGTCGTAGACCACGAACACGCCGACCGGCGCGAGCAGGAGCGAGCGGACTTCGCGCGCCAGCTCCCGCCTCAGGTCCTCGTCCTCCGCCACGACGAAGTCCCAGGTCTGCAGGTTGCACGAGGACGGCGCCCACCGCCCGGCATCGAGCACCTCGAGCAAGAGCTCGCGCGGCACGGGCCGATCGCGGTCGAAGCGGCGCACGCTGCGGCGCTGGCGGATGGCATCGCGGACGTCCATCAGGTCCTTGGCTCGCGTCGTTTCCTGAGAAGCGCGCCCGATTCTAACGACGACACGCTGCAGCGCTCATCTCGGCCACGAGCCGCTAGGCGAGGCGCTCCAGGTCGTGATCGCGCAGCACGCGCTCGCGCAAGCTTTGCCCGAGGCGCGCGCGCTCCCCTGCCGGCAGGTGGAGCAGGTGAAGGAGCCGTTCGGCCAAGCCCCCGGCGTCCCCGCGCTCGAACATGAGAAGGGGCGCCAGCTCGCCGAACAGCTCGCGGAACGACTCGTTGCAGGTCAGAGTGAGCCTGCCGCAGGCCATGGCCTCGAGTACGGTCTTGTCCAGGCTGCCGGTCAAGGACGGCGCCACCAGGAAGGTGGCCCCGAGGAACACCTCGCGCACTCGCGGGTGCGGCACCGGCCCGAGGAAGGTGAAGCGCTCGGCCAGGCCGAGTTCCGCGATGCGCTCCTCGACGCGGCGCTGGTAGGCGTCATGGCGCGCGAGCAGGGTGCCGCCCGCGACCAGGGCGGAGAGCGCGCGGCCGCGGCGCGCCAGGATGCCGAACGCCTCGACCAGAGCCAGCGGATCCTTGGCCGGCGCGATGCGCCCGATGAGGGCCACGTCGTGCTGGGGCGGCGCCGCGCCCTCCTCTGGCGGCCGGAAGAGGCGCGTGTCGATGCCGTGTCCGGTGACCACCTTCTTCCTGCTCCGCAGGCGGAAGGACTGCGCCGAGGCGGTGAAGGCCTTTCGCACCAGGGGCTCGGCCAGGCGCAGGCTCCAGTCCACGCCCTTGTGCGTGTACCAGAGGTAGATGGGAATGCGGCGCGGCAGGGCAAACGGCGCGGCGTAGACCGCGTAGCGCGGCACCATGTGCGCCAGGATCGCGTCCACCTCGCGGCTGCGGCACGCGCCCCCCACCACGCGCGCGAAGCTCGCGAGCAGCGCGAAGCCGCGCGCCCCGCGCTCCTTGCCGAGCGAGCGCACCTCCACGTTCGCCGGCAGCTCGTGCGCCCCCGCCAGGAGCGGCGCCACGATGACGCGCTCCACGCACCGCGCCAGAGCCTCGATCCAGCCGTGCGCGAAGCCGAGGATCGGGTCCTCCCTATCGAGCTTCTGCGTAAGGACGAGCAGCCTCATGGCCGCGCCTCGCGCGCCAGCGCCTTCAAGCTCTCCGCGTAGTTCCGAATCATCTTGCGGCGCTCGAAGGGCATGACCGCAGCGCGGCCGGCCGCCCCCATGTTCCTGGCCAGCGCCGGGTCGTCGAGCAGCATGCGCATGCGCTCTGCCAGCTCGTCGGCGCGCCACTGAAAGAACAGGCCGTTGTAACCGTCCCGCGTCAGCTCGGTCATGATGCCGACCGGCGTGGAGATCACCGGCACACCGCAGGCCATGGCCTCGCACGTAACGCGCGGCCCGCCCTCGCTGGTCGAGGCGCAGACCAGCATGCGCGAGCGGTTGTAGGCGCGCGCCAGGTCCTCCGCGGTCGCCAGGAAGCGCTCGTGGACGATCTGCTCGTGCACACCCAGCACGCGCGCCTGGCGCAAGAGCCGCTGGCGCAGCGGCCCGTCGCCCACGAGCAGCACGCTCACCCTCCTCCCTTCTTCCTTGAGGAGGTGGACCGCGTCGATGGCCAGGTCGAAGCGCTTGTTCCGCACCAGGCGGCCGCAGAGCAGCACGTCGTGGCGCTTCTCCTCGGGCATGGGCTGGAACACCGCGGTGTCGAGATAGAGGGAAGGGATGACGCGCACCTTCTCGGCCGGGACGCCGAAGGAGCGCAGCAGGTTGGGCATCTCTACGCGGTTCACCACGCGGATCGCCGCCGCGTGGCGCGCGGCGAAGCGCGCGTAGACGCGGTTCAAGGGCAGGTCGAGCCGCTCGCGCAGGCCGGCCGAGCGCGGGGGGGCCGGGACGTGGTGGATCTCCGAGAGGTAGGGCGTGCCCGTGCGCCGGTGGATGAGGTACGCGGCGATGCCGTTGTAGAAGAAGCCGTAGTCGTGGCTGGTGATGATCAGGTAGCGCCGCTCGGCGAGGAGCGCGCGCGCAGTCCTGAGGATGTGCGCCACCTGGAAGAGCCGCGAGCCGGCCGCGGGATGCAGGTGCACGTTGCCGAACAGGGTATGCGTCACGGCCGGCCCCTCCGGCCGCGGCGAGATCACGTCGATGCGCGAGAAACTGGCGGCCATCTCCTCGAGCACGCCGAAGAACACGCCCTGGCGGCCGGTCGCGAGGACCGTGTCGCCGGAGAGCATCATCAGGTTCTCTGCGCCTGCGTTCATGCCTGGCCGCGCGCCCCAGGGCTTCCATCGGCAGGAAGCGGCCCGCGGGCTGACACTCTACGCCAAGAGCTCGGCGTAGAGGCGCGCGTGCTCCTCCACCACGCGCTCGATCGTATGGCGCTCCTCGACCCGCTTCCTCCCCGCGCGCGCCACGCCGCGGGCGAACTCGATGTCGCCGAGCACGCGCTCGAGCGCACGCGCCAGGGAAGCCGCGTCCCGCGGCGCAGCGAGCAGGCCGGCTGCTCCCTGATCGAGCAGCTCGGGCACGCCCCCCACCGCGGTCGCGACCACCGGCACGCCGCAGGCCATGGCGTCCATCAAGGCGAGCGGCATGCCCTCGCTCTTCGAGGGCAGCACCACGACGTCGCCGGCCGGCAGCACCGCGGGCAGGTCGTCGCGGAAGCCGTGGAAGCGCACCACGAAGCCCTCGCGCAGGCGCGCGGCCGCTCGCTCCAGGCGCCGGCGCAGCGGCCCGTCGCCGAGCAGGTGGACCTCGAGCGGCAGGAGCGCGGGAGAAAGCAGGCGGAGCGCGTCGAACAGCACTGCGTGCCCCTTGATGGGCACGAGCCTGGCCGGCACGAGCAGGACCAGGGCGGCCGGGGAACAGCCCAGGCGCTCCCGGGCCGCACCCCGCGAGCGCGCGCCGGCCGCGCGGAAGGAAGCGAGGTCGATGCCGTTCTCGATCACGCGGAAGCGCTCGCGCGGCGCCACCCGGTGCCGCTCGGCCAGCTCGCGCGCCACCGCCTCGGACACGGCCACGAGCGCGTCCGTGGTCAGCGCCAGGCGGCGCTCCACGGCCGCGAACAGGGCGGACAGCGGGCGCGGGAAGTAGCCGTCGAGCACGTGCCCGTGGAAGGTGTGGACGAGCCGCGGCCGCGGCCGCAGGGAGCGCGAGGCGAGCCGCCCGAGCGCGCCGGCCTTGGCCGCGTGCGTGTGCACGATGTCGGGCCGGAACTCGCGCAGCGCCGCGCGGAGCCGGCGCTGCGCTCCGAGGTCCCCCAATCCCGGCCGGCGCCGGAAGCCCGGCATGACGCGCACGGTGACATCGTCCACGCCGGCCAGGAGGTCGCCCTCCGTCCGCTCCGGTTCGCCGGCCAGGAGCAGGGTCTCGTACCCGCGCCCGGCGAGGCGCCGGCTCAGCTCGAGAGCGGTGCGCGCCGGGCCGCCGACGTTGCCGCGGCCGAGAATGCGGGCCACCTTCACGACCACGATGCGACATCCTCCCGATCGACGAAGCGCCGCAACCAGGCCTCGAGCATGAGCAGGAGCCAGAGGTAGGCGGACCAGTCCTCGCTGCCGCTCATGTGGCGGTCGAGCAGTTCCCGGGCGGCGCCCGGCCGGAGGATCCGGCGCGCGGCGAAGCGCGGGGAAGCGAGCAGCCGGCTTGCCATGCCGGCCAGGGGTCCGCGCAGCCACTGCGCCAGCGGTACGCCGAAGCCGCGCTTCCTGCCGTTCGCGACCTCTGGCGGGAGCAGCTCGCGCGCCAGCTCGCGCAGCAGGATCTTGGTGCGCCGCCCGCGCGCCAGCAGGCGGTCGGGGAGCGCGCGCCCCAGCTCCACTAGGCGCAAGTCGAGGAACGGCGAGCGCACCTCGAGCCCGCAGGACATCGACGCCATGTCCACCTTGACCAGCAGGTCGCCCGGCAGGTAGCGCTCCAGGTCAGAGGCCAGCGCCTTCCGCAGGGTCGAGCCGGGCTGCGCGTGAAAGAGGGCGAGCGCCTCTCCTTCCGGGTCGGCGGCCAGGGCGGCGGCGAGGAGATCCGGGTGCAGGAAGCGCGTCCTGAGCGGCGCGCGAAAGAAGGTCGTCCAGTAGAGGTGGCGCTCGGCCGCGGGAAGATCGAGTGCCGCGAGCAGGCGGCGCAGCTCTCCGGCGCCTGCTCGGCCGGCCACGCCGTTTCCCGGCTCGCCGAGCAGGCGGGCGAGGAGGCGCCGCAGCGGCGCGGGACAGGCGCGCGCGAGCGCGCTCGAGAGGCCGAGCGCGGCGTGACGCCGGTAGCCGGCAAAGGACTCGTCCCCGCCGTCGCCCGACAGGGCGACTTTCACGTGCTGCCGGGCCAGGCGGCAGAGCAACAGCGTCGGGTAGGCCGAGGAGTCGCCGAACGGCTCGTCGTAGCAGGCCGCGATCTCGGCGAGCGTCCGCTCGGGCGCAGGAGACGCGAGGAGCACCACGTGCTCGGCGCCAAAGCGCGCGGCGCTTCGCGCGGCCTGGCCGCGCTCGTCGAAGGCCGGGTCGGCGAAGCCCACGGTGAAGGCCCTGAGCGGCGCCGCGCCGGCGAGCGACGCGGCGGCGAGCACCAGCCCGGAGTCGATCCCGCCCGAGAGGAACAGGCCGAGCGGCGCGTCCGCCTCGAGGCGCGCGCGCGTGGCCAGGACGAGCCGCTCGCGCGCCTCCTCCTTCCACTCCTCGATGCCGCGCTCCTCTGGCCGCACGGGCGGCGGCGACCACCAGCGCTCGACCCGCACCCCGTCCGCGCCCGCGACCAGAAGGTGCCCGGGCGGAAGCCGCCGCAGGCCCGCGAAGGCCGAGCCGCCCTCCGGCACGTGGCCGAAGGCGAGAAAGCGCAGGAGCGCGCCGGGATCAGGCTCCACGCGTTCGCCGGCGACGAGCGCCTGCGCCTCGGAGGCGAACTCCACCACGCCGTCGCGCTCGCGCCAGTAGAGCGGCTTCTTGCCCAGGCGGTCGCGCGCGAGCAGGAGCTTCCCCTGGGCGAGGTCGAGCACGGCGAGCGCGAACATGCCGTCCAGGCGCTCGACGAACCGGCTGCCGTGCGCGCGGTAGAGGTGCGGCACGACCTCGGCGTCAGAGCGCGAGCGGAAGGAGCAGCCGCGCTCTTCCAGCTCGGCGCGGAGCTGGCGGTGGTTGTAGATCTCGCGGTTCACGGGCGCGAGCGCCGCGCCAT
>JACQZJ010000138.1 GCA_016213895.1 Planctomycetota bacterium | reverse complement strand
GCAGCGAGACGCGGTCCGCCCACTGCAGCTCCTCGATGACCAGCACCAGGGGCCTGCGCACCGAGAGAGTGCGGAACGCCTCGGCGTAGAGCGCCGGGATGGCGTCCTGCGGCACGCGGCTGAAGGCCAGGCTCGGCTCGCGGCCGTCGATCAGGGCGGCGAAAGCGTCGGCGAACACGCCGCGCTCGGGCAGGTGCTCGCGCAGGAGACCGGGCAGCCGCTCGCGGCGCTCCTCGCGCCGCGCGCCGCGCAGGCCGAGAAGCTCGAGCAGCGCGTCGCTCAGCGGGTAGTAAGGGAGCGGCGTGGCCAGCTCGAGGAAGCGCGAGACGGCGAGCGCCGCGGCGCCCTCCACGTCCGGGTCCTCCATGGCCGCGTCGATGAGCCGCGTCTTGCCCCCGCCCGCCTCGCCGAGCACGAGCGCGGCGCGGCCGGAGCGCCCCACCACCGCGGTGCGCAGGGCGTCCCTCAGGTCGGCGAACTCGCGCGCGCGGCCGTAGAGGCGCGTGGCGCGCAGCACGCGGAACTGGCGCCTGGGCCCGGCCCCGACCGCTCCCGGCCCGTTGCCGCGCACGAACTCGCGCCACCACTCCGAACGCTCGCGCGAGGCCAAGGCCTCGGCCACCAGGCGCGCTGGACCGAGGCGCCGCGCCGGGTCCTTGTGCAGGAGCGCCTGCACCAGCCGCTCCAGGAAGAAGCTCGTCTCCGGAGCGGATTCGCCGAGCGGCGGGGCGACCAGCCGCGTGTGGGCGCGTAAGGTGCTGCGCAGGTCCACGCCGGCGAAGGGATTCTGGCCCGAGGCCAGCTCGTAGAGCGTCACTCCCAGGCTGTAGAGGTCGGCGGCCGGGCCCACGTCCTCGCCCTCGAACTGCTCGGGCGCGGCGTAGGCCACGCTGCCGAGGAAGGACCCCGGCAGGGAAATCTCGCTGTGCGGCTCGAGCAGGCGCGACAGGCCGAGGTCGGCGATCTTCACCCCGCCGGCCTCGTCGATGAAGAGGTTGGAGAGCTTGATGTCGCGGTGGATCATGCCGCGCGCGTGGATCTCGGCCAGCCCCTCCGCCACCTGGCGGCCGATCGACGCCACCAGGCGGTCGGGCAGCGCGATCTCCGCGTCCAGGCGCTGGCGCAGGGTGAGGCCGGTCAGGTACTCCATGACGATGAAGTGGATGGTCGCGCCCTTCTTGCGCTCGGTGCCCACGTCGTAGGTCGCCATGACGCGCGGGTGGCGGATGGCGAGCCCCACTCCCGCTTCGCGCCGGAAGCGGCGGAAGGTGTCCTCGTCCCCGGCGAGGTGCGGATGCAGCACCTTGAGCGCGACCTCGGTCCCGGGCGGGAGGCCCTTGCCCGCGCGCACCGTGCGCGCCAGGTAGACCGTCCCCATGCCGCCCTCGCCCAGGCGGCGCAGGACGCGGTAGTTGCGCACGGTGCGATCGATGAGCGGTTCAGGCATGGATGGAACGTCTCGGCGGCGCTCCGCGCACGGTCGGCGCGCTGTTGCGGTGCGCAGGGGACGGGATTATAGTCCCGCGATTCGCGAACCGCGCATGCTCCGCTCCCGGCGAAGACCCCAGACGTTCACAGAAGCAGCACCGTGATCCGATTCCACAACACCCTGTCCCGCTCCCTCGAGGAGTTCCGGCCGGCCCGGCCGCCGGCCGTGCTGATGTACAACTGCGGGCCCACGGTCTACTCCAGCCAGCACATCGGCAACTTCCGCTCCTACGTGTTCACCGACCTGCTGCGCCGCTACCTCGACTTCCGCGGCTTCGACGTCACCCAGGTGATGAACATCACCGACGTGGGCCACCTCAGGGACGAGGTGCACGACGCGGGCGAGGACAAGCTCGAGGCAGCCGCGCGCCGCGAGAAGCTCGACCCCTGGGAGCTGGCCGCCAAGTACACCAAGGAGTTCTTCGACGGCCTCGACTTGCTCAACATCCGCCGCGCGCACCACTACCCCAGGGCGACCGAGCACGTCGCGGAGATGATCGAGATCATCGCCGGGCTGGTGGCGCGCGGGCACGCCTACGTGGTGGAGGGCGAGGTCTACTTCGACGTCACCAGCTTCGACCGTTACGGCGCGCTCTCCGGCAACGTCGCCGCCGCCGGCCTGATCGACGGCGCCAGCGAGCGCGTCGCGGGCGAGGTGCTGGGCCGCAAGCGCCACGCGCGCGACTTCGCCCTGTGGAAGTGCGATCCGCTGCACATCATGCAGTGGGACTCCCCCTGGGGCCGGGGCTTCCCCGGCTGGCACATCGAGTGCTCCGCCATGTCGCGCAAGTACCTGGGCGACACGCTCGACATCCACACCGGCGGCGAGAACAACATCTTCCCGCACCACGAGTGCGAGATCGCGCAGAGCGAGGCGTTCACCGGCAAGCCCTTCGTGCGCTTCTGGCTGCACGCCGCGCATCTCAACCTCGAGGGCGAGAAGATGGCCAAGTCCGAGGGGAACATCCTCCTCCCGCGCGACCTGGTGGCCGAGGGCTACAAGCCCGCGGCCATCCGCTACTACCTGCTCTCGGTCCACTACCGCCAACCGATGAACTTCACGCGCGAGGCGCTGAAGGGCGCGGCGAGCGCGGTGGAGCGCGTGCACAACTTTGTGGAGGGGCTGGAGCACCGCGCCGAGCACGGCCCGGACACGCCGCTCTCCCCGGCCGCGATCGCTCCCCTCGACCAGGCGCGGCGCGGCTTCACCTCCGCCCTCGACAACGACCTCAACGTCTCCGAGGCCCTGGCGGTCCTGTTCGACGCCATGCACCGCGTGAACGCTCTCGACCTGGGCCGGGCCGACGCCCAGGCCGCGCTCGAGGCCTTCCGCGGCATCGACGAGGTGCTCGGCATCCTGCCGCGCGAGCGCCGCGCCCTGGAGCAGGAGATCGAGGCCCTGATCGCCGAGCGCGAGGCGGCGCGCCGCGCCAAGGACTTCGCCGCCGCGGACCGCATCCGCGACTCGCTCCTGGCGCGCGGCGTCGTGCTCATGGACACGCCCGAAGGCGTGCGCTGGCGGCGCAGGTAGCCTGGCGCGCCGCGCTCAGGCCGGCTCGTCCCCCTCGGCCAGGACGCGGGCCAGCTCCTCCACCAGGGCCGCGCCGATGGCGCAGCGCTCCGCCGCCTCGGGCGAGGCAGCGGCCGTCTTGAGGCGCTCCCCTTCCGCGCGGATCAGCTCGCTCAAGGCCTTGAAGCGCTCGAGCGCCGTGGGCAGGCCGGCGATGGCGGTGGCGCGCTCGCCCCAGCCGGCCCGGTCCATGAGGTCGATGAAGTCCTCGGTGACCGCCTCCAGGGCCGGAACGACGCGCGCGGCGCGCGGCGCGCCGGACTCGCGTCCGGCGGCGATGCGCGCGCGGATCTCCCCGAGGCTGGCCGCGAGCCTCTCCGGGTAGCTCTCGCCTCTCGACACGCTCAACCTCCGCCGCCCGGGGCGGGCTCCTCGTCCGGCGCGCTCTCGTCCGGCGCGCCCTCATCCAGCGCGCTCTCGTCCGGCTGCGCCTGCTCCTCCGAGGTTTCGGAGTCTCCGCGCTCTTTCTTGAGCTGTTCCAGCAGCCCGCACATCTTGATGCCGCCTTCCACGGACTCGTCGTAGACGAACCTGAGGAGCGGCGTGGAGCGCGTCCGCAGCACCTTGGCGACCTCGCGCCGCACGTGGCCGGCGGCGTCCGCCAGGGCGTGCGCGGTCTGCGAGCGCTCGGAGGCCGAGCCGAGCACCGAGTAGTAGACCTCGCAGGTGGAGAGGTCGCGGGCGAGACGCACGCGCGTCACCGTGACCAGCTTGATGCGCGGGTCCTGCAGCTCGAAGAGGACGACGTTGGCCACGCGCTCGCGGATCCGCCCGGCCAACCTGCTGTTCGCGCTCCAGCTCATGCGATGCGCCGCCTTTCACAGGATCTGCAAGTCGTGGTCGAGGAACTCCGCCTCGGGATGGAGGCGCAGCTGGCGCAGGATCTCCTCCAGCTCCGCGGCCACCCGCGTCGAGCTGCTGCCGGCCAGCGCGAACCCCAGGACGATCGACTGCCAGGTGTCCTGGTCATCGACCTCGGCCACGGACACGTTGTAGCGCGCGCGCATGCGGTCCTTGATGCTGCGCAACACCCGGCGCTTGTCCTTCAGGGAACGCGAGGAGCGCAGCCGCAGCCTCGCCTCGAGCACGCCCACGACCAGCATAGTCCGCGCCAGGCGCCTCCGCCGCGCTACGAGCCGGCGAAGTCGAGCGTCCGCTCCTCCTCCTCCATCTCGATCACCTCGAGGACATCGGCGACCTTGATGTCGTCGTAGCCGTCGATCTTGAGGCCGCACTCGAGGCCTTCCTTGACCTCGCGCACGTCGTCCTTGAAGCGCTTGAGCGAGCTGAGCTTGCCGCTGTAGATCACGCGCCCCTCGCGGCTCAGGCGCACCAGGGAGCTGCGCTTGACCACGCCGTCCTGCACCTTGCAGCCCGCGACGCTGCCCAGGCGCGACACCTTGAACACCTCGCGGATCTCGACGTGGCCGACGACCCGCTCGCGCTGCAGCGGGGAAAGCACGCCGATCATCGCCTTCTTCATCTCGTCGATGAGGTCGTAGATGATCTGGTACGTGCGGATGTCCACGCCCTTGCTCTCGGCCAGGCCGCGCGCCTTGTCGTCGGCGATGACGTTGAAACCGATGACCACGGCCTGCGAGGCCAGGGCCAGGAGCACGTCGTCCTCGGTGATGCCGCCGAGCGCGTGGCGGATGGTCTTGACCTTGACCTCGGCGGTCTCCAGGTCCTCGAGCGAGCGGCGCACCACTTCGAGGGAGCCCTGCACGTCGCAGCGCAGGACGACCTTGACCTCCTGCGCCTTGCCGGCCGCCAGGCTGGCGAAGAGGTTCTCGAGCGTGATCTGGCCGGCGGGCGCCGGGCCGCTCACGCGCTCGAGGCGCAGCTTCTGGTCGCGCTCCGCCGCGACCTGCTTGGCCTTGCGCAGGTCCTCGACCACGTAGAACTGCTCGCTCGCGGCCGGCGCCTCGTTCAGCCCGACCACGTTGACCGGCAGGGACGGGCCCGCCTCCTTGACCTTCTTCCCCTGGTCGTCGGTCATCGTGCGCACCCGGCCGTAGGCCGTGCCGCAGAGCAGCGCGTCGCCCTGGCGCAGCGTGCCGTCCTGGACGAGCACCGTCGCCACCGCGCCGAGCTGATCGTCCTTGCGCGACTCGATCACCGTGCCGCGCGCCGGGCGCTTGGGGTCGGCGCGCAGGTCCATGATCTCGGCCTGCAGAGCGATGCGCTCCAGCAGGTCCGCCACGCCCATGCCCGTGACCGCGGAAACGCGCGCCACCTGCGTCTCGCCGCCCCAGCCCTCGACCATCACCCCGGCGTGGGCGAGCTGCTGCAGCACCCTTTCCGGGTTGGCCTCGGGCCGGTCCATCTTGTTCATCGCCACGACCAGGGGCACGCCGGCCGCGCGCGCATGCTGGATGGCCTCCTCGGTCTGCGGCATCACGCCGTCGTCCGCGGCCACCACCAGCACGACGATGTCGGTGACGTTGGCGCCGCGCGCGCGCATCTCGGTGAACGCCTTGTGGCCGGGCGTGTCGAGGAACGTGATGCGCCCTCCGCCGGGCGCGGCCACGCTGTAGGCGCGCATGCTCTGCGTGATGCCTCCGACCTCGCCGGCGGCGACGTTGGTCTTGCGGATGCAGTCGAGCAGCGAGGTCTTGCCGTGGTCCACGTGCCCGAGGAAGGCCACCACCGGCCAGCGGGGCTCGGGGCCTGCGCCGTCTTCAACGGCCTTCTCGGCGAACTCACGGTCGGCCGCGTCCACGCTCTCGAGGAACGCCTGCTCCTTGCCCTTCTCGGTCGTGATCGTCACCTCGCGGTTCAGGCCCGTCGCGACCTCGAGCACGCCGCTCTCATCGAGCGCCAAGTTGACGTGCGCCGTGATCCCTTTGGCGGTGAGCAGATTGAGGATGGCTGCGGCCTTCACCCCGATGATCTGGGACAGGTCGCGCACCGTGATGGGAACGTGGACCTCCAGCGGACCCGTGGGCACGGGCGCCGGAGTGCGCCGCGAGCCGCGCCGCGGGCCGACCCGCCGCGGCGGCCGCCGCATGTGCGGGCCGGTCTGGATGTTGCGCAGGCGGATGCCCTGGAGCAGGGGATCGTCCTCGTCGTCCGGGCTCCAGGTCAATGGATCGCCCTTGACGCTCTTGCCGGCCTTGCGCCGCTCCGCCGCGTCGCGCAGCGCCGCCCCCGCGTCCGCTGACCCGCGCACGCCGTGCGGATGCCCGAAATCATCGAGCAGGGGCTCTCCGCTGGCCGCGGCCTCCGGGACACCGGGCAGGGCGCGCGGGCCGCGCGCCTTCTTGATCTCCTCGACCGGCAGCTCGATGCGCCCCACGATCTTGGCTCCGCCCTCGGGCCGCACGGCGGTCTTCTTCTTGCGGGCGGCTTGGGCCTCCTCGGCCTGGCGCGCGGCAGCCGCGAGCCCGGCTTCGCCAAGAGGAAGCGGCGCGGCCTCGACCGCTCCGGGCGCCTGCGGCGCGGCCGGCGCAAGTCCGGCCGCTGGAGCGGGCGCCTCGGCGGCCGCAGCCGCGACGGGCGCCTGCACCTGCTCGGCCGCTGGAGCGGCCACGGCCGCTGCGGCAGCGGCGAGCGGCGCGACCTCGGGCCGGTCGGCGGCCGGCGCGATCTCCGGCGGCCCCTCGCCGCCCGCCGGGCCGGACGCGGCCTGAGCCTCCGCCGCCGCCGCCTGCTGCGCGGCCTCCTCGGCCGGAGGCGCGGCCAACGCCTCGTCCTCGGTTTCCGCCGCGACTTCCTCTTCCTCGGCGGGCGCGGCTCCCTTGCGGACGCGGAGCTCCTTCTTCGCCGGCTTCTCGACCTCGGCGGGAGGCTCCTCGACCTTGGCCTCGCCGAACTCCTCGCGGAAAGCCGCCCTCAGGATGGCGATCTCACCCACGGCGAGGTTGGTGGAGTGGTTGCGGACGGCAAGGCCCAGCTCCTGGGCAAGCTTGAGCAAAGCCTTGCTCTCGGCGCCGATCTCCTTTGCCAGCTCGTGCAGTCTCATCAGGAACGCGCTTCCATGCCGGCCCTGCGCGGGCGAGCGACTAGGCGCCTTCCTCCTTTCCTTCGATCGCCTCCGCGGCCGCACCGGCGGCCGGCTTCGCGGCCTCGGCCGGAGCCTCCGCCTCAGATGGAGCCGCGCAGACGTCCGCGGCAGCGGCCGCAGCGTCCTGCGGGCGCTCCTCCACGGCCGCGACGGCCGCGGGCTCCGCCAGCGGAGCCGCAGGTTCCGCGGCGCCCGGCGCGGTCTCGCCAGGCGGTGCACTCGTCTGACTTCCCGCGGCCGGAGCATCCTGCAGCAGGACGTCGCGCACGGCCTCCACCGCGGCGTCGGGCTTCTCGCCCTCGCGCTCGCCCAGGGCCGCCTGGCTCGGGCTGAAGATCTTGAGGTCGTAGCCGGTGAGCTTCGCCGCCAGGCGCACGTTCTGTCCCTTGCGGCCGATGGCGAGGGAAAGCTGATCGTCCGGCACCTGGACGCGCGCCACCTTGGTCGGCTCGTCGATCGTGATGTTCGAGATCTGCGCCGGCCGCAGGGCGTTGAGGATCAGCTCCTGCGGCGAGTCGCTCCAACGGATGATGTCGATCTTCTCGCCGTTCAGCTCGTCGGTGATCGACTTGATGCGCGTGCCGCGGATGCCGACGCAGGCGCCGATGCAGTCCACGCGCGAGTCGATGGAATGCACCGCGATCTTGGTGCGGAAGCCGGGCTCGCGCGCGATGCTGCGGATCTCGATGACGCGCTCCGCGATCTCCGGAACCTCGAGTTCGAAGAGCATCTTGACGATCGCGGGGTCGGCGCGAGAGAGCATGATCTTGACCTTGGGTCCGACCTTCTTGACGTCGTAGATGATCGCCTTGATGCGGTCGCCCGGGTTGTAGTTCTCGCTGCGCACCTTCTCGTGCCGCGGAATGATCCCCTCGGCCTTGCCCAGGTTGACGATGATGTTGCCGCCCTCGATGCGCTGCACCAGGCCGCTGACGATCGTGTTGACCTTGTGCTCGTAGTCGTCGAAGATCACGTCGCGCTCGGCGTCGCGGATCTTCTGGATGATGACCTGCTTGGCCGTCTGCGCCGCGATGCGGCCCAGCTCGTTCAGGTCCACGTCCGCCGCCTCGACCTCGCCTTGCCAGGCGATGATCTCGCCGGTCTCTCGCTCGATCTCGATGGCGAGATCTTCCCTCTCGCCGTAGCGTTTGCGCACGGCGGTGAGCAACGCCGCTTCGATGGCCTCGAAGAGCACTTCCTTGTCGATATCCTTGTCCCGATGGATCGTGTCGATCAATCGGATCAGCTCTTCGCCGTTCAGCATCGAGCGGCCATCCGCATGACAAGAGAAACCACTGCCAGGAGAAGATCCGGAACGTCCGGAATCCTCGCCCCGTCACCCAGGGGCTCGCGGCCCTCGCGCCGGCGCGAGACGCTGAAAAATAAAAAAGTGGGCAAAACCCACTTTCTGAGGCCCGACCCCAAAGTGTCGTTTAACGGATGTTAGAGCAAGACACAAAGCAAGGCAATGGGTTTTGGGCGTGCAAGATTCCCCAATGCCCGAGCCGCGGCTCGCTCGCGCCGCGCCTTCTCGCCTGGTTCCTCGCCGCCAGCCTGCTGCACGCGCAGGAAGGGCCCGTCGATACACTGGACTGCGCCGCGCGCACGGACGGCAAGGCCCAGGTCGCGGCCGCGAGCGCGAGCTACCCTCCCGCGGCGGACGCCACGCGCGAGCAGATCCGCGCCGCGCTGTGCTTGGCGGCCGAACGCCCCGCCACGCCCGCGGCCTGGGACGGCCTCGCCGACTCGCTGCTCGCGCCGGACCGCGAGACGCAGCGGCTCGCGGCCCTCGTGGCCCTGCGCGCCGGGGCCGTGGACACGGCCGCGGCTCTTTCTGCCTACGCGGCGCAGGCGGACCTGAACGACCTGCGCTGGATCGCGCAGGCGGCGCCGCGGCCCCTGCCGCGGGCGTTCCTGCCGTTCGTGGAGCAGCTCGCGGGCCGGATCGAGCTGGACGCACGGGAGATCGCGGCCGAGCTTTGCGGCCGCCTCGAGGCAGGAGCCGCGCAGGAGGCCGTGGCGCGCCTGCTCGAGGCCGGCCCCGCGGCCGCGCCGGCGCGCGCCGTGGCGCTCGAGGTCCTGGGGCGCGTGGCCGCCGCGCCCTCCGCGGGCCTGCTCGCGTCGTTCCTGTCCGATCCGGATCCGGCCGCGGCCGCGGCCGCGGACCAGGCGCTCGCGCGCCTGCGCTCGCGGCTCCTGGCGCAAGCCGACGTCGAGGGCTGCCTGCGCCTCGACCGGGAGGCGCGGCGCTGTCGCCCCGAGGACGCGGCGCTCGCGCTCCGGGAAGCCCAGGCGCTCGGCCTCTACCTGGGCGAGGTCGGGCCCGCCCTGCTGCTGCTCGAGCGCGCCTGCGACGAGAGGGCGCTGCCCGAGCCAGGCGGCGCCGACCTCGTGGTCGCGGAGGCCCACCTCGGCCGCGCCGTGATCCTCTTCTTCGCCGGCAAGGCCTCAGCCGCGCGCGCCGCGCTCGCCACGGCGCTCGCGCGCCTCGGCCAGCCGCCGCCTCACGCCCTCGCCGCGGCCACGCTCTGCGCCCGCATCCACCTGGCGGCGGCCGCGCTCGCGCTCCACGCCGGAGAAGCCGAGGCGCGCGTGCGCGAGCACTTCGCCGCGGCGCTGCGCTCCGCGCCCAGCGATCGCGACTTCCCGCTGTTCGATCAAGCGCTGTACGGGACCTTCGGCCCGCTCACCATCCTCGATCGCTTGCGCCGCACGGGCAGGACGAACTCGGAGCTGCGCTTCCTCGAGGCGCTCGACGGCTTCCTGGCCGGCGGCGGCGCCGGCACGACGCTCGGCATCCCGCTGGCGGACGCGGCGGACGCGCCGCCGCCGGGCTCGAACGCCGCGGCGCAGGAGGACGAGCAGGTCAAGTCCTGGGTCCCGTGGTGGCGCGTCAGCGCCCTGTGCGAGGCCGGCCGCCCCGCGGAGGCGGCACGCGTGGGCGAGCGCGTGCTGCGGCGCCTGGACGACACGCAGGTGTGGGAGAACCGCCGGCTCGCGGCGCAGGTGAGCCTGGAGCTCGGCCGGGCGCACGCGCGGGCGCGGGACGGCGCGCGCGCCGAGGCCGCCTTCCGCGCCGCGCTCGACCTCTTCGAGGAGGTCGACGAGGCGATCGCCGAACAGGAGGTCAAGGAGCTGACCGGCCGCTTCCGCGCGGGCGCCGCGCCCTACGAGCGCCGGCTCGCCAGCGCGCTCGCCTCGGCCCGGATCGGACTGGCGGACGTGGAGCTGCTGCAGAAGGGCCGCAGGGACGAGGCCGTCCTGCAGGCGCAGAAGGCCTGCGCGCTCGATCCGCGCGGCGACGAGCCGCTGCTCGCCCTGGCGTGCTTCCTCGCCGCGGGGGAGGACCGCGCCCGGGCGCGGCTCGTGTTCGACACGCTGCCGCGCTCCGCGGGCCTGCTCCTCGGACTGGCGCGCCTCGCGCTCGCGCTCGGTGAAGCCGAGGAAGCCGAACGCCTGTTCGCGACGCACGTGAGCTGGAACGTGCTGACGCCGGAGCGGGCGGCGCTCGAGAACGCCTGGTGGGACCTCGCGCGCGGCGCGCCGTGAGCGGCGCGGGGCGCGTGCTATGATGGCGGGTTTGGAGGACTCCTTGAGGATCACGGTCAACGGCGAGGCGCGCGAGCTCGAGGCGGGCGCCACGGTGGCGCAGCTCTTGGCCGCGCTCGCCCTGAAGTCGGAGCTGGTCGCCGTGGAGCGAAACGCGGCGCTCGTCCCGCGCAGGGAGCACGCCGCGACCCAGGTCAAGGATGGCGATCGCTTCGAGATCGTCACGCTCGTGGGCGGCGGATAGGACCGAGGACGCCATGTCAGACGAACCCCTGAAGATCGGACCGTACACCTTCCAGTCGCGCCTAATCGTCGGCACCGGCAAGTACGCCGACTTCGCGACCATGGAGCGCGCGCTCGCGGCCTCCGGCGCGGACTGCGTCACCGTGGCCATCCGGCGCGTGGACTTCTCGGCCAAGGAGACGCTCCTCGACCACATCGACCGCGCGCGCGTCACCATCCTGCCGAACACCGCCGGCTGCTACACCGCCGAGGAAGCGCTGCGCACGGCGCGCCTCGCGCGCGAGCTGCTCGACACGCCGCTCATCAAGCTCGAGGTGATCGCCGACCAGAAGACGCTCCTTCCCGACCCCGTGGCCACGCTCGAGGCGGCGCGCGTGCTGGTCAAGGAGGGCTTCGTGGTGATGGCCTACACCTCGGACGACCCGATCGTCGCGCGCCATCTCCAGGAGGCGGGCGCGGCGAGCGTGATGCCGCTCGGCTCGGCGATCGGCTCGGGCATGGGCATCCTCAACCGCCACAACATCCGCCTCATCGTCGACATGCTGCAGGTGCCGGTCATCGTCGACGCCGGGGTCGGCACCGCGTCGGACGTGACCATCGCCTTCGAGCTGGGCGTGGCGGGCGTGCTGCTCAACACCGGCATCGCGCTCGCGGACGACCCGGTGCGCATGGCGCGTGCCATGCGCCTCGCGGCCGAGTCGGGGCGCGAGGCCTGCGCCGCCGGCCGCATCCCGATGAAGCCGCACGCCTCGGCGTCCTCGCCCATGAAGGGGATGGTCGGTGGCTGAGCCCGACCCGCGCCTCGAGCGCTTGCGGGCGGAGGTCAGGAAGCTCAAGGGCGGCGCGGTCGTGGCCTTCTCGGGAGGCGTGGATTCGGCGCTGCTGCTCAAGGTCTGCCGGGACGAGCTCGGGGACGCCGTGCTCGCGGTCACGGCCGATTCTCCCTCCCTGCCGGCGCACGACCGCGCGGACGCGGCGAACCTCGTGGCCGCGCTCGGCGTGCGCCACTCTTTCGCGCCCGGCGCCGAGTTCGCGGACGAGCGCTTCCTGCGAAACGACGCGCGGCGCTGCTACGTATGCAAGCGCGCCCTGTTCGCGCAGCTGCGCCGGCTCGCGGCGGCGAACGGCCTGGCGCACGTCGTCTTCGGCGCCAACCTGGACGACTTGAAGGACGTGCGCCCGGGCCACGAGGCCGCCCGGGAAGCCGGCGCGCGCGCCCCGCTCCTCGACGCCCGCCTGGGCAAACAGGACGTGCGCGACCTGGCGCGCGCCCTCGGGCTTCCCTGCTGGGACAGGCCGGCCTCGGCCTGCCTGGCCTCGCGCGTGCCGCACGGCACGCCGCTCGACCCGGAGACGCTGGCGCGCATCGATCGGGCCGAGACGCAGCTGCGCGCCCTCGGCTTCCGCCAGTGCCGGGTGCGCCACCACGGCCGCCTGGCGCGCGTCGAGCTCCTGGTCGAGGACATCGCGCGCGCCGCCGGCGCGGAACGCGAGACCATCGCCCGCCTGCTGCGCGAGCAGGGCTACGACTTCGTCGCGGTCGACCTCGAGGGCTATCGCGCGGGCAGCCTCAATCCGCGCTGAGCCGCTCCGCGCAGCACGTCAGCGCCTGGCCTTCAGCCGCTCGGCCAGGATGCGCGCCTCGCGGTATCCGACCAGGGTCTCGAGCACGCGGCCCTGCGCGTCGAGAATGAGGGACGTGGGGCAGGCCTGGACCGCGTAGCGGCTCTTCAGGTCGGGAGCGCGATCCGGGTTCACCTGCACGCAGGCGTAGTGCGCCAGCAGCTCGACGACCTCCCGGTCGCCGAGCGTCCGGCTCTCGAACAAGCGCGCGCCGCGCGCCCAGTCGACGGTGAAGAGCAGGAAGACGGGCTTGCCGCCCGCGCGCGCCTGCTCGAGGGCCGAGTCGAGGTCGGCGCCCCAGGCGACCTGCGCGGCGCTGCGCGGCCGCGGCGGCTCGTTCAGCGTCGGATCGAGGTCGCGCTCCGCGCTGCGCGCCTTGGCCTCGGTCTCGGATTCCAGCTCGAAGAGGCGGCCCTCCTGCATGACCGCCGCCAGCCGGTAGGGCACGCCGTTCACGCGCAGCGGCACCGACGCCGGCACGCGCGCCCCTTCCAGCAGCAGCGCGGCCGGATCCGCGTCCGCCTTGGCCAGGGCCCAGGAGCAGCCCTCCACGCCGTAGTTCCCGTCGCAGTCGTCGTCGAAGACCGCCAGGCGCATGGGCGCGCCCTCGATCTCGATCTCGCCCTCGCGCCACGAGGACGAAATCATCAACAGCTGCTCGAGCGCCGCGCCGCGCGGATACCAGGCGTAGAGCGTGAACTGATACCTCTCGCTGACGTCCTTGCCGTAGTAGAGGTCGAGCGCGACGTTCGTGAACTCGGTGTAGTCCAAGTCCCGCGACTCGACGTGCACGTTCTTCCCCTGCAGCGCGGGGCCGTCGTCCGTGAAGTCGAGGTTGCGGTTGCGGTCGATGTAGAGCACGTCGTAGAGGCCGAGGTCGGGCCGCGACTGGTCGAGGACGAAGTGCGTCTTGCCCTGGCGCGCGAGACGCAGCAGGGAGAAGAGCGGCTCCTGCGACTGGAGCGGCGGCAGGCTCAAGTACTCGGCGAGAGGCGCGCGCAGGAGCGGCACGACCAAGGGCGCGGGCGAGACCGGGCCGCGCGCGCCCGCTCCGGCGTCGCGGTAGCCGAGGGTCCCGCTCAGGCGCACGCCGATGCTTCCCGTCCCGAGAACCTCGTCGGGGGAGGACACCACCTGGCCGAAGGCGCCGCGCGCGAGCGCCGCGGCGGACAGGACCAGCAAGAAGCGAACAGGCAGCCGCACCATGCGTCTCTCCGAAGGCTTGTCCAGGAGGGCCTCCATTTCGGCCGATCGGGGCGCGCCGGGCAAGCCCTACTTCTGAAAGATCGGCAGATACTGGAAGGGAAGCTCGAGCACCAGGCAGGACATGGCGGTGGCGTAGACGCGGCCGTACTGGTCGCCGTCGAAGCAACCCTTCTCCCGGTGCTGCCGGCCCTCGAGAAAGCGCACCGCGCGCGCGTACCACTCGTGCCACAGGCGCGGATCGCGGTGCACGTGGTACGCCTGGGCGGCATAGAGCCGCGCGTAGCAGGGGAAGCTCTGCTCGCCCGAGAACTGCAGGTCCGGATTGAGCAGCGGATCGTGGCGCTCCATGTAGGCGATGCCGCGATCGATCACCTCGCTGTCGTAGTTGCCCGCTGCGTTCAGCGTGGCCACGGCCGCCGCGGTGAGCGCGTAGCTCACCACCGGGCTGTTCAGGTGGTAGCGGAAGGCGCCGTCCTCGGGCCGCTGCGACTTGTGGATGTAGCGCACCGCCCGATCGATGACGCCCTTGTCCACGTCCACGCCCACGTCGCGCGCGGCGCGCAGCGCCTGGATCATGAGCACGGTCATCGACCCCTCGTGATCGTCCTCGTAGGGATTGTAGTACCAGCCGCCCTGCAGGCTCTGCGAGCGCTCGATCAGGCGCACCGCCGCGACCAGAGCGCGGCGCACGCGCTCCTTGTCCGCGCGCGCCTTGGGGCCGGCCGACTCGCCGAAGCCGGGATCGACGTCGAGCGTGCCGTACGCCTGGGCGACGGCCAGCGTGGCGAAGCCGTGGCCGTGCATGCGCGAGTTCGGGTCCGACTCGAGCGAGAAGTAGCCGTAGCGCATCTCGCCGGTGGCATCCCCGCCCTCTCCCTGGGGCGGCCTGTCCACCTGATGGGCGAGCAGAAACTCGATCGCGCCCTGCACCGCCTCGGCGTGCGCGCCGCGCCCGAGCGTGGAGCCGCCGCCCATGAAGGCGAGGGCGGCGATCGCCGTGACCGCGAGCGGCGCCTGCGTCGCCTCCTCGCCGCGCTCCACCGAGAACGACCCATCCTCGTTCTGCTGCGTCGCGAGGTAGGCGAGCCCCTTCTCGGCCACGCGGCCCGCCGCGGCCAGCGCCTCGTCGAAGTCGCCGGCGCGCGCGCCCTCCTCGGCGGCGGCGGCGGGTGCCGCGCAGAGCGCCAGGACGGCGCAGGCGCGCGCCAGCGTGGAGGGACGACGAGTCACGGCTCCTTCCGGTTGTTCGCCTTGCGGAAGTACTCCTCGATGAGCTTGCGGTAGCGCGGCGGGAACTGGTCGGGGCTGAGGTTCTGGAACATCTCCGCGATCTTGGGCGGCAAGACGCCCCAGCGGCCGCTCAAGTCCTCGCGCTCGAACTTGCCGGTCTCCGCGGGAGGGAGCTTGCCCCTGCTACTGGCGTCCTCCGGCTCGCGGTCGGCGGCATGCGGATCCTCGCGCGGCTGGTCAGCCGGCTTTGCCTCCGCCGGCTGCCCCTGGGGCTTGAGCTCTTCGGGCTCGGGGTCCTTGCCGCGCTCGCTGCCGCCCTGCCCTCCGCCGGACTGGTCGCACTCGCCCGCGGCGCCCGACTTGCACTCGGAGACCTTGGCCAGGCGGATCAGCTCCTCGATGCTCTCGACCACCTCCAACTGGCGGCCGCGCACGTCCTCGAGCAGCTTGTCGATGTCGCTCGCCGCCTCGCGCATCGCCTCGGGCGCCTCGCGCGGGGCCTTCTCGTCGACCTTCACCAACAGCTCATCGATGCGCGCCATCTCCTTCCTGATCTTGGCGATCAGCTCCCGCTGGCGCAGCTCGTCGTCCTGCTGCGCAGAAAGCGGCGCGGCGCAGGCCGCGAAGAACAGCGCCGCGAGCAGTGCGTGTCTCCAGCTCATCGTTTCTCCTTGGGGCCGGGTTCGCCCCCGTCAGCGGCCTCCTCGGGCACGCTCTCCACCAGCGACTCGAAGAGCCGCGTGATCTCGGAATGCTGGCCTCCCAGTCGCTGCAGGCGGTCTCGGCTGACGTCGTCGAGGCCCTCCTCCTCCAGCTCGGGATGGGTGCGCAGGAAGACGTCGACCTTGCGCAGCGCCGCCTCCTCCATGCGCTTGACCATGAGCAGCTCCGCCACGCGCGGGATGAGCGGCTGCTGGCGCGGCCGCTGTTCCTCCCCGGGAGGAGACTCCTGCCGCTCGGCGCTGCGCCGGCGCTCCAGCTCCTCCTTCAGGGTGGCGAGCAGGTCGTCGTAGCGCTCGACCACGTCCTGCACGATGGAGCGCGTGAACTCGTCCGTGGCGTGCGGCCGCGTGCCGAGCAGGTCGCCGATGCGCGCGAGGTCCTCGGAGTTCCGCTCGAGCGTGAAGGTGAACACCAGCGCGCCGTCCTCGCGGATCTTCTCGATCACCTCGTCGTTGCGCGTGGCGAGAGCGCGCGCATCCGCCGCCAGGCCGCGCGCGCGCGCGCGGCCGGACCGGGTCAACTCGCTCTTCTGCGCGCGCTCCAGGTCGATCTCGGCGGTCTTGTCGTTGAGCTCGAGCGCGCCGGCGCGCAGCGCCTCCAGCTCCTCGCGCACCTTGAACAGCAGCCCCTCCTGGCGCAGCTCCTGGTAACGCTCCTCCTCGTCCTTGAGCTCCTCCTGCGCCTGCGCCAGGTACTTCTCCGCCTCCTCCTCGCGCGGCAAGGCCGCGGTGCCCTCCTGCTTGTCCAGCTCGCTCGCGGCCTGGTTCATGCGCGAGGCGGCGTCCTGCAGCGCCTCCTGCTGCGCCGTGTTCTCGAGGTCCTTCAGGCGGTCCATGAGGGTGCGCGTCTCCTCCTCGAGGGCGCGCTGGCGCTCGGCCAGGTCGCGGTAGCGCTCCTCTTCCTGCTCCTTGCCCTGCCGCTCTTGCGCCTCCTGGCCCGCGGAGCGCGCGTCGAGCGCCTCCTTGAGCCGCTGGAGTGAGCCGAGGCTCGAGCGCTGGCTCGCCGCGGCCTGCGCCAGGCGCGCGCGCGCCAGGCTTTCCGCGGCGCCCCGCATCTCGCTCTCCGCCTGCTCCGCCAGGTCGAGCCAGGCGCGCTCCTGCTCTTCCTCGTCGAGGAGATCGGCCAGGCGGCCGAGCGTCTCCTCGAGCCGCTGCGCGCCGCCCTGCAGGTAGTTCTGCCGCGCCGACAGCTCGCTCGCGCGCTCCGCGGCCGCGCGCGCCGGATCGTCGAGCGCGGCGCGCGCTCGCTCCGTCTCGAGACCGGCCGCAGCCGCGTCGCCGCGCTCCGCCGCCTCCGCGG
>JACQZJ010000116.1 GCA_016213895.1 Planctomycetota bacterium | reverse complement strand
TCCTCGGCCTCCTCGCCGCCGCGGCCAAAGACGAAGGGATCGCCGCCCTTCAGGCGCACGACACGCTTGCCCTCCCGGGCGAGGCGCACGAGCAGGGCGTTGATCTCCTCCTGCGGCACCGGATGCCGGTCCGCCTGCTTCCCGACGCAGTGCAGCTCCACGCGCGCCGGCAGGTCGCAAGGGAGAGCCGTGGCGGCGAGCCGGTCGTAGACCACGCAGTCCGCGGCGAGCAACCGATTCCGGCCCCGCAGGGTCAAGAGGCCGGCGTCTCCCGGGCCCGCTCCCACGAGCGAGACGAGCCCGGGAGGCGGCGACTCGCCCTCTGGCGCCGTGGTGCATGCCGCGGGCGCCGGGCCTGGGACGGCGGGCGCGGCCGGCGCGGCGCGCAGGCCTTCCAGGAACGACTCCTCCTCGGCCGAAGTCGGCACGCGCGCCGTGAGCGCGTGCGCGTCCACGGTCCCGGCGAAGAAGGCGTCGTAGCGCGCTTCCTGCTCGGCCTCGGACAGGCGCCGGTCGCGCACCGCGCGCCGGAAGCGCGCCGCGGCGTCCACCCACTCCGCCCACTCCGGGCCGAAGCGCCGCTCGAGCACCTGGCGCAGGCGCCGCACCACGAAGGGCGCCTCGCCGCGCGACGCGACCGCGAGCTGCAGCGCTCCGCGCCGCACGCGCGCCGGCAGGTGGAAGGTGCAGAGTTCGGGATCGTCGGCCACGTTCACCCACACGCCCGCCGCGCCGGCGTCATCGAACACCTGCCGGTTGACCGCGCGGTCATCGGTCGCGGCAAAGACCAGCGAGTAGGCGGACGCCTCGCCCTGCCGGTAGGGCCGGCGCTCCAGGCGCACGGACTGCTCCTTGCCCAGCTCCTCGAGGGCGGGCATGGGCGCGGGCGCCACGACCGTGACGCGCGCGCCCTCGGCCAAGAGGCCGGTCACCTTCCGCAGCGCCACGCCGCCCCCGCCCACGACCAGGCACAGGCGGTTGTGCACGTCGAGCATGACTGGATACATGGGAAGCTCCCTGCGGAACGAGGCTCGTCCCCGCAACCATAGCGCCCGGCGCGCGCCCGCGGCAGGTGCGGCGTCCGTCGCGCAGAGCCCTTCCCCGTCGGCGTCGAAGCCGCTTCCACGACCACGGCGCAGCCACGGGCCACGTGAACCTGGATGCCGAAGCCTGTGTGGTCCGGAAACTCGAACGCCTTGAATCCTAGCCGCTTGCGTCCGCCCCCGCTACGGTCGGCCGGATGACCACCAAGCCCATCTTCAACCCCGCCGCTTTCCTCTTGGCTCTCCTTCGAGGAGAACCGGATCCTGAAGGCCAAGCAAAGGAAGCGGAGGTTGCGGTTCACCGACGCCGAACGGGCCCGCCTCGCACGAGCCGGCAAGGCGCTCGGCCGAAAGTTGCTCTCCCAGTACGCGACCATCGCCACGCCCGCCACGATCCTGCGTTGGCATCGCCAGATCGTGGCCGCGAAGTGGACGTTCCAGCGCATGCGAACCGGCCGGCCGAAGGTCATGGAGGAGATCGAGGGCCTGATTGTGACGATGGCGCGGGCGAACCCAGGCTGGGGGTACGACCGCGTTCAAGGCGCACTCGCGAACCTCGGTCACCGCGTCGCCGCCTCCACCGTCGCGGCCGTCCTCGCCCGGAACGGGATCCCGCCCGCGCCGCGCCGCCGAACCACCTGGGCGCAGTTCGTCAAGGCGCACAAGGCCACCCTCGCCGCCGCCGACTTCTTCACCGTCGAGGTGTGGTCCTGGTGCGGGCTGCGGACGATCTACGTCCTCTTCGCCATCCGGCTTGCGACGCGCCGCGTCGAGACCCTCGGCGTCACGCCCAACCCGGACTCCGCCTTCATGGCCCAGATCGCGCGGAACGTGACCAGCGAGACCTCGCCCGTGTTCGACGGCGTCAGCCACCTGCTGATCGACAGGGGCGCCAAGTACACCGAGCACTTCCGGGAGATCCTCCAGGGCTCGGGGATAGGAATCGTGCACACTCCCCCGAAATGTCCCCAGGCTAACGGTGTCGCCGAGCGATTCGTGGGAACTGCACGCCGAGAGGTCCTCGATCGCCTGGTCTTCTTCGGCATCGGGTCGCTGAACCGAGCGTTGCGCGAGTTCGTCGACTTCCACTACCGCCACGAGCGCAACCACCAGGGTCTCGGCAACAGAATCATCGAGCCGAAACCGGGCGTCGGCGCGATCGGCGGCGAAGCCACACGCCGGGAACGGCTGGGCGGGCTCCCGAAGTACTACTACCGCGCCGTAGCCTGAACCGAGAAAGCCCGGACCCTTCCCTTCTCCCTCCTCGGTGGACCGAGGCGTGCCCTGCGTCCCTGATCCGCCGGAAACACCCTCGCGACCATGGCATGGGTCATTCGATTAGAGCCCGATTGAACCGCCGACCCCGCCACGGCGAGGATCATCAATGTCGGGATCCACGTCGGCTAGGTATTCGGACCTCACACCCGATCCTCATCCGCCGGGTGAGTCCGGCCATGACACCTCCAGCCGCACATCTCGCACCTCTCCATCGACTCCCGCACACTCGACCGGCCAACCCAAGCAATGCCCTGGGTGCGTACTGATCTTGAACCACTCGCTCGCGTCACTCAGGCAAGGATACTCCCCCAGAGCCTCGATCCACGCCGCACGCCCCGTGTCAAGTCCAGAGAACTGGAACCTGCCCCTTGTATCCGACACGCCCAGCCGCTGGTCCACCCTCACTAGACACGCCTCACACACCTCGCCATCCCCTGCGCTGCGCATAATGCCCCTCACGCCATATCCGCCACTGCTTCGCACCTCAATAACAGCATCCGCGCCCTCACTCTTCCCAGGCACATCCGTTATGTTGTCCACACAGCCGTCCCGCCGCGTGGCCAAGGTGGCAGGCAGCGCGCTGGGAATACGCAGCCGCACAAATCCCTGGGAATCACTCACGCCACGCGACCACGGAACCTGCCACGCGTATGTACCCACCAGCACATAACACACAACGCTCGCACCCGACACTACCCCACCGTGCGCATCGCGTACCCTGATGACGCGCAAGGAATCACTCACGTACTTCCCCTGGCAGCTGTATCCCTCCTCCCATACACTCCCTTCAAAAGAACACACGCCCCTCTTCCCATCCTTTGTCGCGACAATACCGGCACCGAATCCACGCATATCGACATCCACTACTACCGTCCCATTTGTATCCTGCACCCGAACCTGCGCATTCACACTCTGACTAAGCCGTTCATTGAAGCTACTTCTGGCGGCTCCCACATACCACAGTGATAGACCCTGGATGTCCTCCGCCATCGCAGGAGGCCAGTCCTCAGACAACACTACACGGCACGTACGCACGGGAGGCGCCATGAAGATCTCTCCCCTCTCTGAGTCATATCCCTTACTACTCAGCCACTCCCAACGACCCCCGTCCACTATGGCGCATACAACTTCATTCGCGGCCATGAACTCCGACTCAAAAGACCCCGTTGCATCGGTACGCCCAACGATTCGATACACCATGTTGCAGTAGCCGGAGTCTTCCACAGCACCTGCGACGACCATCACACCAACGACGGGACCCTCTCCTTGTCGCACTACCTCACCCAGCACACGAACCCCCGCTGAGAGGACGGCCGCGACCCTGTGCGGCTTAGCGATTTCCTCGTTCACACTTATCCTGGATCGCCAGGTACCACAATCCGGCCTCTCTACCAGAATGGTCGGTCTACCATAGGGAACGCCCGGAACAACGAAGCATCCGTTATCATCGGATACCGCCGACGGCAACTTCAGTTTGCCGATCACCGCCTGAATTACCACCGACGGCCCGAAGCGAATGATGGGCAAGTGCTCACCCCACGATGTATCGAGCTCACTCGCGCCTTCGACCCTTCCTGCCCCGATTGTACTGGCAAGGCGCGGGACATCGACCACAGTCACGTCCGCCCCAGCCACTCTGATACCCTGCAAGTCTTCGACATAGCCGCACACACTACTACACGGAGCTATGACAATAGCCCCAAGATTCACTTGCGCCGGGCCCGTCGATCTCAGATACACGGCCCGTGAAACGAAGCACGTCTCGCTGGCATAAGCGACGCAGACCGTGTCGCTAGGCAGGACAGATAAGCCGAACACCCCCTCGCTCGATGCAGCCGCAGTACTTCGCTCTATCTCCCCGCATATCCTCGCCGGCTCTCCCTGCACGTCATAGTCTACTGGGATCGTTAGTAGAGTCACGCCGGCTTCGGCAACTGGTTTCCCGTCAGCGTCCTCCACTCTGCCCTCGATCCAAAACACGCCTTCGGCCCGTTGGTTCGCGTCAGGTCCGGAGCCACGAATCGCCGGATCGCATGACGCCGTATCCAGCGTGAGGATACACAGTAGCGCCCACGCAGCTGACCGCAACCATCGGCCGCTAGAACTGGTCGCGTCTCCGCCGAGTAGCTTCTTCCTTGCACGACCTTCCAACATCATTACAGTGTCTCCTTCCCTCGGGGCCCGAACCACGCCAAGATGAGCTTCCGTCGTCATCTCGCCCTTTGCAGATTCTCAGGCTCCGAAACCGGTGCATATGCCCTTTCGGTCCTGGCAAAGTATCAACTGACCGATCGGTCCAAGGGACTGAGGCGGAACTCGTCTGCACAATTACGTCCGCTCTGAGCGCCGATACGTGCCTCGCGAACGATGTGGTGCTCACGAGACAACTTCCGGTATGGCGTCACGCCGCGCCCCGCCTCGGGTCCGGGTGATCAAGCCAAAGGACTCCATGACGTTCCACAGTGCGTCTCGTTCGGCGCGGTGCCTTCTCCTCGGCGTCGCGCACGCGTCCCGCGCGGCGCTGGCCGCGGCGCGCGTGGCGGTGTAGAAGGCCTCGCGCTGCTCCGCAGTGTAGCGCGGCGCCGTATCTTTGTCACGCTCCGCCGCGCTGCGGAAGCCAAGCGTCTGGCGCAGGCGGCCTTCGTTGAGGCGCGAGAGCGCCGAGTCGATGCGACTGCGCGTCGCGCTCGTCGAGGCCACAAGGAGCGGGGCGGCCAGGCCGCTCTCGGCCTTCACCTCGCCCCAGCCATGCTCGGCCCACGGATTGTGCTGCGGCGTGTGCGGCGCGTTCTTCACGTGCACCGCGCGATGCTCCTCGCACCAGGCCTCCACGGCGCCGTTCAGGTTCTCCGGCCCGCGGTCGGTGACGATGGCGAGCGGCGGTTCGCCGCCGTGCGCGGCCGACCATCTGTCGAGCACGACGACGACCTCGCTGGCGCCGATCTCGCTGCCGACCACGGGCACCGCGGTCCGCTGGGAGGCGACGTCGCGCACCAGTTCCACCTTGACCCTGCTGCCATCTCCCAGCCTGCCGACGAACGCGCCGTCGAGGGCGGCGAGCACGTGCGGCGCCGTGGGCCGGATCTGCTGGCGCAGCGCCTGGCGCAGCAGCCTGGCGCGTCGCACCAAGCGCCGCTTCCAGCGGCGGAGCGCCCAGCGAACCAGCGTGCGGGGCACCCCCCCTCGCACGGCGCGCACCACCGAGGGTTCGCCCACGGTGTTCCCTTGCCGCTTCATCTCGCGCCGCACGGCCCAAAGCGCGCGAGCGCGCGCCCGGTCGTCATGTGGCGGCCGGCCGATCCGCCGCAGCGGGTCTGCCGCCTCCCGCGCCCAGGTCCGCAGCGTCCGCGTGCTCACCGCCAGCTCCCGGGCCAGGCGCCGCCGCAGCTCGCTGCGCTTGCGCTCCACCCGCAGCACGGCTCCGACCCGGCGGCGCTGACCGTGCGGCAGGCGCCGGACTTTTCTCCGCCCGGCCCCGCTTCCCCTTGCGGGACGCGGTCCGGCCGGGCGGCGGCACCTTCGAGTTCTCCAGCACCTTGCGCAGCTCCCGCTGCAGCTGAATCACCCGATTCGCTGCCTCGTGATCCTGCTCCAGCTTGCGGATGCGCCGCCGCAGCTCTTGCGGGTCGCTCTCCGGGTCCTTCGCCATCGTCATCAGCGCCAGCGCTCCCTTCTCCGTCCGCGGCCGACGGCGTGGCTGGATCAGCAGGCCCGCCATCATCCCCGACAGGGCCATCTGGCTCAACTGCCACAGGCGCAGCGCCGCCAACTTCAGCTCCGCGGCGATCGCCGTCTTGCTCCTCCGGCCCAGCCACCAGTCCAGGAGCCCCTGCGCCCGCGTCTGCGCCTGCTGCCGCTCCTCCGCCGTCGCGGCCTCCCACAGGCCCCGCACCGCGATCGCCGGCGGCGGGATGCGCCGGATCCGGCGCTTCAGGTGGCGCCGTGTCCGCGGGTTCGCGGACGAGGGCGCCGGGCGGCTCGAGGACGAGGTCGTCGTGTGCGCTTCCTGTGGGTTGCTGCTCATGTTCGCCTTTCTTGTCGATGCCGACCTGCTCCAGCGACAGCTCTTGCAGCAGGCCCTGTTCCGTGTGAACGATCAGTCGCCCGCGTTCGCCGTGCAGCGACACCTGCCGCTCGCCCACCTGGCCGATCAGGAACACCGTCTGCCGCGGCCGCTCCTCCAGCGCCAGGCGCAGCTCGTTCTCCCGCAGGCGCCCGGCGATCAGCGCCCGCACCGCCTGCGGCAGGTGCAGCTTGAGGAACGCCTCCACCAGCATGCGCCGCTCCTCGGCCGTGTGCTTGCCCCCGCTTGCCCCGCTCCGGTTGCGGGCGTTCGACCGCGGCTCCAGGCCCGTCGCCCCCTCAGTGCGAAACAGCTTGCGCCAGCGGCAGAAGGACTTCGTGTTCAGCCGCCGCTGCTCACAGAAGCCGCGCACGCTCTCCAGGCTGGCCGCGAACTCCCGCAGGTAGCCGAGCTTCTCCTCGGCGCTGTAGCGCCTGGACGATGGCTGCGGGACCAGCTCTTCGCCCAGGGTGAATGACTCTCGCTTCCGCTCCATCTCCGCCTCCTGCCGAGACTCCTGCTCGGCGCCGCGAGGCGGGGCGCGGCGTGACGCCATACCGGAAGTTGTTTACGTGAGCACCACAGCAGCAGCAGCAGGTCTGGATTCGGGAGGCCCTGGCGCCGATCGCCGCGCCCGATCGTCAGCTCTCGTCCGGGCCCTTGCCGATCTCGATGGAGATGACTCCGTCGCCCTGCGTCCGGCTCAACGCCTCCTCGATCGCCTTGACGAGAGCCGGCTCAGGCGAGAAGCCGAGCCTCCGCGAGAGGTCGAGAGCTGCCTTGGCCTCGATGATCCTGCCCAGGGCGTTCAGGCCCGCGGCCAGGTGATAGTGCCCGCCGCCGTTTCGCGGATCGAGCTCGACCACGCGCTGGAAGCAGGCGACCACGTCCTCCGCCTGTCCCAGGTAGAGGTGCCCCAGCCCCTTATTGTAGTGGGCGGGGACGCCCTCGGGGCGGCAGGCCGCGGCCCGCGCATTCGCGTCCACGCAGCCGTTGAAGTCCCAGAGGGAGAAGAGCACGCCGCCCAGGTTGACCCACGCCTCGTACAGGCCCGGCTCGAGCTGCAGCGCGCGGCGCAGCACCTCCTCGGCCGCCTTCAGCCGGCCGGCCTGCTGCAGAGCGGTGCCCAGGCGCAGGTGGGCCTGCGCGGAACCGGGTTCCTTCTCCACGGCAGCTCGCAGCCGGGCGAGCTTCTCGCTTTGGCTCGACTCAGAGGTCATGGGATCCACCTTCCTCGATCCTGCGGTTGAGCGCGTCCTGCAGCTCGCGCCCCACCTTGCCCGGACATCTCTCGACCACCGTCTGCAGCGCGGCGACCAGTTCGTCATGCAGCGCGCCGTCCGCCGCCAGGCGGATCAGGTCGGGAACGGCGCCGAGGAGCAGCTCCGGCCGCTCGCCAGCGATGGCGTTGATGACCGCGGGGGCGGTGGCGGCGTTCGTGCCCGACTCGTCGTTCATGGCCCACACCAGCCGCCGCACCACGCCCTGGACCAGACGCGGATGGTGGCGCCCGGCGAGCGCAATGCCGCGCGCAGCGTTCCGGCGCGTGGACTCGTCGGTCTGATAGGTGAGACCGAGCAGGAAGCGCAGGGCGCGCGGCTCGGCGGCGACCAGGCTGTCCAGCTCGCGCGCGTCGCCGCGCAGGACGGCGCCGCGCACGTCTTCACGCAAGCTCATGATGTGCCTCCGGCCGCTGCGGACACCAGGCCCGCGGCCCACTCGGGCGCGCCCAGGGCGTGGAGGTGCGTGTAGGCCGCGACCACGCTGCCGACCCGCAAGCCGTCCCTGCCGCCGCCCAGGCCCACGCCCCGCTCGAGGCGCAGCACCGTGGGCGCGCTCCCGCCGCCGCTCCGCAGCCGCGAGTAGTGGAACTCGTGGCCGCAGAGTTCGGTCCCCTCGGGCAGGAAGGGATTGGCCCCGTCCACGACGGCGCGCACGTAGCCGTGGCCTTGGGGCCGCTTCGTCTGCTCCACCGCGATCGGCAGCGCGCCGACCATGGCGTGGCAGCGCTCCTTCTCGTGCAGCGCCTCGGAGAGGTACATGAGCCCGCCGCACTCGGCCCAGACCGGGAGGCCCGCGGCGATCGCCGCCAAGAGCGCCAGGCGCAGCGGGCCATTGGCCGCAAGCTCCGCGGCGTGGACCTCCGGAAACCCTCCGCCGGCGTAGAGGCCGTCGATCGCGGGCAGCTCCGCGTCGGCGAGCGGCGAGATGAAGGCCAGCTCCGCGCCCTCTGCCTGCAGCGCCTCCAGGTTCTCCGGGTAGTAGAAGGAGAAGGCACGGTCCCGCAGCACGCCGATGCGCGCCCTGATGGGCGCGCGCTCCGGCCGCGCGGCCGCGGGTTCGGCCGCCGGCAGGTCTCCGGCTTCCGCCGCCAGCGCCAGCACGGCGTCCAGGTCGAAGTATCGCGCCACGGCCTCGGCCAGGCGCAGCAGCACGCCCTGGAGATCCGGATGCTCGGGCGCCGTCACCAGGCCGAGGTGGCGGCCGGGAAGGAGCTGGCCCTCGAGCCGCGGGATGGCTCCGAGCACCGGGACGCCGCACTCCACATGGATCGCCTCGCGGATCACCGCCTCCTGCCGCGCTGTGCCCACGCGGTTCAGGATGACCCCGCGCAGGGCAAGGTCGGGCTCGAGGGCGCGGCAGCCGAGAACCAGCGCGGCCGCGGTGCGCGTCACCTTGGTCGCGTCGATGACGAGCAGCACCGGCGCGCGGATGAGGCGCGCCAGGGCCGCGGTCGAGTGCGAGCCGCGCGCGTCGAGGCCGTCGAACAGGCCGCGATTCCCCTCCACGACCGCGACATCCGCGTAGTTGGCCGCGGCGGCGGCCGAGGAGACGAGGCGCTCGGCGCGCATCATGAACGTGTCCAGGTTGCGGCCGGGCAGGCCCGCCGCGGCGCCGAGCCAGGCGGCGTCGATGAAGTCCGGACCCTTCTTGAAGGGCGCCACGCGCAGGCCGCGGCGGCGCAGGGCGCCGATCAGGCCCAGCGCCACCAGGCTCTTGCCGGCATCGCCCGCCAGGCCGGCGATGACCAGGCGGCGCGCGCCTCGAGCGCTGCCCGGTCGCGGAACCGATGCGGAATGCTCTGCGCTGCCGAGCGGATCGTCCACGCTATCTCATGTCACCCTTCGGGCGGCAGGACGATGTAGCTCCCGCCCACGTACGAGTACGTGCACGTCCCCGAGTCGATCAGCGTGCGGATCGCCTGCTTGCACAGCTGCTTGTCGCACGCCTCCTCCCCGAACTCCTCGATCATCGCCTTGGTCAAGTCC
>JACQZJ010000115.1 GCA_016213895.1 Planctomycetota bacterium | reverse complement strand
GGGGCGCGGCATGCCCTGGTCGCCGGGCTCTTCGCCCTCTTGCTCTGCGCGTTCTTCTTCGAGCGCCGCCGGGTCCATGCCTTCTCGCAGGAGGACCGCGGCGTCTTTCCGGCCGATTACGGGGGAGGCCCGTTCCTGGCGGTGCTGCTCGCGGCCGGCATGGGCCTGCTCGCGGCCGCGCTGGTCGAGGACACCATCCTCTTCCTGCTGCTGGCCGCGAGCCTGGCCCTCGCCATCCGCCTGACCTACGCCTGGAAGAGGCGCCGCGCCTACTCGATCCGCAGTTCGTAGGCGTTGACGAACGCCGTGCCCATTCCCGCCTGCAGATAGAGGGAGAGGGGGACGGGCGTGGTCGGCGGCAGCGTGAAGGGGATGTCGAGCAGCCCGCTGGGAGAAGGCAGCGCGCCCAGGTACAGAGTGAAGAAGATGGGGTCTTCCAGGTACCACGGGCCGTAGCCGGTCTGGATCGGAACCTCGCGCAGCCCCGCGCCCATCCACAGCAGAACCGGGATGGTCCCGGCCGCGCCCACCAGCCGCAGGTTGCCGCTTCCGCCCGGCGTGGCCTGCCCCGCGAAATAGAGGTGCGGGTGGCACTCGTCGGCTCCCAGGTCGACGCCGCCGAAGGCCGCGCGCGGATCGCCCTCGAAGTCCTCCGCCGAGATCCCGGGCGCCGTGGCGTTGCCGATGTCCCGGCAGGGGGAATCGTACGGCAGGTGGAAGTCCCCGCCGGAGGCGTCCACGAACCCGGGAGCGACGGAGTAGATCAGGCCCCAGGTCAGGTGAGAGTAGATCCCTGTGTACACGCTCGCCAGGCCGCCGTCGACGTCCGAATCGGTGATGGTGCAGACCTCGTGGACGTAGAGTTCGCGCCCCGACCCCGCGCTGTCGCCCCAGAGGATCGTGTTGTGGATCTGAAGCAAGCTGTTGTCGCCGCAGTAGACGCCGCCGCCATTCGCGGCCGTGTTGCCGAACACGGTGTCGTTGGTGATGGTGACCTGCGGGGAGTAGAAGGTGTAGATCCCGCCGCCGTCGACCTGAGCCTGGTTGAACGCGACCACGTTGTCGGTGACGGCGGAATCGGTGCATCCCACCAACGCGATCCCACCGCCGTAGGAGATCTGGGCGACGTTCTGGCGGATCGTGTTGCCGTGGATGAGGGAGTAGCCAGCGCCGCAGTAGATCCCGCCGCCTGAGCGACCCGCCACGTTGCCGGAGATGACGTTGTGCTCGATGGTCGTGGTGCCGCCGGCGTAGCAGTAGATCCCGCCGCCGTAGCTCCAGGCGTCGGTGGTGGAGTTGCCGGAGATCCGGTTGTCCCGGATCTGCGGGGTCGGTCCGTTGTAGCACTCGATGCCGCCGCCACCCAGGATCGCCACGTTGTTCAGGATGTCGTTGCCCTGGATGAGCGGAGCGCACGCATAGCGGCAGGAGATGCCGCCGCCGAACGCCGCGGTGTTGCCGCTGATGACGTTGTCGACGATCACGGGGGAAGAGGCGTCGCAGTAGATGCCGCCTCCCAGCCCCCCGCCCACGTTGTTGCCGGTGATGACGTTCCCGGTGATGGTGGGCGACGAGCCGTACCAGCAGCTTGTGCCGCCGCCGCCCGCCCAGTGGAGGGCGGTGCCGTTGGTCAGCGTGAACCCCTCCAGTCGCGAGTCGTTGTCTTCGCCGCTCTGGAACGTCACGACGGAGACGCCGCCGCCGCCGTCGATCACGGTGACGCCCGGACCGGAGGCGCTTCTCACGACGATCCTCTTGCCGAGGAAGTCGATGTTCTCCACGTACGTGCCCGGCGAGACGAGAACCGTGTCGCCGTCCAGAGCCGCGGCGATGGCGGACTGGATGGTCGGGTAGCCCGGGCTGGGAACCGGCAGGGTGGCGGCTCTGGCGGAAGTCGAAACGAACAGCAAACAGCAGATCAGCACAGCTTGTCGCATGGCAGTCTCCTTCCCCCGGAGGGGCGTCTTGGACTTCGTGCGGCCGGGAGCCGATGGCGGCTCGCGCCCGCTTCCTCCTGGAGCGCAAACCGCTGCCCGTTGCTCCGCGGAAGAAGGCCCTTCCGGCAGATTCTGGAGCTGGTTCGTCTCTGTCCGCGCGCCGGGATCCTTCCTGTTCATGGGTACGGCCCTAGCCCAACTTCCGCAGTTGAAAAAGTCGGATCGTTTTCCTGAAAGGACTTACGTTCGTCCGGGCCAAAAAGTTGTCACTACATTCGGCCAGGCAAGATGGTTGTCCTCATGCGGAGGCGCCGGGGGAGCTTGACGCCGAGACGTTCGAGAAGGAAGGCCTGGGCGCGTTCCGGCTTCACGACGCACCGCACTTTCAGCGTGTGGCCATCGGTGGTGGGAAGCACGACGTCGGCGCTCTGGATCTGACGGAGCTCGTCCAGGATCATGCGCGGGCTGTTGCCGAGGCCAGCCCGCTCTTGCCACAGCTCAAGGGTCTTCCACAGCGCGTAGGCCACGAAGAAGACGAAGATGTGCGCCTGGGTTCGATCCTCGCGGTGATGCCCGACGGGACGGAGCGAGAGCTGGCTCTTCTGCGTGCGGAAGGCGTTCTCGGCGTCGGTGAGCTGGATGTAGGTGCGCCACAGCTCGTCCTCCGTCCAGTTCGAGATGTTGGTGCGCAGCAGGTAGCAGCCGGCCAGGGTCTGGCGCACCGACGCCCAGTCCGGACGCACCTCTGATCGATCTGTGCTCGATCGAGCGGCCGCCTGGCCCTGGCGATCCGGCGCTGCAGCGACGCGATGCTCGTGCCGAGGCGCTGTTCGAAACGATCGAGGATGGCGAGATCTTTCTCCCGGCGTGCTTCCGAGCGGCACAAGATGTAGGTCTCCTCGCCGCTCTCGGTCGGACAGACCTTCACCTCCACGTCCGGGCGGATGCGGGTCCACTCGCGCTCCTCGGCGATCCTGGCCTCGTAGCGCTTGAGGTCGGACCGCGCGGCACCGATCAGGTAACGCCGGCCGCTCACGCGCAGGAAGCGCACGTTCTCCTCGCTCGCCATGCCGCTATCCATGACCCACGCGCGCTTCGCGCTGCCGAAGCGCGCCTCCACCGTGGTCACGATCTCCTGCACCGTGGTCACGTCCAGGCGATTGCCGTCGAACACCTCGTACGCCAGCGGCACGCCGCCGCGCGCGCGGCGCGCCGCGGGCCGGGGAGACGCGCGTCCTGCGTCTCGCGCGCCGGCTCTTGGTGCGGGACGAGGAGGGCGCCGCGTTCGACTTCGCGCTGGCCAACCAGGCGCGGGACCGCGCCTTCCGCGCGCGCGTCTACCCGCTGTTCGCCTTCCCCTTCGCCGTCGTGCTGCTCGTCGCCGCGCGGCCGGACGAGCCCTATCTCGCGCTCATGGCGCTCTATGGCGCGGCGGTCTATTCGACGCTCGCCCAGACCTTCCAGGGGTACTCCGAGTCGCACGGCGGTCCGCTGCTGCTCGCGACTTTGCCGCTTCGCGGCGAAAGCGCGTTCCGCATCGGCGCCGAGAAGGCGTTCCTGGTCGGGCTCGCCGCGCCGATCTACCTGTTCCTCGGCGTGGCGCTCTTCTCTGTCTCGCTCTCTGGCCGCGGCCTGCCGCTCCTCCTCGGGGCGCGGCATGCCCTGGTCGCCGGGCTCTTCGCCCTCTTGCTCTGCGCGTTCTTCTTCGAGCGCCGCCGGGTCAAGGCGTTCGCGGAAGCCGATCGGGGCGTCTTCCGGGAGGACCTCGGGGGCGGTCCCTTCCTCGCGGTGCTGCTCGCGGCCGGCCTCGCCCTGCTCCTGCGCCTGACCTACGCCTGGAAGAGGCGCCGCGCCGATCCGCGTCAACCATGAATGCTTCGCTGCAATGAACCTCTGGCCGGCGGCCGACGGTCGTTCGAACCGCCCGGCGAGATCAGAGAACGTCCACGACGCGCTTCTGGATCTCGAGCTCCCGCATGGGCGGCACCAGGAGCTGGCCTACGCGAGACAGGAAGAACTGCTTGACCGTTTGCCAGTCGTCCGGGCCCTCCCCGGGCAGGCGTGCCTCGCGCTCCGCGTCGTCGAAGTAGGTCAGCGCCCGGAGCAGGAGCGGCTCGTTCAGCTCCTGCCGATAGACCTGGCGCATCGCGCTCAGGCACTCGGCGATCCCCAGAGAGTGCTGCTGCAGGGTCACGTAGAGATCGAAGAAGTCGCGGCGGACGCCCCGATCGAGGATCGCATGCAGCTTCGTGGCGAGGATTCCGGTGGCGGTCAGGCGGCGACCCTCCACGAACGGCGCCAGCAGGTCGAGCACGAAGATCGAGACATCGATGCCGTCGAAGCGCAGGTGGACGGTGTCGGGGCCGCGTTCCAGGACGTCCACGCGGCCGCGCTTCTCGAGCTGCCGGAGGAGATCCTCGAGGTTCTCGGCGCGCCGCACGCCAAAGTCGACGTCGCGGCTCGGCCGGTATGGACAGAAGCAGCGCACGGCCTGCCCGCCGATGACGAACCAGTAGGGGAGGTCGCCCACGGCCCGGCCCAGAACGGATGGCATGACCGCGACGGGATCGTGCATTTCAGATTCCTCGCACGCAGGTCACGGCCTCGAGAAGGGCGCGGCTCTTGTTGCGGTGCCCCGGCAGGCGCAGCGCCTGATAGAGCGCGAGCCACGGCAGCCCGGAGGCGAAGCTCACGGCGGCCAGGTCGCCGTAGTTGAAGCAGTAGAAAGCGACCTGGTGAGCCGGCACGTCGCCTTGTGGTCCGAGGTTGTAGAGGGAGGCGACGACCGAGGGCGGGAGGTCGGCCATCCGAAGGGTCGGACAAGGGACCAAGGCCATCCACTTGTAGACCGTCGCCCTCGAGGGCGGATCGAGGCCCCGCTCGCGGCAGCAGCGCTCGATTCGCGCCAGAAGCTCCTTGGTTCGCGGCCTCTCCTGGCCGGAGAGAGCCTCTGCGACGCACGACAGGACGCCTGCCCCGAGGCGACATCGTCCTCGGTCCGAGCGGCGCGCACGATTCGGTCGCGCAGGAGCGTCACCCAGGCGTTTGGCCGCCCGCGCGAAGGAGTCTTCCAAGTTAAATGGAGACGCCATGGCGCTAATTCTAGACATTCTTCCGATTAATTCAAGATCACACCCCGCATCTCGCCTCGTCGTGGACGTTTGGGCTGACTCGAGGCTCGGGCGCCGTCCCGGGCCGTGCACTTCGCGTGGCAGGACGTGCGGCCGGAGCCGTTCGTTTTCGGCCGATGGGACGCGCGGGAGTTCGTGCACGGCCCAGCGCTGGTCCGGCAACGGGGATCAGATCCCTCGCGCGGAAGCGGCCGTGCGTTGCCCCGCGCCCCCCAGCGGGACGACTGCTTCGGGAGACGTAACCAACGCATCGCGGGCTAGCGCCCGCAACCCAACTTCAGGACGGACGCCGTGCCCAGGTTCTCATCCCGTCACGCCGACGGAGTCTCTGGTCTTCCGAGTCCAAGCAATCCGCCTGAGAATCGTGAATTCCAGATGAGCCTCTCCTGCGGAGAGGCTCAGGGGGAGACCTGTTCGGTCCGAGAGGTGGCGACCAGAACGGCCTGGGTGAGGGCGAGGACATAGAGGTGAAGTTCTGCTGGCCGTACTATGGATGGGTGAGACACGAGAAGACCGTGTCGCTTCTAACGTTCGATCCACCGGGTATCGCCTTCGTGGAAGTCGTATTCTGGAAGTGGGGATTGCAGTGGGTGTGCAGCGCGCCTGAGACCGTCGAACCCCGGTGAGCGGTGAGGAGCTTGCGCACGAACATCGCCGCGCTCTGGCGCCGGGGTGACACGATGCGGAGAACCCGAGTCGCGCTGCTTGCCGCCGGCTTGGCGACCCTGCTGCTCGCTGCGCTCTTCGCGACGAGGGAATGCGGCGGCAAAGGGAAAGACGCTCCGGCGCGGGCGATGCCGGTCCTCGCGGACGAGGGCCCATGCCTCGGCGCCGTGCCCTCACTGCCCCTTCGCGACGAGCCCCAGCCGGACAGGGCGGGAGTCACGGGGCGCGTGCTCGGCGCGCAGGAGGAACCGCTCGCGGGCGTGCCGGCGGGGAGGGTGTTCCTGCGCGTGGTGCGCGCCAACCACGACGAGGAACTGGCGTCGAGCGATCGCGTCCTGGAGATCCGGGCCGAGGACGATCTCGTGCAGGAGTTCGTGCTCGGGTCGGAATCGCGAGTGACGGGACTTCGACCTGGCGGTGCCGGCGGGTCTCCCGCCCGGCTCCCTGCGGCTGCGCATCTGGTTGTGCGAGGATCAGCACGTGGACCGAGCCGTGCCGTTCGCGGGCCGAGACGTGCGACTCGCGCCGTTCGTGTTCGGGCTGGAGGAGCTGCGGGAGTTCCTGGGGGCCGCGCCCGCAATCAGGTAGGAGGCGCGGCGGCTTCTCCCGGCCCGCGCGTTCGAGTCGAATGGACGCGCGCCGCTCGGCGGCGAGCACGGAGGAGCGCATGCGAGCTTTCGACGATCCGGCCGAGATCCTGGAACAGACGCGCCTTGTCGAGCGCTTCCTCGCCTACGTGCGCGTCGGCACGCAGTCGGACGAGACGAGCACGACTTGCCCGACCACGGCCGGCCAGCTCGAGATGGGCTGGCGCCTGGTGAGCGATCTTCGCGCGCTCGGCCTCGAGGACGCGGCTCAGGATGAGAACGGCTACGTGCTCGCCACGCTGCCGGGCGGCGCGCCCGGAGTGCTCGGCTTCTGCGCACACCTGGACACCGCGCCGGCCTTCTCCGGAAAGGACGTGCGGCCGCGCGCGCACGAGAACTACGACGGAGCACCCATCCGCCTGGAGAACGGAGTGGTCATCGACCCGGCGGAGTCGCCTGAACTCTCGCAGTGCATCGGCGACACGATCATCACCGCGGACGGCAGGACGCTGCTCGGCGCGGACGACAAGGCCGGCATCGCGGCCATCGTCGGCCTGCTCGAGGTCCTGCGCGCGAACCCGGACGTCCGCCATCCCACCCTCAGAGTCTGCTTCAACCCGGACGAGGAAGTGGGGCGCGGCGCCCGGCACTTCCCGCTGGAGCGGTTCGCGGCTGACGTCGCGTTCACCGTGGACGGCGGGTTCGCGGGCGAGATGAACGTGGAGACCTTCTCCGCCGACAAGGCGATCGTCACCTTCACCGGGGTCGCGGAGCATCCGGGCACGGCCAAGGGCAAGCTGGTCAACGCGCTCACGTGCATGGGCCGGTTCCTGGCCAGGCTGCCCGCGGCGGAGGCGCCGGAGTGCACCGAGAAGCGCGCGGGCTTCTTCCACGCCACCGATGCGCAGGGCGACGCCGCGCGCTGCCGGGTGAACGTCATCCTGCGCGACTTCGAGGCCGCGGCGCTGGCCGAAAGGGGGCGGCGCGTCGAGGCCATGGCCAGGGCGCTCATGGCCGAGGAGCCGCGCCTCAAGGTCGAGGTGGAGATCCAGCAGCAGTACCGCAACATGCGCGCCGAGCTGGAGCGGCGCCCGGAGATCGCGGAGCGGCTGCAGAGGGCGATCGCGGCCGCCGGGATCGAGGCGCGCGTCGAGCCGATCCGCGGCGGCACGGACGGCGCTCAACTCACGGCGCGCGGGCTGCCGGTACCGAACGTCTTCACCGGCGGCTGCAACTTCCACGGGCCGCGGGAGTGGCTCTCGACGCGCGCGCTCGCGCTCTCGACCTGCACCCTGCTGAACCTGGTTCAGATCTACGCGGAATGAGCGGCCCGCGCCGCCGGCGTTACTTCAGCTTCTCCTCGACGCTCCGCACCTTGTCCTCCATGGTCTGGCTGCGGTCGGAGCGCGTGCCGAACTTGAGGATGGTCGAGATGCGCGGCGCGCCGAGGGCGTGCACCGTCTCGTGACAGCGCCTTATGGCGCCGAAGACCTCGTCCCATTCTCCCTCGATGTTCGTGCCGTAGGCGTGCAGCTGGATCTTCAGGCCCGCCTCCCTGAGGACCTTCTCGCAGGCGGCGACGTAGCTGGAAACGGACACGCCCACGCCGAGCGGGACCACGCAGAGATCCGCGATGACCTTCATGGAAAACCTCTCCTCTGAACTGGAAGCAGCAGTGTACCGCACGCGGCCGCGCGCCAACCGCGCGCGGCAAGGCGAGCCGGGAAGGGCGGAAGTCGCTATAGATAGGGGATTGTCAAGACGAGCGCCGGGAGGTGCGGGGCGTGGCGATGCGCAAGGTGGCGATGGTGGCCGTGGCGCTGGCGCTTCTTCTCGGGGGCCTCTTCTCGTGCGGGTGCGGCATGATCTATGACACGTTGGGGGGCGCCTTCGACGGGCGTCCCGCGGAGATGGACGCCGGGCTCAGCCCGGGCGCGCGGGACCTGCTGAGCGCGTGCTTCGCCGGGATCGACGAAAGCCGGCTCGTCGACTTCCACGTGCACATGCTGACGCGGGACGTGCATCCTGACTGGCTCTCGTGGTGGCATCCGTTCAAGCGCGCGCGGACCATGGTCTACCTCAGCTCCGCCGCCGTGGAGCTGACCGAGAACCTCGAGGCCGACTACGCGGCGCGCCTCCGCGAGCTGGCGCGCGCGCGGCCGAACCAGGGGCGCTTCCTGCTGCTCGCTCTCGACCGCTACCACGAGGCCGACGGCAGCGTCGATCTCGACCGGACGACGCTGTGCGTGCCGAACGACCTGGTATGGCGCATCGCGAGCGAGCACCCGGACGTGTTCATCCCGGCGATCTCGATCCACCCTTACCGCAAGGACGCGCTGCAGGAGCTGGAGCGCTGGGGCAAGCTCGGCTGCCGCTTCGTCAAGTGGATCCCGAACGCCATGAACATCGACCCGTCGAGCGGCGCGGTCGAGCCGTTCTACGCCAAGATGCTGGAGCACGACATGATCCTCCTGTCGCACACCGGCGAGGAGCATGCGGTCAAGGGCGACGACCTGCAGCACCTGGGCAATCCCCTGCTCCTGCGCAAGCCTCTGGACATGGGCCTCAAGGTGGTCGCGCTGCACGGCGCGAGCCTGGGCGAGGAAGTCGACCTCGACGACGCGGAGCGCGACCTGGTTCCCGGCTTCGACCTGTTCCTGCGCCTGCTCGAGGACCCGCGCTACGAGGGGCGGCTCTTCGGCGAAATCTCGGCCATCACCTTCATCAATCGCAAGGAGCGGCCGCTGCTCACCCTGCTCGAGCGCGAGGACCTGCAGCGCCGGCTGGTGAACGGCAGCGACTACCCCCTGCCCGCGACCAACGTCCTGGTGCACACCTCGCGCTTCGTCTCTCGCGGGTATCTCACTGAAGAGGAAGGAGAGCAGCTGAACGAGATCTACAACTACAACCCGCTGCTCTTCGACTTCGCCCTCAAGCGCACCTTGAAGCACCCTGACACCGGCAAGAAGCTGGCCGCCTCGGTCTTCATGGCGCCCGAGGAGCTGCTGCCCGTGACGCCGCCGGCCGTTTGCAGGTAGACTTGTCCCCGGCGCCGGAGCTCGAGGGAAACAACATGGCCCGGATCGCGACGTTCCTGCTGGCGCTGCTCCTCGCGCCCGCTTTCCTGGCGCCGTGCGCCGGCGCCGGGGAGGACCTCGCCGACGACGATCGGGGCGGCGTCAAGCTGAAGAGCGACCTCGACGAGGAGGCGCGCGACGCGGTCCACGAGCTGGTCCTGGAGACACGTGCGCGCGTGCAGGAGACTCTGCGCTGCCTCGGCCTCGCTCCCAAGAGCCGCGGGCAGATCCGCCTGCGCATCTACGCCGCGCCCGAGGACTTCGCCTCGCGCCAGCGGCGCACGCAGTCGATCTACATGCTCTGGACCAACTCCTACTTCGACCTGGCGAACAACGAGGTGGTCAGCTGCTGGCAAGGCGGCTCGGCGCAGGGCCGGGCCGCCCTGCGCCACGAGCTGACGCACTGCGTCTTGCACGAGTACAGCAAGAACCTGCCCCTCTGGTTCGCGGAGGGCTTCGCCTGCTACATCGAAGGCATCGAGGTCGACGCGTACGGCGACCCGCTGCAGACCGTGGACACGACGCGGCTGAACACGATCCGGCGCGCGCTCGCCAGCGGCACGATCTGCCCCATGTACGACCTGATGGAGCTGAAGGAGATCGAGTTCTACGGGCGCGAGGGGGCCAAGGAGCTGCCCTGGGACCGGAACATCGTCTACGCCCAGTCCTGGTCGCTGGTCTACTACCTCCTGGCCGTGGCCGAAGGCGAGGACCGGGAGTTCGCCGGCCTGGTGGCGAAGCGGCTGGACACCGGGCAGTGGAGCCAGGCCGCCTTCAAGAGGATCCTCCCCGAGCTGGAGGGGCGCTGGCGCGACTTCCTGGCGCGGGACGACCTCGTCCGGCTCGATGTGCTCACGACGGAGGCGCGCCGCGAGCTGGACCAGGGGCGCTTTTCCTCCGCGCGCGAGGCCGCCCTCAAGGCGCTCGACCTGGATCGCAAGAGGCGCGCCGCGCGGCGCGTGCTGGCCGAGTCGTGCGTGGCCCTGGGGCTGTACGAGGAGGCGCTCGTTGCCTGCGACCGGCTGCTCGCGGACGAGGAGGCCGACCCGGACGCGCACCTCTGCCGAGCGCGCGCCCTGCTCGGTCAGGCCGGGGCGCGCCAGCAGCCCGATCTGGCTGGCGAGGCGCGCGCGGTCGCGCTGCACGCCGTGGATTTGCTTCCCGAGCAGGAGAAGTTCCGCGGCCTGCTGCTGGCGATCCAGGTCGACGAGAGCCGGGACGACGTGAAGGGCGCGCTGGAGCTTCTGCGCCGCGCGCTCGCCCTGAAGCACGTGCCGCAGGAGGTGCGCTCCGACCTGCTGGAGCGCGAGCAGGCGCTGATCAAGAGGGCGATCGGCCGTTGACGGCCGCGCGGCGCGCCGCGGCCGTGAAGATCAGATCCTGGGACCGCTGTGGATCGAAAGGCGCGCGCCGCATGTCGCCGAAGAGCTGGAAGGCGCCGAAGCCGGTTTCGCCGAGCAGACGTTCCAGCTCCGGCCAGAGCCAGGCGCGCAGCACGACCTCGCGCGCGGCGTGGATCTCCACGGGCGGCTCCCTGCCGGCGCGCACGCGCAGCGTGGTGGGGAAGAAGCGCACGTGCCCCTCCTGCGCCTTCGACATGATGCGCACCCAGACGATCTCTCCGCCCTCCTCCTCGGGATCGGGCCGGAAGTTGAGCGGCAGGTGGCGCACGTCCTGGTCCAGGATGCGCCGGTAGTTCAAGACCTGCACGACGAGCCGCCCGCCGGGCAGGAGGCGGCTCGCCACGGCGGTGAGCGCGTCCCGCAGCGCCTCGTCCTCGAAGTAGGGCAGCACGTTGCCCAGGCAGATGGCCATGCCGAAGCGCCGCGCGCAGAGGTCGGGGAGGCGCGCGATCTCTCCCAGGTAGAAGCGCGGCCCGCACTCGCCGTGCGCGCCTTCGTACTCGCGAGCCTTCTCGATCTGCGGCGCCGAGCGGTCGATGCCGGCCGCGAACGCGCCCTTCGCCGCCAGGAACGTGCAGTGCTCCCCGGTGCCGCAGCCCAGGTCGATGACGCTCCTCTCGGGCGCCTCTCGGAGCAGGCTCTCCAGGAAGGGCCACTCGCGCTCGATCCTCTCGGGCCAGGCGATGAGCCTGCGGTAGTTGAGGCGGCGGAAAGGATCGTCCGGGTCGGGATCGCTCATGCGCCGAGATCCTGACGCCGGAGCGGCCGCGCGTCCAGCCCTCGGGCGCTCGCCTGGCGCGCGGGCGCGGATGGCGCTACAGTCTCTTCCCGCCGGTCACAGCCGACACGAAACGAGGAGGCCGAGGTGAGCGAGCACACGCAAGCAGTCCTGGAGCACGCCGGGAGCCGGGCGAACGTCATCATCCGCACCGCGGGCGGGATCAACGTGGGCTCGGTCGAGTTCATGCGCGGGCTCGAGGATCTGGTCGACGAGCTGGCCGCGGACCGCAAGGCGCGCCTCGTCGTGCTGCAGGGCGAGGGCAAGGTGTTCCTCGCCGGGGCGAACATCAAGGCAATGGCGGACTACGACCCGGACCAGGCGCGCGACATGGCCGAGCTGGGGCACCGCGTGCTGAACAAGCTGGCGGCGCTGTCCCAAGCGACGGTCGCGGCAGTGAACGGCGCGGCGCTCGGCGGCGGCTGCGAGCTGGCCATGGCCTGCGACTTCCGCTTCGCGGTGAAGAAGGCCTCGTTCGGCCAGCCCGAGGTCTGGCTCGGCCTCATCCCTGGGTGGGGCGGCACGATCCGGCTGCCGCGCCTGGTTCCTCTGAGCCAGGCCAAGAGGATGCTCTTCACCGGCGAGGCGATCAGCGCCGAGCGCGCCCTGCAGATCGGGCTGGTGGATGAGGTCGTGGAGGACGCCGCCGGCCTGGAGGCGAAAGTCGAGGAGCTACGCGCCAAGCTCGGCCGCTCCGGCCCGGCCGCGCTCACCCACCTGAAGCGCGCCCTGCGCACGGGCGATGAGATCGACAGCTTCACCGACTGCTTCACCGGCGCCGAGTCGAAGGAAGGAATGACCGCCTTCCTGGAGAAGCGCAAGGCGTCCTGGGCGGAGTAGCCCGCGCGGGCGGAGCGCTTAGCGGATCAGGGCGTCCAGCTCCGCCTGGTACTTCTTCACCAGCTTCTTGTTCGCCTCGGGCACGCCGCGGAACGTGTTGCGGACCTGATCCTGGGCTTCCCGCATCCTCCTCCTCAGCTCTTTCCCGGCGCCCTCTCCAAGCGCTTCTTCCTCCTCGGCGGAGCCTTCGTTTTTCGCTTCCTGCTCCTGAATGCGGCCGAATTGCTCCTCGCTCTGCACGGCGCCGAACGCCATGAGGACGTTGTACTGGATCCTCTGGAAGGTCTCTTCGTCCAGGTCGTGCCGGTCGAGCACGGCGAGGCACTCGCTCGTGAGGCGCATTCCTGCGGCCGCGTCCGAGAAGTCCGACCCGGCGCCTTCCGCGACGTCGAACTTCGCGCCTTTCTCCTTGAGGTCCTTCATCGCCGCGAGAAAGCTCTCGAAGTCCTCGTCGTCCAGTTCGACCATACGGCTCTCCTGGGCGCCCAATCCCGGGTAAGCGGAGTCCTTGGGGCTCTCCTTCTCGTCGGAGCAGGCCGCGAGGCCGAGAAGCACGGCAAGCGCGGGGATGAGCGGGCGGCACGGCGGTGCGGTCGGGCGCATGAGAACACCTCGTTCTTCGCTACTGGGTGGTGTGATGGAACCGCCGCGAAGTTAGTCGCGCCAGGTCCCGCGGGCCAGGACAATCCGCCTCCCTCGCCCGTGCGGCGCGCGGTTACCGTTGTGTTACCCCGCGGGCCGGCGCCGCGCCGTATCCAGGAACGGAGGCACAGGCCGATCGCGAGGTCCGATCATGCAGCGCTTCTCCTTCTCTCCCGTCGCGCCGCGCGCGGCGCTCTTCTTCCTGGCGGCTTTCCTGGCCAGCGCGCGCGCCGTGTCCGCCCAAGACGCGGCCTTCTCGCAGGTGGTGCTGCCGCAGGCGCGCGGCTTCGCCCTGAACCGCGCTGATCAGCCGATCGCCGTCGAACGCGTCGACGCGCGCGTGACGATCGTGGAGCGCGCCGCGCGCACCACGCTCGAAGTCGCGCTGCGGAATCCGGGAGCGCGACCGGCGGAGGCGGTCTTCCTCGTGCCCGTGCCGGACGGCGCGGTGGTGAGCGAGTTCCTGTTCGAGGGAAACGCGCCCGCGGGCCGGGCCGAGGTACTGCCGCGCGCCGAGGCGCGGCGCCTCTACGACCAGATCGTGGCGCAGATCCGCGATCCCGCGCTCCTCGAGTTCGCCGGCTTCAACCTGGTGCGCTCCAGCGTCTTCCCGGTCCCCGCGGGCGGCGCGCAGAGGGTGCGCCTCACCTACGAGCACCTGCTCGAGGCGGACGGCGGCCGCGTCGACTACTTCCTGCCGCGCAGCGAGGCGCTCGACCAGAGCACGCCCTGGACCATGACGGTCGAGGTGAAATCGGCGCGCCCCATCTCGATGTTCTACTCGCCGACGCACGACCTGGAGACGCTGGCGAAGGAACCGGGCCGTGCTTTCGTGCGGAGCACGCGGGAAGCGGCGCGCAACCCGGGCGCGTTCCTCTTCTCCTTCCTGCTGGAGGAGGACGGGGTGAGCGCCTCGCTCCTGGCCTATCCCGACCCAGAAGCGGGCGGCGGCTACTTCCTGCTCATGGCCGGCCTGCCCGCGGCGCAAGGCGGCGCGGAGTCGCCGATCCGGCGCGAGGTGACCGTGGTGGTCGACCGCTCAGGCAGCATGGCCGGCGGCAAGATGGACCAGGTCCTGGCCGCGGTGCGGCAGGTGCTCGAAGGGCTGAGCCAGGGCGAAGCCTTCAACATCGTGGACTACGCGAGCGCGGTCGAGTCGTTCGCGCCCGGCCCGGTCATCAAGGACCGGAAGCAGATGCTGCGCGCCCGGCAGTACCTCGAGGGAATCCGGCCCGGCGGCGGCACCAACATCCACGACGCCCTGCTCTTCGCCCTGCGCCAGCAGCCCGTCCCGGGCATGCTGCCCATCGTGCTTTTCCTCACGGACGGCCTGCCTACGATCGGCCGGACCGCGGAAGAGGACATCCGCGCCGCGGCGCAGCTGGGGAACGAGCACCGCCGGCGCGTCTTCACCTTCGGCGTGGGCAGCGACGTGAACGCGCCGCTGCTCGACCGCCTGGCCGAGGCCTCGCGCGCCCGCTGCACCTACGTGCTCGAGGGCGAGGACGTGGAACTGAAGGTGGCGCAGGTGTTCAAGCGGCTCTACGGCCCGGTCCTGGCCGATCCCGTGCTCGAGATCCAGGACGCGAGCGGCGCGGCGAGCACGCGCCTGGTGCGCGAGCTCATCCCGCGGGAGCTGCCCGACCTGTTCGCCGGTGACGACCTGGTCCTGCTCGGCCAGTACACGCAGCGCGCGCCCGCGACTTTCCGCCTCTCGGGCAACTTCCTGGGGCAGGAGCGCGCCTTCTCCTGGACCTTCGACTTCGCCGGCGAGTCGGTGAAGAACGCCTTCGTGCCCAGGCTCTGGGCCAGCCGGCGCATCGCCTTCCTCATCGACCAGATCCGCCAGGCGGGCGGCGCGGCCGCGGGCCGGCCGCGCTCCGCGGACGCTGACCCGGCGCGCGATCCGCGCTTCGCGGAGCTGATCGACGAGATCCTGCGCCTTTCCACGCGCTTCGGCATCCTCACCGAGTACACCGCCTTCCTGGCGCGCGAGGGGACCGACCTGAACGACTGGGAAGCGCTGCACGCCGCGTGCAACACGAACATCGACAGGCGCGCGGTCTACACGCGCTCGGGAGTCGCGGGCGTCAATCAGGCGCTCAACTTCGGGCAGCAGAAGGGCCAGACCATCCTGAACTACGGCAACGCCTTCCTGGACGAGAACCTGAAGCGCGTCGCCTTCTCCTCGGTGCAGCAGGTCTGCGATCGCGCCTTCTTCCTGCGCGGCGAGCGCTGGGTCGATTCGCGCCTGGCCGGCCTGCCGCGCGCGCCCGAGCCCGACGAGGTGATCGAGTTCGGCAGCGCGCGGCACCGCGCCCTGGTCGACGCGTTCATCGCCAGCGGGCGCCAGGGAGTGCTCTCCCTGCAAGGCGAGATCCTCCTGCCGTACGAGGGCAAGAACCTGCTCATCCGAAACGGCGTTTGCCGCTGACGCGCGCCGGAATCGCCGAGCCTGGACCAACGGAAAGGACGTCTGCCATGAACCACGGCCTCCCGCACTCTCTTGTCGCCTCGCTCTTGCTCGTGCTCGCAACGGCCGCGCCGGCGCACGCCGCGCCGCGGCATCTCCAAGGCGCGCCGCCCGCGGGCGAGCCGGGCGTGATCGAGCTGGCCATCTGCCTTGACACCAGCGGCAGCATGACCGGACTGATCGACGCCGCGCGCCAGAAGCTCTGGGCCATCGTCAACGACCTCGCCCTGGCAGAGCCCACGCCGCGGCTGCGGGTCGCCCTCTTGACCTTCGGCACGCCGGAGTACGGCGCCGAGAGCGGCTTCGTCAAGCTGAGGACGCCGCTCACCGAGGACCTCGACCTCGTGTCGAAGGAGCTCTTCGCGCTCGCGACCCGCGGCGGCGAAGAGTACGTGGCGCGCGTGCTGCAGCACGCCGTGGCGCATCTCAAGTGGAGCGCGGCGGAGCGCGCCCTGAAGGTCATCATCGTCGCCGGCAACGAGGCGGCGAACCAGGATCCGCTGGTCGACTTCCGCGACTCCTGCCGCCAGGCGATCGAGCGCGGCATCCTGGTGAACTCGATCTACTGCGGTCCGGAGAGCGATGACCTGGCGCCTCTGTGGCGCGAGGTCGCCGTGCTCGCGGACGGGCGCTTCGCGTCCATTGACCAGGACCACGGCCTGGTGGCCATCGAGACGCCCTTCGACGAGGCGCTCGCCGCCCTGAGCGGCGAGGTCAACGACACGTACATCCCCTTCGGCGCGCAGGGCCAGTGGGCGGCCGCGAACCAGGTGCTGCAAGACCGGAACGCCGCGGGCGAGAACAGCGCGGCTGCCGCGTCCCGCGCGCAAACCAAGGCGTCCAAGCTCTACCGCTGCGCCTGGGACCTCGTCGATGCCGTGGACCAGGGCCAGGTAGAGCTGGCGGAAGTGAAAAACGAGGACCTGCCGGAGCGCCTGCGCGGCCTGGCGCCAGACGAGCTGGCGCGGGCCGTGGCGGACGCGGGCGCGCGGCGCGCCGAGATCCAGCTGCGCATCCAGCAGGTCTCGCTGGAGCGCTTGGAGTTCGTGCAGGCCGAGATGGCGCGCCAGGGCGCGGACGACGGCCAGGCGTTCGACCGGGCGATCCGCGAGGCGATCCGCGCGCAGGCCGTGAGCAAGGGCTTCCGCTTCGCCGACCCGGAGCCCGCGCCGGCGGAGCCCGCGGCCGCTCCCGCGGACGGCTAGGTGCTATGCTCGTTTCCCGGAGGCGGGCGCGTGGCGCGGCAGTGCATACTCGTGGTCGAGGATGACCGCGCGATCCGGCGCGGGATCGCCGACCTGCTGTGCATCTCGGGATACGACGTGCTCGAGGCCGCGGACGGCCGCGAGGGCCTGCGGCTCGCCCTCGAGGCGCACATCGACCTGGCGTTGCTCGACGTCCTGCTGCCCGGCCTCGACGGCTTCGACGTGCTGGCGCAGGTGCGCGCGCAGAGGCCCGGCCTGCCGGTGATCATGGTGACGGCGCGCGGCGCCGAGCTGGACCGCGTGCGCGGCCTGCAGGGCGGGGCGGACGACTACGTGGTGAAGCCCTTCAGCCCGAAGGAGCTCCTGGCGCGCGTGGCGGCGGTGCTGCGGCGCTCCTACGAACGGGCGGGAGTGGTGCGCACGCTCAGCAGGGACGGCACGACGATCCTGCTGGAGCGGCGCGAGGTCGTCCTGCCCGGCGGCGAGACGCGGGCGCTCGGCGAGAAGGACGCGCGCTTCCTCGCCTACCTGGCCGAGTCGCGCGGCCGCGCCGTGAGCCGCGGCGAGCTTCTGCTGCGCGTCTGGGGGCTCGATCCGCGCGGCATCCACACGCGCACCGTGGACATGCTGGTGAAACGGCTGCGCGCCAAGCTCGACGACCCGCAGGACGAGGGGCGCTTCATCAGGACGGTGCGCGCCAAGGGATACATGCTGTGCGCGGACGTGCGCGTGGGCGAGGAATGAAGCGGCCGCGGCGCCGTTGGTGGCTGGGCGCCGCGGTCTGCGGCGGCCTGCTCGCGGCCGCGCTCTGCGCCCTGTCCTGGGAGGCGCTCTGCATCGAGCGCGCGCAGTACCGCGAGCGCCACGAGGAAGAGAACGTGCTCGAGCCGCTGCGCCTGGCGCTCTGGCGCATGGACTCGTGGCTGGGCTCGCTGCTTGCGCTGGAGGGCTCGCGGCCCTTCTTCCAGTATGCGGCCTACTACCCGAGCGAGCGCGCCTACAACAAGATGCTGCAGTCGCTCGTGCCCGGGGAAGTGCTGACTCCCTCGCCGCTCCTGGCGCTCCGCTCGGACTACATCGACCTGCATTTCCAGGTCGGCGCCGAGGGCGAGGTGACCTCGCCCCAGGTTCCTTCCGGAAACCAGGCCGACCTCGCCCAGGGCACGCTCCTCTCTCAGGAGGAGATCGGGGAGCGCCAGGCGCACCTCGAGCGCGTCCGCCTGCTGCTCGGCACGGCGCTGGCGCAGGAGGAGATGCGCCGGCTGCGCGCAGCGCCGCTCGCGGCCGCGTCCGGCGCGGCGCCGGAGGTGCAACTGCTGCAGGAGGAGAGCGCCCAGCAGGAGGCCGACGCCCAACAGGCGGACCGCTCGGCGGCCGAGTGGGCGCGGCGCGAGGCCATCGCCAACTTCCCCCCTCAAGTGCAGCAGCACCTCGCGGAGAACACCGCGCCGTTCTTCAACGAACCGGACGCGGCCGCGCTGCATGGCCAGCTCGTGCCGCTCTGGCTCTCGGCGGGCGCTGGCGAGCAGCCGGAGCTGCTCTTCCTGCGCGCCGTTCAGGTGGGGAAGGAGCGTCTCGTCCAGGGCTTCATGGCCCGCTGGAACTCCCTGCGGCAGACCCTGCTCGACCAGATCGGCGACCTCTTCCCGGCCGCGGCGCTCGAGCCCGCGCCGGGCGGCAGAGGTTCCGCGCGGCGCATGGCGACGCTTCCCGCCGTGCTCGAGGTGGCCTCGCTGCCGCCCTTCGCCATGCCCTGGCTGACGCCGGCGAGCGTGACGCTCGCCCTCACCTGGCTGGCGGCGCTCACGGCCTTCGTCGCGGTCGCGCGCACGCTGCGCTCGAGCCTGGCGTTCGCCGAGCGCCGCAGCCGCTTCGCCTCCTCGGTCACGCACGAGCTGCGCACTCCCCTCACCACGCTCTGCATGTACTCGGAGATGCTCGCCGATGACATGGTGCGGGACGAGGCGGCGCGCCTCGACTACCAGCGCACGATCAAGGAGGAGGCGGTCCGTCTGGCGAACCTGGTGGAGAACGTGCTGGCCTACTCGCGGCTGGAGGAAGGGCGGAGCGAGGTGGAGACGCGCGAGGTCACGGGCGAGGAGCTGCTCGACGCCGCCCTGCCGGCGCTCGAGCGGCGCGCGCGCACAGCGGGCATGAAGCTGGCGCTCGACGTGGGCGCGGCGCAGGAGGCGCGCGTCCGGACCAATCCCGAGGTCGTCCTGCAGATCCTGCTGAACCTGGTCGACAACGCGTGCAAGTACGCGGGCGAGGGCGCGCCGCGCGCCATCGACCTGGTCGCCGCCCTGCGCGGCAATGCGCTTCGCATTTCGGTGCGGGACCACGGCCGCGGCGTGGCGCGCGCGGAGCGCGAGCGCATTTTCGATGCCTTCGAGCGCGGCGCCCGGCCGGCGGGGGAGGTCCAGGGCGGAGTGGGCCTGGGTCTCGCCCTGGGCCGGGGCCTGGCGCGCGACCTGGGCGGCGACCTCGTGCTCGAGCCGGGCGGGCCCGGCGCCTGCTTCACGCTCATCCTGCCGTTCGCGGCCAGCCGCGCTTGACCTAGCCATCTGGCGCCGCAATACTTGCGCCTGCGTTTCCCTCATTTGAAACACGCAGGAACGAACGGAGGCTCGGGAATGTTCCGGAAGCTCATGCTGGCGGGAGCGCTCGCTCTTGCCCTCAGCACCACCGGCTGTCTCACGGTCGCTACCCCGGCGCAGGGCGCGATCTACACCGAGGTCAACTGGACGATGCTCGTCACGGGCAACGAGGTGGACCTCAAGTCCACGAGCGGCACGGCCTGGTCGATCTTCGGGGCCGTCGCCTTTGGCGACATCAGCGTGGAGACACTCGCCGCTCGGGGCGGGATCCAGAAGGTCCACCACGTCGACGCTCGCACCAAGAACGTCCTCGGCGTGGGCTGGATCACGGTCACCGTCTACGGCGAATGACGGCCCGGGCCCCCGCAGCCCGGCCGTCCGGCTAGAGACCCCTTCCGCGCGGGAAGATATAAACATCGGCGCCCCGATCCTGTAACCTGGCGCGCCGAATCCGTGCTGCGTCGCCACATTCCAGTAGAGGAGGTCCCTGTGAGGCGTTTCCGATTCGCGGGCTCGTTCGTTCTGTTCGCTCTGATCCTCGGTGTTCCCTGCCGCGGCGAGGAGGGGACGCCGGGACAGCCGGACGCCCTCATCCTGGCCGCCGGCAAGGCGCTGCAGGAGGGCCAGCCGGTCCACGTGTGGCGGGCACTGCCTGCGAGCTACCAGGAGGAGCTGCAGGGCCTGGTGCGCGAGTTCGCGGGCAAGATGGACGGCGACGTCTGGACCAAGGGCTTCGAGGTCGCCGCCAAGGCGGTCCGCGTCATCGACGAGAAGCGCGACTTCATCTTCTCCCACCCGATGGTGGCGATGATGCTCCAGGGCCAGGACACGCAGGAGATCGGCGAGAAGCTGGACCCGGTGCTGAAGGGCGTCACCACCCTGCTGCAGAGCGACCTCCGCTCGCTCGAGCTGCTCGCCCAGATGGACATCGAGCGCTTCCTGGAAACGACGGGCGCCCTGGTCTGCGCGCCTGCCATGGAGATCGCCGGCACGGCCTCGCCGCAGGAGACCTACCTCAGGGATCCGTTCACCACGAAGATCGTCGAGCAGGGCGAGAGCAGCGCCATGATCGAGGTGACGCCGAAGGACGGCGCCCCGGAGCAGCACGAGGTCGTGCTGGTGGATGGCGTGTGGGTGCCGCGGGAGCTGGCTGACGACTGGGGCGGCATGATCGAGGAGGCCAGGGCCAACCTGGCGACCCTCGAGTTCGATGCGGCCGCGAAGGAAGAGGCCCTGGCGACCATGGGAGTCTTCGAGGGGATGCTCGACCGGCTGCTTGCCGCCGAGGACCAGATCGCGTTCGCCAAGGCCATGGCCGAGATGATGCAGATGGCGGGGCCGCCGCGGCCGCCAGAGCTGCCGGAGCCGCCCGAGGATTCCGGCGAGTGATCCTGCCGGCCGGTGATCCGGCCGCGGGCGATCGCCGGCGGGAGCGGTCGAGGGGCTGAGTACACGGAGAGGACGATGACGATGTTCCGCACGCTGCGTCGCGCCTGGCCGCTGGGCCGGCTGCTGCTCCTCCTGCTCCTGCTGCCGGCCGGGTGCACGCTCACGGAAACGGAGCGCCGCGACTGGTCGGGCTACACCGGACCGGGCGCCGAGTACTTCAAGATGCCGGAGCTGGCCGACGTCCAGGGCCTCGAGGATCCTGGCGAGCCCACGAACCGCTTCTTCCGCACGGTCAACCACGGCATCGTCATCGGCTTCATCGATCCCATCGCGCAGGGATACCGCGTGGTCGTGCCCGAGCCGGTGCGGGACGCCCTCTCCCGCTTCGGGCACAACCTCGCCTACACCAAGCGCCTGATCGCCAATCTCCTGCAGGGGAATCTCGGCGGCGCCGGCCGGGAGTCGCTGCGCTTCCTCGTCAATCTGACGGTGGGCGTGCTGGGCCTCTTCGATCCCGCGACCTCGTGGTTCGGCATCGACGAGTCGGACGAGGACTTCGCCCAGACCTTCGCCAAGTGGGGCTGGGACGGGAGCGACTTCCTGGTCGTGCCGTACCTGGACATGGGGAGCGACCGCGACACGCCCGCGGCGCTCCTGGACATGCTCTTCAATCCGGCGTCGTACGTTCCCGGGCTGGGACTGGTGTTCCGTTTCAACGAGGCGAGCGGCGAGCTGGAGAGGTACAAGCTCCTCTATCGCACGCACTACGATCCGTACGCGTTCCTGCGCTACCTCTATGAGCTGAACCACACCAGCCAGTTCATGGAGTTCGAATACTCTCCCGAGGCAAGCAGCCAGGCCGAGACCCTCAAGGCCGTGTTCCTCACCTACCGGGACGAGGACTTCCCCTCGGAGTGCGACGACGACGAGGTCTATCTCCCCGCGACCGGGAGCTGGTTCAAGTACACCTACCGCATGCAGGACGCGCCCGCGCCGGTCATGTTCATCCTGCCCGGCCTCGGCGGCCACCGCCAGTCGCAAGCGAGTCTTGGCTTGGCGGAGATGGCCTACCGCAATGGCTTCTCCGCGGTCACCATCAGCAGCGCCATGAACTTCGAGTTCATGGAGAGCGCGTCCACGGCCGCGGTGCCCGGCTACGGGCCGGTCGACGCCCACGACGTGCACGTCGCCCTCACCGCGATCAGCGGCAAGCTCGACAAGGAGTATCCGGGCCGGGTCACGGGCAGGGCGCTGCTCGGCCTGTCGCTGGGCGCCTATCACACGCTCCTCATCGCCGCGGCGACGCGCGAGCCGGGCAACAACCTGGTCGAGTTCGACCACTACGTGCCGATCAACCCGCCGATAAGCCTGGTGAGGAGCGTGCACGCGCTCGACGACTGCTTCCACGCCTACCTGGACTGGTCCGATCAGGAGCGCGAGGTCAAGCTGAACCAGACGATCATGAAGGTGCTGAAGCTCGCGGACGGCAACCTGCAGCCCACGGCCGAGATCCCCCTCTCGGAGACGGAGGCGCGCTTCATCATCGGCCTGAGCTACCGCGTCGACCTCATGTTCTGTATCCACAGCAGCCAGAGCCGCCACAACATGGGGGTGCTGCTCACCAGCCTGTCCGGTCCGAGCCGCGGTCCGGCCTATGACGAGATCTTCGACTACTCCTACATGGAGTACATCCACGCCTTCGTCCTGCCCTACTACATGAACGAGCGCAAGCTCGTGAAGAGCGCCGAGGACATGGCCGCGCGCACCGACCTGCGCTACGTGGAGAGGCAACTGCGCGCGAACGACCGCATCTGGCTCTTCACCAACGAGAACGACTTCCTGCTCTCGCGCGAGGACATCGACTGGTTGAAGAGCGTGGTCCCGCCGGAGCGGGCGGTCTTCTTCCCGACCGGCGGCCACCTGGGCAACCTGTACAAGCCGGATGTGCAGGACCAGATCATGCAGTCGCTGAAGGACCTGAAAGCCCCGCGCTGAGCCGCGCCTTCCTCATCGCCGGCGGCGCAGGCGGCGCGGCAGGTAGACGATGAGGTTCATCCAGACGAAGGTCCAGGCGATGCCGCCGGCGGTGGTCAGCGCGGCGACCTGAAGGCCCGTCTTGATCTTCCCCTGTGGGGTACGGAAACTCGAACGCCCTGAATGGTAGACACCTCCGTCAGCCGCCGCTACGGTCCAGCCCCTGACCTCCAAGCGCACCTTCAACCCCGCCGCCTTCCTCCTCGCCCTCCTCGCTGGCTGGATGCAGCGCGGCCAGCAACGGCTGATCGTCAAGATGGCCCGAGCGAAGCCAGGCTGGGGGTATGATCGCCTTCAGGGCGCTCTAGCGAACCTCGGTCACCGGGTCTCCGCCTCCACCGTCGCGGCCGTCCTCGCCCGGAACGGGATCCCGCCCGCCCCGCGGCGCCTTCCCGGTGTGGATGTCCTCGAGGTGCTGCGCTCGGAGCGGCGCGCCTTCTTCGAACGGCTTCACGAACTGAAGCGCGGGCAGGCGCTGGCCGAGGCGGGATCCCCCGGAACGGCCGAGAACCTCCTGCTCGACCTGGCCGTGCTCAAGCTCGAGGCCTTCCTCGAATGGCTGGGTCGATTCGAGCTGACCCTCAGCGCCAAAGGACGATCGACATGAGCAATCACGATGACGTCGCCGTCGAAACCGTCGCCCTGACCAGGGCGTTCGGGAAGTCCGATGCACGGGTGGAGGCCCTGCGCGGCATCGACCTGAAGGTGCCGCGCGGCCAGTTCCTCGCCGTGATGGGACCATCCGGTTCGGGCAAGAGCACGCTCCTGCACGTCATCGGCGGGCTCTCGCTGCCGACCTCCGGGACCGTGCAGGTGCAGGGTCACGACCTGGCGACGTTGGACGACGATCAACTCACCCTCCTCCGGCGGCGGCGGGTCGGCTTCATCTTCCAGTCGTTCAACCTGATCCAGGTGCTCACCGCCGAGGAGAACGTCGCGCTGCCGCTGGTGATCGACGGCCGCAAGCGATCCGAGGTGGAGCAGCGCGTCCGCGAGGTCCTGGAGCTGGTGGACCTCGGCGCGCGACGCCACCACCTGCCGGCCGAGCTGTCCGGAGGCGAACAGCAGCGCGTGGCCATCGCGCGCGCGCTGGTCATGGACCCCGCGCTGGTCCTCGCCGACGAACCGACCGGCAACCTGGACAGCCTGTCCGGCGAGAAGGTCATGCGCATCCTGCGCCGGCTGGTCGACACGCGGGGTCTGACCCTGATCCTGGTCACCCACAACTCCCGCGACGCCGCCATGGCCGACCGGCTGGTCTACCTGCGGGACGGCCGCATCGTCGAGGAACAGATCCTCTCGGCGGCGCACTCGTCCCGTGAGGTCCTGAGGCAGTTGGAGGAGCTGGCATGACCCTCTCCTACCTGGTCCTGCGCGAGGTGCGCCGGCGGCCGGGTCGCACGACCTTGACGTTCTTCGGCATCGCCCTCGGCGTCGCTGCCGCCGTGTCCGTCGCTCTCACCACGACCGCCACGCGGCGGCTCTACCGGGACATGTTCGAGACGCTGACCGGCCGCGCCGCGCTGGAGGTCGTCGCGGAGGGTTTCGTGGGCTTCGCTGCCGCCGTCGCCTCGGACATCGAGAAGATCGACGGCGTACGAGGCGTCTTCCCCATCATCCAGGCGCCGGCCGCGCTGCTGACGGACCAGGGCACCGCGCCCGTCCTGGTGCTGGGCATCGATCCGGCACGGGATCGCGAAGTACGCGACATCAAGCTCCGCGCGGGAGCCTACCTCGATGAACGGGACGGCATCCTGATCGAGGCTCCCTTCGCCCTGGCGCAGGGACTCGAACCGGGCGACGCGGTCCGCCTCCTCGGCCCTGGCGGGTTCATGGCAACGGAGGTCGCGGGGCTGCTGGATCCGACCGGCGTTGGGATGTTCCAGGGGGGTAGCGTCGTGTTCCTGGAGAGACGGCGGGCGGCCCAGTTGCTCGGGCTCGACGACCAGGTCAACTGCCTGCAGCTCGTCCTGGAGGACGGCGCCGCGGTTGACGAAGTCGAGACGCGCGTCGCCGCCGTCCTTCCCGCCGGACAACGGGTCCAGGCGCCCGCCAGCCGCGGCCGCCTGGCGCGTGACAGTCTGCTCTCCACGGAGCAGGGTCTGGCCAGCCTGAGCATCATCTCGCTCATCGCCGGCGCCTTCATCGTCCTCAACACCTTCCATATGAACCTCGCGGAGCGGCGCCGCCAGCTTGCCGTGCTGCGGGCGATCGGGGTCACGCGGCGCCAGGTCATGGGGCTCCTGCTGCGCGAGGCGCTCCTCCTGGGAACCGCGGGGACGCTGGTCGGCCTGGTGCTGGGAGTCCTGTTCTCGTTCGGCATGACGCGCGGCATGGGCGATCTGCTGCTGATGGATCTGCCCGGTCTGCAGGTCACCTGGGAACCCCTGCTCACCGGGCTCATCGTCGGGATCGGTACGACGCTGGCGGCCACCTACCTTCCCGCCCGGCAGGCCGGCCGACGCGAGCCCCTCGAGGAGCTTTGCAGCCATCGCCGCACCGATGTCGGCGCGCGACCCGGCCCTTCCGTCTGGGTCGGCGTCCTGCTGCTGGCGATCTGCGCGGTGGTGACCACCGGCTTCCTGTGCGGCTGGATGCCCGTGGACCTCATCACGCCCACCATGGCCGCGACGCTGATCGGGTTCGTCCTGATCCTGCCGCTGTTCCTCACGCCGCTGCTCTTCCTGGCGAGGAGGGTGTTGGTTCCGCTGTTCGGCGTCGAGGGAGAGGTCGGGCTCAGGATCCTGGAGCGACAGCGCGGGCGCACGGCGCTGACCGCCGGAGTGCTCTTCGTGGCGCTCATCGCCAACGTCGGGTCGGGCAGTTCCATCCGCGCCAGCGTGCGGGACCTCGACGAGTACTTCGAGCGCACCATCGTCGCCGACTACCTGGTGCGCAGCGCCATGCCCGACATCGGCCTGCTGTCCGCCCCTGCCATGCCCGAGGACCTGGACCAGGAGATCGCCCGCCTCCCGGGCGCGCAATCGGTCGAGAAGCTGCGCTTCCTTCCGGCGCGCGTGGGCGACCAGCCGGTGATCGTCATGGCGCGGACGGTTGCTCCCGACCTGCCCGTTCACCTCGACCTGCATAACGTCGCCCCGGACGAGGCGCGCGCCCGCCTACGTTCCGGTGAGGTGATCGCGGGCACCGCGCTGATCCAGAGGCTGGGCCTCGAGGTCGGCGGCACCCTCACACTGGCGACGCCCAGCGGCGACCGGGAGGTGAGGATCGGGGGCGCCACCACCGAGTACACCGCAGGCGGCGTGATCCTCTACATGGAATGGGCCGCCGCGCAGGAACTCCTCGGAGTGAAGGGCGTCGACGTGTTCAGCATCGGCGCCGCCGGCGGGAAAGCGGCGGCGCTGGAGGCTCCCCTGCGGGCCTTCTGCGACCAACGGGGACTCCTGCTGCAGTCGAACGCCGATCTGCGCGCGGCGGTCGACCAGATGGTGAGGAGCATCCTCGTCTCCGACTGGGTGATCCTGGCCCTGGTCTTCGTCGTCGCCTCGCTGGGCATCATCAACACCCTGGCCATGAACGTCCTGGAGCAGACCCGCGAGCTGGGCACGCTCCGGGCGCTCGGCATGCTGCGCCGGCAGCTCCGCCGCATCGTCCTTTCCCAGGCTCTGGGGCTGGCCTGCGTCAGCATCGTGCCCGGCCTGCTGGTTGGTCTGCTTGTCGGCTACTTGATGAACCTGGCGACCTTGAGCCTGCTCGGCCAGCCCGTCGAGTTTCGCGTCGACTGGGTGCTCCTGGCGGTCTGTCTCGTGGTGGCCGTCGCCGTTTCCCTGGCGGCCGCCTTCTTCCCGGCGCGCCGCGCGGCAGGGCTCGAGGTCGCCGTCGCCCTGCAATACGAGTAGGAGGGATCAGGCCAGGCGCGATCCTCGCTGCGGACGAGGCGCGCGCTGGCCGCAAGGCCGCCCGCCGCGCTACACTGGTCGGAGCCGTTCGCTGGCGGAGACGTCTTCCTCGGAGCGCGGGAGGTGCGAGACATGCGGAGACACCGGCTTGCTTTGCTCGCCTTGGCCGCTTTCCTCGCCGCTGCCGGGGCCGCGCGCGCCGAGACCGCCATCCTGGTGACGAAGCGTCTGCACCCCATGCCGATCGGAGGCGACCACGCGGTCCAGGAGTCGACGGTCGACTACCTCTTTCGCATGAGCCAGGGGCAGCGAGTCTGGACCACCTCCGCGACCGCGGCTGAGGGCTGGTCCACGCCCAGCGGACTCAAGTACTCCGACTACGTGACCAGGGAGCCGGCGGAGTTCCACAGCAGCGAGCCGTTCCGCGGCGTGGTCGAGCTGGGCGGACAGGGCTACGGGTTCGTGGTCGACGCCACCCGAGACCGCAAGTACGACCTGCTGCGCTTCGATCTCAACCACAACGGCGACCTGACCGACGACGAGGTCATCCAGGGGAGGGCGTGGACCAGCAGTTCGCCCTGCTTCGAGTTCCCTCCCATCGAGGTGTCTCTGGAGATCCGCGGCGAGCAGAAGGAGTACGCGTTCTTTTTCTACACGAACGTGTTGGAAGACAAGGACGGCGTGTCCGTCGCCTGCGCCGAGCTCCAGCCGGCAGCGTACCGCGAGGGGGTGGTGCGGCTCGGCGGCAAGAGCCGCCGCGTGGTGCTGGTCGATTACAACTGCAACGGGCGCTTCGACGACCGGGTCAGCCTCGAGGTCGAGAACCAGGGGGAGGACGGGGAGCGGAGCTTCCCTTCGGGCGGCGACCTGCTGTTCATCGATCCGTGCATGGACGACCTTGGCATCCCCGGCATCGGTCTTCCCTCGGGAGACGAGCGCCAGTTCGTCTCGCGCCTGGCGCGCGTGGACGGCCGCTTCTACGAGCTGGACGTCGATCCTGGCGGGGAGCGCATCGACTTCAAGCCCGTGGCCGCGCCTCTCGGCCGCGTGGAGAACCCGAACGCGCCGTGGTGCGCCCTGGTCTACGGCGACCAGGGCCTGCTGGAGATCGGGTCGTCCGCGGGCGCACCGGTCGAACTGCCCGAGGGCGAGTGGCGCCTCCTGTCGTACACGATCGACCTGACCGAGCGCGAAGACACGGCGCGCGCGCCGCGGCAGCGCTCGTTGTTCGCCCGACTGTTCGGCATCGGCCACGACGGCCCGAGCCCGACGCGGGCCTCCGCGCGCGCGCCGGCCTCGTGTGCGCCGGTCAAGGTCATTGCCGGAGAGACCGTGCGCCTGCCCTTCGGCCCGCCCTTCCGGGGCGCGGTCTCCGCGCAGAAGAGCGAAAGCTCGGGGAAGGTGCGCCTTGACCTGGCGATCGTGGGCGCGGCGGGCGAGGTCTGTTCCGACCTGCGGATCGCCGGCGAGCGCCCGCCGGAGCCCTCGTTCGTCATCACCGCGCCGGACGGCACGGAGGTGAAGCGCGGCTCGTTCGACTTCGGCTGAGGCTTCACCTGCTCGTACTCATGGCGAGTACCGTCGAATCCCGCGGCCGAGTATCACGTTCAGGTCCAGCTCGACGCCGGCCCCTTCGCCGTGGACCAGTCCGGGCACAGCGTGATCCGCGTTGCGGATCTGGTCAAGCAGGAGGCCGCGCCCGACGAGGAGCGATGACCAGGATGAACATCCCCGCGAAGCTGCGCCTCTTCTGCTGCGTGCTCGGCGTGCTCGCCCTGCCCTGCAGGGCTGCGTCCGCGCAGGCGCTGCATGTGAACGAGGCGATCGGGTACCGCATTCGCCTGCCCGAGGACTACGTGGCGGCCGGCAAGGACATCGCCGCGCTCTTCGACGTGGCCATCGCCAACGACCCCTACTTCATCGAGATCTTCCTGTGCAAGAAGCCGCTGCGCTGCGAAGGGGGCGACGTCTTCTACCGCCGGCTGACGACGTACTACTTCCCCGAGCGCACGGCCGCGGACCTCGCCAAGGAGAAGGCCGAACGCGACGCGGCCGAGCAGAAGGAGGGCGGAGACAAGGGTGCCGCGGCCCGCCGCGGACCGGCGAAGATCTACCAGGGCTTCAAGGAGTACGCGAGCGACCGCATCCGCGGCTTCTACTTCGAGGAAGAGAAGGAGATGAAGGTCGCCGGCTTCCCGGCCACGGTCTACGAAATGCGCTTCGAGAAGCTGACCGGCACGCCGAAACGCTACATGGTGTGCTCCTACCGCGTGCCCGGCGGCGAGTTCGCCGTCATGTTCACCTGCACCGAGGAGCACTTCCGCCAGACCCGGCCGGAGTTCCACAGGACTTTCGAGTCGTTCAAGATGCTCTCGCCCGCCGGCCTCAAGGCGCCCGAAGCGCCCGCGCCAACCGCGAAGGAGAGCGCGCCCGCGCCGGCCGCGGGCGCCGGCGAGCCGTCCGTCGAGGAACTGGTGAAGCAGCGGGACGAGGCGTTCCAGCAGGCGATCGACGGGCTGGAGAAGGGCTGGCGGCACGTGCAGGGCGAGCACTTCCTGGTCCTGCACGAGACGGACGCCAAGTACGCGCGCAAGGTGCTGCGCCACGCCGAGGCGCTGGGCGAGTGGCTCGCCGGCGCCTTCCCCGAGTTCGGCATGGGCTACGTTCAGGATGCGATCATCCGCGTGCGCGCCGCGGGCTCGCCTCGCGCGCCAGCGGCCGAGAGCGGCGCGGGCGGCCTGAGGCGCGTGCGCGTCTTCACCGTGCGCCAGCCCGAGAAGGATCCGGACTCGTCGCGCTTCGCCGGGCTGAGCATCGCCCTGCTGCACGCCTGGCTCGAACAGCGCAACGAGCCGCTCTTCCGCCACCTGCCGGCCTGGCTGCGCACCGGACTCGACGCGCTGGTGGCCGACGCGCAGGTCTCCGGCTCCAGGCTCGACTTCGCCATCGACGCGGGCGAGGCGCGCGCGCTCGCCGCGCTCTTCCAGGCCGAAGAGGCACAGCGCAAGAGCGGGGCGGGCGAGCCCGTGGTGCGGCCGCTCAGCGAGATCGTCGGCGCCGCCTCGCACGATCTGCTCGCGGGACGGGGCGGCGGCGCCGCCGCGGTGCAGGCGAGCATCCTGGTGCGGTACCTCATCGACGGTCCGGGGGCGCGCGCGGCCGAGACCGAGGTGCTGCTCGCGCACTACGTCGGCCATCTGCATGACCTGGTCGAGACGCTCGAGGAGCGTCTGGCGGCGGAGAAGAAGCAGCGCGAAGAGCTGGAGAAGATGAAGGGCGACCGGAGCGAGGATCAGCGCCTGCAGGCCGAGGACGAGGAGTACAAGAGGAAGCGGGAGCAGGCCGCGGGCAGGGACGCGCGCGAGCTCCTGCAGAACGCCTTCGACCTGACCTTCGGCGGCTGGAGCGCACAGGACTGGGAGGAGCTGGACCGCTCCTGTCGGGCCTTCGCGAAG
>JACQZJ010000073.1 GCA_016213895.1 Planctomycetota bacterium | reverse complement strand
GTTCGGGGCCGTCGTCCATCATTACGAGTATCCCGGGAAAGGGGCGGGGTCAAAGCTCTTTCCGGGCACGGGACGGGGACGGGGACGAGGGAAGGGGGAGGAGCGTCGCAGCCGTTTCTGCGGGATCGGGAGCGGCAGCGCGACTTCCGGTGCAGGCCGTGCGCGAGGAACGCGCAGGGGCTCGCTTCTGGCGGAGGCGATGCGGGCGCCGGGTGTGGTTGAGGAACGGCAGGCGCGAGTGGAACGCCGTCGCGGCCGCACCCTCTCGCGCAGAAACGCTGCTCCGCCCCGCAGGCGTCATGCCTCGCAGCGCGCGGTCAAGGCGGGCGCTTCTCTTGGGCCAAAGAGCGAGGTGGGCTTTCGCGGGCCTGCGGCCCTCGAAAGCCGCCCATGTATGCGCCGGGGACGGCGCGGTGGGAGGAGCGTCGCAGCCGTTTCTGCGGGATCGGGAGCGGCAGCGCGACTTCCGGTGCAGGCCGTGCCGGCCTCGCGGGGACGCGCCGTGCATGCCGCGGGCGCGTCGCGGCCTTGGGAGCGCCTCCGTTTTCCCTCGAATGGGCTAAAGAAGGCCGGAGGGCGATCCGAGAAGGGGAAGGTCCAGGACAGAGGCGGAAGCAGCGGGCGAGACATGGCCTTGAGCAGAGCGACCGCTTCTGAGAGCGTCCGAGCGATCGAGCCCGAGCCCGCGCCGGGAGTCAGCGCGTGCTTGATCGTGCGCGACGAGGAGGAGCGGCTGCAGGCCTGCCTTGCGTCGCTGCGGGAGTGGGTCGAGGAGATCTGCGTGCTGGACACGGGCTCCAGCGACCGCACGGTGGACGTGGCGCGGCGCGCGGGCGCGATCGTCGGGCACGCGGTCTGGCAGGACGACTTCTCCGCTGCCCGCAACGTCGCCCTGCGCATGGCGACCCAGCCCTGGGTGCTCGTGATCGACGCGGACGAGGAGCTTGCGCCCGGCAGCGGCGCGGCCCTGAGGAGTGCGATCGCGGCGCGCGGGCGCCAGGTCTGGCTGGTCGATCAGGACAACTTGGTCGGCCCGGATCGAATCGAGCCCCTGGCCGTTCCGCGGCTGTTCCGCAACCGGCCGGAGATCCGCTTTCGCAGGCGGGTGCACGAGTCGGTCATGGACAGCCTCATTGCTCTCGGCGAGACCGATCTCCGCCACTCGGGGGTCCACCTGCTGCATCACGGCTACCTGCCGGCCGCGGTGGGAGCGCGCGACAAGCGGCGCCGCAACCTCGAGCTGCTGCAGAGGTGCTGCCGCGAGGATCCGCGCGACGTGTTCGCGCTGCACAAGCTGGGCTCGGCCCTGAGCGCTCCCGAGCAGCGGGCGGAGCGCGTGCGCGTGCTGGAACGTGCTCGCGCCCTGGCGCGCGCCATGAGCCGCGCCGAGCGCGCTTCGCACCCCTGCCTGCCGCTCGTCTACGGCGGCCTGGCGGACGCGCTCTGCGGCGAAGGCCGTCTCGCGCGGGCCGTCCAGGTGTGCGAAGAGGGGCTCGCGCTGTTCCCGCGCGCGCCGGAGCTGCGCTACCGCCGCGGCGACCTGGCGCGGCGCGCGGGTCAGGACAACGCGGCCCGCAAGTGGCTCGGCTCGTGCCTGGGCGCCGGGGGAAGGAGCCTGCTTGACGCCGGGGCCGCGGCGGCGCGCGGGGTCAAGCCGCTGCTCGGCCTGGTGCGCCCGGCCTTCGAGGCGGAGCGGCTCGACGAGGCGCGCCTGCTGCTGAGCCACGCCCTCGCGCTCGACCCGCGGGACACGTCCGCGCGCCTGCTCGACGTCGAGGTGAAGCTCGCGCGCGCGGAGACTCTGGCCGAGGGGATCGCGGCGCTGGAGCGGCTCATCGCCGAGCGTCCGGCCGAGCCCGAGGTCCTGGTGATCGCCGCCCGGCTTGCCTGGTCGGAGAACGAACGCGCCACGGCCATGAGCTTGTGGCGGCGCGCGGCGCGAGGCGACTCGGACGCCGGCCTGGAGGCGCGCTGCCTGCTCGCGATCGGGCTGCTTGGCCAAGGAGACATCGAGGGCGCCGCGGTTCTCCACCCCCGGCTCGTGGCGCGGGACCTGTTCAGCGCGGCCTGCCGCCTGGTCGTGGCCGTGGTCGCGGGCCGTGACGCCAGCCTGGATCCCGCCTTGGAACGGGAGGGCGTGACGGCTCAACTCGTCGGCGTGCTGGGCGAGCTGCTGCGCTCGCCGAGCGGAGAGGCAGCGGCCCTCTTCGCCGCGCGCGCGCCGCGCTACGCCCGCGTCCTCCCCGGGATCCAGAACCTCCTGGTGGACGCCTAGTCCCGGGTCTTGCTGCTCCACAAGCGCGCGGCGCGCCGCTACGCTGCGCGGTTTCGCCGTCGCCTGGAGCAAGGGACCGCCTCCGTTGGCCGCGCTCACCTTCGTCGCCGCCCTGTGCGTTTCCTACCTGGTGGGATCCATCCCGTGCGGCTACCTCGCCGCCCGGGCCAAGGGAGTCGATCTGCGCGCGGTGGGGAGCGGCAACCTGGGCGCGACGAACGTGGGGCGCGCTCTCGGCAAGGGCTGGGGCGTGGCCGTCTTCACGCTGGACTTCCTGAAGGGGCTCCTGCCGGTCGTGCTGGGGGGGCTTTTGCTCGTGGACGGCGGGCTCGTACCCTGGTCGCGCGACGCGGTCGCGGTGGCCCTCGGCGCGGCCGCGGTCGCCGGCCACGTCTTCCCGGTTTGGCTCGGTTTCCGCGGCGGCAAGGGAGTGGCGACCTCGGCGGGCTTCCTCGCCGGAGTCTGCTGGCCGGCGGTCCTCATCTCGGGCGGCGTCTGGTTCGTGGCGTTGAAGAGCACCCGCTACGTGTCGCTCTCCTCGATGCTGGCCGCCGTGGCGTTTCCCGTGGTCTTCGTGCTCTACGCGGGCGCGCGCGCCGCCTTCGGCGAACGCCTGCCGGTGACGGCGCTCGGCGTGCTGCTGGCCGCCGCCATCCTCATCCTGCATCGTGCGAACATCGGTCGCCTGCTGCGCGGCGCGGAGCACCGCGTGGGAGAGAAGCGGCCCGGAGAGAAGCGAGAATGAACGAACGCGTGACCGTGCTGGGCGACGGCGGTTTTGGAACTGCGCTTTCCATCGTGCTGGCGGACCACGGCGCCGACGTGACGCTCTGGAGCCACGACCGCGACTACGCCCTGGAGATGGCGCGCACGCGCCGCAACCCCAAGTTCCTGCCGGGCGTCCTCATCCCGGACGCGATCGAGATCGTGTTCGACATGGAGGGCGCGGTCGAGGGCCGGGACATCCTCTTCTCCGTGGTGCCGACGCCGTTCCTGCGGCAGGTGCTGGAGCGGCTCGCACCTTTCTACCCGGCGGGCGTGCCCGTCGTCTCGGCTACCAAAGGCATCGACACCGGCACGCTGCAGCGGCCCACCGAGATCATCCGCTCCTGCCTCGGCGAGGTGCCCTTGGCCGTGCTGAGCGGGCCGAGCCACGCCGAGGAGGTCGCGCGGCGCATGCCGACCACGGTCGTCTCCGCCTCCCATGACATGGGCATGGCGCGGCGCGTCCAGGACCTGCTCGCCACCGAGCGCTTCCGCGTCTACACCTCGGGCGACGCGGTCGGCGTGGAGCTGGGCGGGGCGCTGAAGAACGTCATCTCGATCGCGGGCGGCATCGTCGACGGCCTCGGCTTCGGCGACAACACCAAGGCGGCGCTGCTCACGCGCGGCATCGTCGAGATGAGCCGCCTCGGCGAGAAGCTGGGCGGGCAGCGCGTCACCTTCTTCGGCCTTTCCGGGATCGGCGATCTCATCACCTCGTGCATCTCGCGCCACGGCCGGAACCGCGCCGTTGGGGAGCGCATCGGCCGCGGCGAGAAGCTCGAGCACATCCTTGCCGGCATGCATGCCGTGGCCGAGGGGGTCAAGACCTCCATCTCCGTGCGGCGCATCGAGGAGGAGACGCGCGTGGAGATGCCGATCTGCCACGAGGTGCACCAGGTCCTGTTCGAGGACAAGGACCCGGCGCGCGCCGTGCGCGACCTCATGACGCGCCAGCTCAAGGACGAGGTGGAGTGGTAGGGAGGGGGCGCGGCCTTCTCCGCGCCGGCGAAACTCCTTCCGGCCCTTGCCGCGCCCCGGCCGATGGCGTAGCGTGAGCGTCATCCAGCGCGCCGGCGCGGGCCCGATCGGCGGACCCGAGGCCGGCTCAACGGACATAAACCGGGCCGTAGCGCAGCTTGGCTAGCGCGCTTGCTTGGGGTGCAAGAGGTCGGCGGTTCAAATCCGCTCGGCCCGACCAGTCATGTGAACGTGGGAGGGGGTCGGTCCTCTGCCGAGGCTGCCGGACCCCCTTCCACGTCTTCTGCAACACACGATCCAGCGCCTGGCACGCGAAGCGCGTGCTCACGTCACAGGTCGGCCTTGATCTTTTCGATGATCTGGATCAGGCCGCCCTTGCGCTCGACGTCGGTCTCCTGGGCCAGCAGGCCCTGGACGTACTGGAGATACTCCTCGGTGTGGAACGCGTCGTTGTACTCGACGGAGTAGCGGGCATCGGTGAAGACGGAGGCGTCCGTGCTCCGGAGCGCTTCCTGGAGGATCGGGCCAAGCTCTGCGCGACGCGCTGCCGCATCGATCCCGTCGTTGGAGGCGAGGCCGTAGATGCCGCGCATGGCCAGCGCGCGATCGCCCTCGAGCCGGCTGGAGTAGTCGTTGACGAACGCGGAGATGTAGGCGGCGCCGGCGTTCCTGCCCAGGGCTTCGATGGTGTCCTGCCGCACCATCTCCGCCACGGCCGGGTCCGCGGCGATGGCGCGCAGGGCGGCCGTTGTCGCGGGGTCCTTCCATTCCGCCAGGCCGGCCACGAGCTGCGAGTCGACATGGTGCTGGCTGCTTCGGACGATGTTCAGGAACTCGGGTCCCAGGGTGCGATCGTCCAATGCCGCCACGGCTCTGGCGGCATCGTGCGCGGCGCCGCCTCCGACCTGCAGGAGTTCGAGCATCTTCTCCGACGCGACCCGCCCTCCCTTGGCGGCGATCAGGTTGACGTAGCCATTGGTGTAGGGTCCGGAGTCCAATCCGTTCGCCAGGTTTCGGTCCAGCACCCGCATGGCCGCGGGCTGGATCCGGGCGTCGTCGATGCCCGAGAGCACTTCGCAGAAGTCCATCGCGCGGTGGGGGAAGACGAGGTCCGGATCCTCCATCGCCTCGAGGATCCGGCCGACGGCCTCGGGCGTCCCCAGAGCCGCCAGTTGCTCGAGAATCAGACGGATGTCACGCCCCGACGCGCCGGCATCCTTCATCTGCGCGAGCTGCGCCGACAGCTCGGCGAATCCGGGCGCAGGTGCCGGCGGCGCGCTCCTCGCTGGCATCGCGGCCTCGCGAACCGGCGGCGCTTCGCCGGCCGGCGCAATGACCGAGGGCTCCGCGCGCTCGACCCGGGCGGCGTCTGCCGCCTTCTCGGTGATCGTCGACGTCCCCGCGGGCGGCTGGTCCGAGCGGAGCGCCCACCAGGTGACCAGCGCGCCGCAGGCGGCACCGGCGACGAACGTGACGAGAGGGAACATCCTTCCCATGGCCGCAGCCTCCTTTATCCCAGCATACCAGATCATGCCGTCAGGGTAACGCGCGGTCATCGAGCAGCCCTCGGCGTTGGTCCACCGCAGGCTTCACTTGTTGATGGCCCTCGGACCGAGGGGCTACCCGGTCCCGCCGCTGATCCCGTGCCGCCGGGCGCGCCACGCAACAGGGGGCAGGTCGACCCGATCGCCGCGCGGGCGCTGGCGATCGACGATCCCTTCGGCAACGCATCGCGGGCTAACGCCCGCAACCCAACTTCAGGGCGGACGCCGTGCCCAGGTTCTCATGCCGTCACGCCGGCGGAGTCTCTGGTCCTCCGAGTCCAAGCAATCCGCTTGAGAATCGTGAATTCCAGATGAGCCTCTCCTGCGGAAAGGCTCAGCGCCCCCCGGTACGGGCTCGGGCCGCTCGCGCTCGCGCGCATTCCCGCCGCGCGCGTCCTCGAGCTGGGGCGCGTGCTCGACGCTCAGGGAGAGCTGCGCCTGCTGCCCTACTACTGCGGCGCCGTGCACGTCACGCGGGGCGCGGGGAAACTCGGTGCGGCCTGGACCTCCGATTGGTGGTTCCTCGAGCTCGATCGCTCGAACGCTTGCGAGATCCTCCAGGGGCGTGCTCGTCAGAGGTGGGCCACCTCGCCCGGTCGACGGTGACCAGGACTGAGGAGAGCCGCGACCTGGCGAATACCGAGGCCTTGGCAATCCACACGAGCGGCAAGGAACGGGGCCCGCCCGGGTCTGGCGCGGACCCAGGGCCCCCCCTCACTCGGCGGCGTAGCCATGACTGCTCCACATCGTCCCCATCCGGTCGCCGCTCTCAACCTGCACGCCAATCTTGTAGATGCCAGGCTTGATGGCCTCCGCGTACAGTGCGAGGCATACCCAGAACCCTGCATGGTCATACAGGCCATCAACACCATAATGACGAGACACGTCTGGCCTCGCCAGCCGTCTCTTGACCGCCACCCTGTATGTCCGATCCACGCCAGCAAGCAGGACGACGATGCGGGACTGCGCGCTGTCTGTATCCTCGAGGGCCGCCCAGCCCTGTACGGCCCGGCCGTCATAGGCGTCGATACACCCCAAACAGGCACCGCCGCAGGGAATGCTGCCGAGAGGCATCTCCTCAATGAGACCCATGACGGAGGCCAGAATGGCGCGCCGAACGGGCTCCAGCAAGTGCGCCGCCACCTTCTCGTGGGCGCCCTGGTTGGGATGTCCGTCGCCCGCAACCCAGTACTCCTCATGGTCACATCCGAGGAAGCAAGGTAGTAGATCGATGAAGGGTATCTCGAGCTCACCACACCACTGACCGACCGTATGGTGAATGGTGGTGTAGCAGTAGGAGGAATCAAAGCGCTGAGTGAAGTCAGGCAGCATGACGACGAGCAGGGCTACGCCCTCGCTCCTGCAGAAAGCCCCGATGTCGCAGAGGGAAGCCCTTGATGTTCGCCACTTGGGGCTCTGCGCGGCAAAGCCCTGCATGTAGCGCGAGCTGTGTTCCTGAGCGCGACCGTGGAAGAGTGGCCTCTCCGGGAAGAGGCTGCGGTTGAGGCGGTCTATGAAGTAATCAAGGAGCCAGAGACAGCTGGCTGCATAGGTATGGGCGGGATTGGCCGGCACGGTCCATTGCGGCTCGGCATCATTGACGGTGTATGCCAAGAGGACGAGGCTAGGGCGATGCAGGGCCGCCTCGGCCCGAAGGACCTCATACTCCTGGAGTGTATTGTATCCGGGGACGCCGAGGTTGATGACGCGACACATGAGGTGGGCCCCAGGGGAGTTGAGGGTGGCCTCCAGGCGCGCCGAGTAGGTCTCGACGTCGTTGACTGCCCAGCCGAATGTATAGGAGTCTCCTAGTACGAGCACGCTCAGCGTCCGCGGGTCATCGGGAGGTGCGAGATCGGGGCCGCGAAAGCCGCGGGCGTTGATTCTGTACGTCCAGTGCGACTGGCCTGGAGGAGGTATGGATTGCGTCCGCCACGAATTGGGGATGAGGCGATACGCCGTGCGGCTGTAGGGGATGACCTTGTAGAGGGGACTGTCAAAGAAGAGAAGGTGGTGTTCATATCGGTCGTACAGGTGGTAGGGGGGGCCGCCGGGGGGGGGGGGGGGAGGGGGGGGGGGGGCCGGACGGGGGGAAGGGGAGGGGCTCGGGATGTTGGACCGCGGGTGTACGTGGTGCGGAGGGTGGTGTGGGTGGTGGGGCGGCCGCCTTGGAGGTTCGTGGACGTGGAGCGTGGCGGGGGTGGGGTTAGGGCGTGCGCCCGCCGGCGGGGTTGTGGGGGGCTCCGGGCGGGCATCGGGGCGGCCGCGGGGGTCCTGGGCAGAACGCAGGGCGGAGCTGGGCGTGGCGGGGCGAGGGAGCCGGGGCGGTGTCGGCGAGCGGGAGAGGGTGAATGGCGGGGCTGCGGGAGCGGGCCTGGGTTCGCGGGGCGGGGATCCGCGCGGGCGATGGCTTCCGCGCGGGAGGGCGCGTTGGGGGTGAGCGGGGGATCATGTCCCCGTGTGGTGTCATGCGGACGCATCTTCGCACGGTGGGTGGATGGGAACCTCGCCTCGATCTACCCGAGAGCGCGCGCGGAGGCGGCCAGCCGCCGCCGGGCCCCTTGCTGTGTATAGTCCACAGCGCGGGGCGGTAGGTGTCCAGGTAGTTGCCGTCCGGACAGGGCTTGTCGCGCGGCTGGCGGAGCGGGCCGGGCCTGCTCGGACGGTCTTCTGCGGGCCCTCCCCGCCCTCACGCGCGCGCGGGGCGGCCGCGCAAGGGAGGCAGCGAGCCGGCGGGCGCCTTCTCGAGGCGGATCCTGGTGTCGTAGAAGCTCACGCTGCCGCCGACCGGGTCGAGCAGACAGGTGTTCTTGAGTGCGGGGTCCACCCACATGGCGGCGTTGGCGTGGAGGCCGGAGGCGCGCCGCGGATCGCCGGGGATGACCTCGCCGTCGATCACCGCGTCCTCTGAGCCAGTGGCCCAGTGGCCGAAGCCGAGCGCGAAGCTGACCACGCCCGGGCGGATGGTCTCGGTGAGCTGGACGCGGCCGATCATCGGCTTGTCGCGGTCTTTCCCGAGGGGCCACGCGCCCGCCGGGTTGGTGCTGCTCACCACCTTGACGGCGTCGCCGTCCCGCAGGTCGAGGCGGCGCGCGTCCTGCGGGTTGATGAGGACGGCGTTCTCCGGCATGAGGGGGCGCAGCCAGTAGTTCGAGATGGTGCGGCTCTTGGTGGCGCTGATCACGCGGTGGGTGATGAGGTGCAGGTCAGCGCCCCGGGCGAGGTCGTCGAGCGGGTGGCCGTGGTAGTCGGCGAGCGCCGCGCAGCAGGCGTGGCCGCGATAGTGCTTGCCGGTGCCGGAGTAGCGCTGCTTGGCGGTCTTCTCCTGGTAGAGGCAGAGCAGCTTGCCGTAGGGATTGGGCAGGCGCGGGGCGGCCTTCTCCATGGCCGAGAAGTCCTGGTAGCGGCCGCCGCGGTTGAGCACGTGGACGACCTTGGGCCACAGGTCCTCGCCAACAATGCGCCGCCAGCGCACCTCGTCGTAGACCGTCGCCGGCAGGTGGCGGCGCGCCCGGCTGAAGAGGGCGAGCTCACTGGCATCGGCCGCGGGCGCGGAGGCCGAGCCATCCGGCGCGGCCCCGGCGGCGACGTTCGCCACGCAGCGCAGGTAGAAGTCGTCCATCCTGACGAGCGGCGCGCCCGGCCCGAAACCGTCCGGGCCGAACGCGGGAAGCCCGAGCTCCTCCGCCAGTCCCAGGAGCAGCGACTCGAGGCTGATCGGCTGCTTCTCGCCGAACACGGCGCATGACTCGGGGATCGGCGCGATGACGGGCTGCCGCACCGGCTCGACCTTGAGGTTCATGTTCGGGTGCGAGCCCTGGAACTCCCAGCGTTCGAGGTAGCTGAGGTCGGGGAAGATGTAGTCCGCGTAGAGCGAGGTGGGGCCGACGAGGATGTCGCTGGCGATGAAGAGCGGCAGCTTCTCGACGTCGCGCAGGATCTCGATGTTGGTGTGGCCGGCCGGCAGGGAGTAGGTGGGCGCGCCCATGTAGAGGAAGAGCGCCTTGATCGGGTAGGGATAGGCGTCGCCGAGCGAGGGGACGATCTCCTCGTAGACGTCGCTCGCCAGCGGGTACCAGTTGCGCCTCGCGGGGTAGCCCGAGAAGAGCGTGGTGGCGGCGTAGTCCACGCCGTGCCGGATCATGCTGATGCCGAAGGCCGTGAGCTTGCCGGGCGTGCCGGAGAGGTCGAAGGGACCGCCTTTCGACCCGTCGTAGCCGTAGGTCTTGAGCGCCGACAGGCCTCCCTGCCAGTCGAAGTTGCCGAGCAGGGCGTTGACCGTGTACCAGGCGAGGACGTTGTAGAAGCCGTTCGTGTGCTGGGCGACCCCGCGGTGCAGGTCGACCGCGGCGCGCTTGCCGTGGCTGCACAGCTCGGCGACCACGTCGCCCACGGCCAGGGGGTCGAGTCCGCATTGGGCGCACCAGGCGTCGAAGGTCTTCTCGGACGCGGCCTCGTAGATGAGCTGGAGACTGGACTTGACGCGCGTGCCGTCCGGGAGCGTCGCGTCGACGAAGAGGTCGCCGGTCACGGCCGCTGACCTCCCCCTTCTAGGTCTTGGCCGTGCGCGCCTCAGCCTCCGCGAGGCCGTGATCGGCGGCGCGCGCGAACGCGCCGGGCTCGCCGTCTTTGATCTCGACCAGCCACGAGGCGTTGCACCAAGTGGTTTCCCCGGCCGCCTTCGCGGCGACCGGGTTGGCGTTCTCCAGGAAGGCGCGGTCGTAGCGCTCGTTGTCGATCATCCAGCGCAGGAAGGCCATGGCGAGCGCTCCGTCCTCGCCCGGCTTGATGGGCAGCCACTTCCAGGCCTTGCTCGCCAGCTTGGAGAAGCGCGGATCGACCACGGCGATGCGCGTTTTGCCCTGCGCGATGTTCTCGGTCAGGCGCACGGCCCGGTTGGGGGGACCGTAGTTCGCTTCGAAGAGGTTGGCGCCGACGAAGAGGATGAAGCGCGCGTTCTCGGTGTCCGCCTGCCAGTAGAACTTCTGCCCGCCGCCGAACGAGCCGCCCTCGTACTGCTCGCTCAACGCCTTGCTGGTGAAGTAGAGCGAACCCTGGCAGACGGTCGTGTGGCCGTGCTGGTTGGTCGTGCCGCAGGCCGCGCCGAAGCGCTTGATGAGGTCGCTGCGGCCGCCCTTGAGGCGTCCCCAGGCGATGGCGAACTGGTTGTTGCGCGGGCCGAGGTCCGGATGGTCCGGGTCGATGAGCGCCGCGAGGTGGGCGGCGTGCTTCCTCTTGAACTCCTCGACGAGCGCCTGCTTCTTCCCCGGGTCCTTCTCCTTCCAGATACGCTCGACGTCGCCGGCCATGGCCGCGGCGGCCTTGGCGTCGCGGAGCGCCAGGATGGAGCGCAGGCCCTCGACCTCGCGCGTCTCCTCGCCCCGGACGTGGGCGAAGAGCCTGCCGCCGGCGGCGATCTCGCGCAGCGCCGCGGTGAAGTCGATCGTGGTCCACTTGTTCTCGCCGCGCGCGCCCGCGCGCTTCAGCACCTTGCGGATGCGGTAGGGATCGTAGGCGGTCTGCAGGCCGGCCTGGCCCTTCGGGCAGATGCTGCCGTCCACGCGCGCCGCGTCGGCCGGCGCGGCCGACGCGGGCAGGTGCGGGTAGAGGGTCCAAGGGTTGTAGGGATTGCCGTCGATCTTGGTGAGCACCCCGTCCTGGACCTTCGCCTTGATGCCGCAGCCGGTGTTGCAGTTCAGGCAGACCGTGTACAGGCAGTTCTCGGCCGCGCCGAACGGGTAGGGCGCGTCCGGCCGGTCGCTCTCGAGGATGCGGCCGCGGGAGGCGGCGCCCTCGGCGGCGCCGAAAGCCTGCGCTGCGAACGCGCCGCCGAGCAGAGCGCTGCCCGCCAGCAGGGCGCGGCGGCCGGGATCCGGAACGTCTCGCTGTTCTCTCGGAGTCATGCGCACCATCTCCCTGTCACGCCTTGCAGCCGGCCGCGCCTTCGTCGCGCGGGACCAGCGGCAGGAAGCGGAAGCCCAGGTAGAAGAGGGCAGCTCCCACCGCCAGGATGAAGCAGGTGACCTGCCACTCGAAGACGCTCGGCACGTACCAGAAGACCAGACGATGGTCGGTGAAGGCCGTCTGCAGGCCCTGGAAATGAGGATCGAGCAGGCCGGGAATGACGATGTTGAGGCGCACCGTCATGAAGGTGACCGCGACCAGGAGGCCGGCGAGCCCCACCGACCAGGCGCGCCAGCGCACGGTGAGGAGCAGGATCGGGACGACGCAGCCCAGCCCCACGTGCAGCACCCAGAACACCCACCAGAACTCGCCGAAGAGGACGCGCATGAGCAGGCTGTACTCCGGGCCGACGCCGTACCACATGGGCACGGAGAACTCCGCCCATTCGAGGATCACGTCGAAGACCAGGAGACCGAGGAGCGCGCGGCCGAGCAGCAGGACCGTGTCGCGCTGGTCTTCTCCGCGCTGCGGGGAGAACACCGCCGCCAGGAAGGCCACGAGCCCGACGCCCGACACCAGGGCGCCGGTCAGGAAGAGGATCGGCATGAGCGGCGTGTGCCAGAAGGCGCGCGCCGAGAGGGTGCTGAACAGCGCGCCCACGCCGCCGCTGAACGCGATCGCCAGGGGAATGCCGGTGAGCAGCAGCACCTTCAGCCAGTGGCGGCAGCTGCGCTCTTGGCGCGCATCGAGCGGACCGCGACTGCAGGCGAGCAGCCGACCGATCACGCCGCACGCGCCGCGAGCCGAGGCTTGCCAGCGGCCGAGGTCGGCGCGCGTGGCGAGCCACAGCTCGATGAGCATGAGCAGCAGGTAGATGCTGTAGAGCCACACCATCCACGCCATCATCGAGCCGAAGTTCGGGCTGGTGAAGATCCGGTGGAAACGGGACATCTGGCCGAGGTCGCACCAGATCGAGAACAACGCCATGCACAGGGAGACGATGGCGGTGAACAGCGCCAGGCGGCCGATCCTCTCGAACCGCCGCTCGCCGAAGACGTAGATCAGCGAGGACAGCAGGAACGAGCCCGCGGAGATGCCGACGAAGTAGATGTAGGCCGAGACCCACAGGCCCCAGACGACGTAGCTGCCGTAGTTGCCCGCGGCGTGGCCGCCGGACAGGCGCTCGATGAAGCCCAGGCTGCCCCACGCGGCCGCGGCGAGCCAGGCGATCCAGAGCGGGATTCTCCAGTGGAGTCTCACGGTCTCTTGCTCCTCGGTCACACGAGATACACGACGCGGGGTGCGGTGCCCTTCTCCTCCAGCAGGCGCCGGGCGTTCGGCCTGGCGCAAAGCTCGGCGACGAGAGCGTCCGGGTCGGCGGCGTCGCCGAAGAAGGTCGCGCGGCCGATGCACGAGGTGACGCACTCGGGCAGCATGCCTTCCTCCAGGCGGTGCAGGCAGAAATGGCACTTGCGGGCGTTGCCGACCGGCGAGCGGTGTCCCTCGCGGTCCCAGAGCTTGCCGTACTCGAAGCTCGGCCGGCTCTCGTAGGGCTGGCGCGCCGGCGTGCCGTCCGTGTAGTACTCGCCGAGGTTGCGCGTGCGCGCGTTGTAGGGACAGGCGGTCACGCAGTAGCCGCAGCCGATGCACTTGTCGTAGTCGATCACGACGATGCCGTCCGGTCGCTTCCACGTCGCCTTCACCGGGCAGACCGGCGTGCAGGGCGGCTGGTCGCAGTGCATGCAGGGCCGCGGCGTGAAGCGCAGGGCGACGTTCGGGAAGACGCCGAGCTCCTCGGTGACCACGGGCCGGTAGACGACGCCCGGCGGCAGCCTGTTCTCGGCCACGCAGGCGATAGTGCACGCGTGGCAGCCCACGCACTTGCGCGTGTCGATCACCATCAGCCAGCGCCGCTCTTCCACGGGCTTGGCCAGCGCGCGGCGCAGCGCCTCCTGCATGCGCAGGAGCGGATCGGAGCGCCGCTCGATCGCGATCGACTTGAGCGGCGGCAACTCGCGCACCGATGCCGCGCCCGTGGGTTCGTTGCCGACGGTGGTCCGCTTGGCGTGGACGAGAGCGGCGGTGCCGGCGGCGGCCGCTCCGCCGAGCAGCGCTGCGGCCTTGAGGAAGGCTCGGCGGTTGTCGGTCGAGGAGGTCTCGGCCGGAGGCTCGTCCGTGCGGTGGCGGGCGTCGTTCATGTGCGGTGGATCTCCGCTGAGCCTATCCGCAGGAGAGGCTCATCTGGAATTCACGATTCTCAGGCGGATTGCTTGAGCTTGGAGGAACGGATCGCCTGCCGCAGGGGCAGCGGCAGGAGACTCCGGACTCGCGGCGCGGGTGCCGGTTGCAGCCCAGCCGCGATGCGAGATGACGTGGTCCGGGTCGCGTCTTGCGGCGGGGCGCCCGCGGGACGGTGGGCGCGAAGTGTGCGCGCCGGCGGGTCTCGCGCAGCGGCTGGGGGCAGGCGGTTGCGGGCGCATCGCGCACACCTCTCTTTTTCCGGACGGCGCTGGCGGGGAACGGACCGCCGACGGCCCGCCCGAGGGACGGGCCCGCCGCGAGGCACTCGATCATGCCACACGAACGGGAAAAGTCACTTCGTCATTTGGCGAAATGACGAACAGGAGCATTGCGCGGTTTCCCCGCTGCCCCGCGGCTTGACGCACCGGGCGCGGCGCGGCCAAGATGGGCGGCGGAGGCCTGATGGAGATCCGGTTGAGCACGACGCGCCAGGAACTCGGGCGGGCCGTCCGCGGCCTGATGGCGAGCGGGCAGCAGGTGGGCGGCGAGGAGGAGATCCTGATCGCGCCGCACGGCGGCGGCCTGTGGCTGTTCCTGGGCACGTCCTCGATCCGCATTCGTGGCTCGCTGTCCGGCGCGCGCGGGGTCCGATTCCTGGCGGCCGGAGTCCGGAGTCGAGTCCACGGTGCGCGTCGAGTGGATCGCGCGCGAGGAGCGGCCAGGCGGCGCGGCGCCGCGGCGGCGCGCCGGGAGCCTGTGCGCGGCGGAGCGCGAGCGGTTCGTCGCGGAACTCGCCGGGCTGCGGCCGGAGTTCGACGACTTCCAGGTGATCGTCGAGGAGTACGACTGAGCGCCGCGTGCAGCGCCGCTGCGCTTGCCGCTTGACGGCGCGGCCCGGGATCGGTCGGCTAGCGGGAGAATCCGCCACCCGCAGAAGGCGCGCCGCTGCCGCCGATCCGGCCTTGAGCCTGATCATCGGCACGGACAAGAAGGGCGGCCTCGGCGTGTACGACGTGGACGGCCGCCAGCTCCAGTACGTGGGGGGCGGGCGCTTCAACAACGTCGACGTCCGGCCGGACTTCCCGCTCGCGGGCGGCCTCGTGCCGCTCGTGGCCTCCGGGGAGAAGAAGGCCAATCAGCTCGTGCTCTTCGTCATCGACCCGGCCGAGCGCAGCCTGCGTGAGATCCCGGACGTGCGCATCAACACCGGCGTCGAGCCCGAGGGCGTGGCTCTCTACCGCAGCGCGACGAGCGGCCGCTGCCACGTCTTCGTGCTGGGCAAGGACATCGCGACCAGGGAGGGCTACTGGGTCGAGCAGTGGGAGCTGCTGCCCGAGGCGGGCGCTTCCGGCCGGTTCGCACGCCGCTTCCTGGTCGGCGGCCAGGCCGAGGGACTGGTCGCCGACGATCGGTTCGGCCATCTCTACGTGTCCGAGGAGAACCAGGGGATCTGGCGCTACAACGCCGAACCGGACGCGGGCGAGGAGCGCATCCTGGTCGATCGCACCGGCATGGACGGGCAGCTCCGGCACGACGTCGAGGGTCTCGCGATCCACGACGGCCCGGAGGGCAAGCGCTTGCTCATTGCCTCGAGCCAGGGGAGCGACGACTTCGTGGTCTATCGCTTGAGCGGCACCGAGCCCCCGGCCTACGCCGGCCGGTTCGAGATCGTCGCCGATCTCGGCGAGGACGCGGTCACGCACACGGACGGCATCGAGGTCATCGCCGGCAGCGTGGGGCCGCGCTTCCCGGACGGCCTGTTCGTGTGCCAGGACGACAAGGACGACGCCGGGAACCAGAACTTCAAGCTGGTGTCATGGGGGAAGATCGCCCGGAAGCTCGGGCTGGAGTGAGGCGGGGCCGCCCTCGTCCGGATCCAGCGGCACGCCCTCCAGGCCGTAGCCGGGCGGGCGTGCCAGGGCGAATACGCGCTGCCCGTAGCCGCAGCCGATGAGTTCATCCGTGGCGTTCCTGCCGTCGATCTCCAGGGCGGCGAGCCAGTGCCCCTTGTCTCGGTCGACGAAGAGGCTCTCGGCGCGCCAGCGGCCGTCCGGCCCGGGCGCAAGGAGCTGCACCCGGCCGCAGTAGCCGAAGACCGCGACCGTCTCGAGTGCCGGATCCGCGGCGAAGCGGCCCGCGGCCACGCCGCGCAGGCCCTGCGCCCCGGCGTAGATGGCCTCGCGCCGCCAGCCCTCCGGCCGCTCCTCGAGGCGCAGGAGCACGCCGTCGTCGCGCGTGACGTAGAGCACCGCGGCGCCGGGGGCGCAGGCCGGCCGCAGAGCCACGCGCCCGAGCCCCATCGGCTCCTCGAGGAGGTCGCGGCGCTCGAAGCCGTCCTCGCGCATGCGCAGGAGCAGGAAGCGGCCGGTGCGGCACGCGGCCGCGATCCACGGCGCGCTGCCGTCTTCAGCCGGCAGGAGCACGGCCTGGCGCACGCGCCCCTCGAGCCTGGCCAAGAGGGTCGCGTGGAATCCTGCGCCCGGCTCCGCGCCGGGCCGCACGTCGTACACCGCGCCGCTGCCCGTGAAGGCGAGCAGCTCGAGGCCGGGCCGCGCCGGCAAGAGGTCGCCGCCCAGGAGCGTGTGGATCTCCTCTCCCGGCAGGCGGGCGATGAGCGCGACGTCGAAGCCGCCGAGATCGTGGGCCACCGCCTGGAACAGGTTGCCCGCCTGGCCGCCGGTGTACATCTCGGGCCCGGGCCGGCGCGGATCGAGGTCGAGGTGCGCGAAGGCGCCGAGCCAGGCCCGGTCCGAGAGCACCGAGAGCGGCGTCCACTTGCCGCTGTCCGACACGAGCACGGTGAGGCGCCCGCGGTCGTCGAGGGCGAACACCTCCGGGCAGCCGTAGCGCGGCAGGAGCTTGGCGGCGCCCGCGGTCCAGATGCCCGCGTCGCCCTCGAGCACGAGCGAGGCGCGCCAGCCGGAGAGCGCGGGCAGGCGCACCTCCTGCTGCGTCGGGTCGGGCTTCTCCGCGGTCGCGGGCGGGGGCGCGGCGCAGGCGCACAGCAGGGCGCAGGCGGGAAGCACGAGCCGCGTGGTCGCGGCGAGGCGGGCGATGGCACGGCGCATGGCCTGCGTCTCCTTGGAATCGAGCCGGTCGCGCTCCTTTCTAACGCTTCGCGGGGCTGAAGCTAGACTGGCGGCGAGACCACTCCCTCGCAAGGACGGCATCCGCATGAGCACGGCGCCCCTCCTCCTCGCGTTTCTTCTCCTCACCGGCTCGGAGGCGTGGCGGCCGCAGCAGGGCCCTCTCATGTCGCGCTTTGCCGCCGGCGTCACGCCCGAGAACGCGCACTGCGAGTACCCCAGGCCGCAGCTGGTGCGCGCAGAGTGGCTGAACCTGAACGGCCTCTGGGACCTCGCCATCCTGCCGCGCGGCGACGCAGAGCCCGCCGAGTTCCCGGAGCGCATCCTCGTGCCCTTCCCGGTCGAGTCGGCCCTCTCCGGCGTGGCGCGCCGCGTTTCGCCCGAGCAGACGCTCTGGTACCGGCGCTCCTTCACCGTGCCGCGCGAGTGGGCCGGGCGCTCGGTGCTGCTCAACTTCGAGGGCGTGGACTGGGAGGCGCGCGTGCTGGTGAACGGCAGGGAAGTGGGGGAGCATCGCGGCGGCTACGATCCATTCACCTGCGACGTCAGCGCGGCCCTCTTGCCTTCCGGGGAGCAGGAGCTGCTCGTCGCCGTCAACGATCCGACCGACCGCGGCGTGCAGCCGCGCGGCAAGCAGGTGCTGCAGCCCGAGGGCATCTGGTACACGCCCTCGAGCGGGATCTGGCGCACGGTCTGGCTCGAGCCCGTGCCGGAGCAGCGCGTCGAGCGCCTGCGCCTCACCCCTGACCTGGCGCGCGGCCGGCTGCGCGTGTCCATCGACCCGGCCATGGTTCCGCCCGGCTACTCGGTGCAGGTCTCGGTCTCCGCGGGCGGTGACGAGGTGGCGCGCGCCTCGGGCGGCGCGCTGCAGTGGATCGACATCCCGGATCCGCGCCCCTGGTCGCCGGACGATCCCTTCCTCTACGACCTGCAGGTCGGGATCGTCCAGGACGGCCTGCCTCCGGTCATGGTGGACGTCGTGGAGAGCTACTTCGGGATGCGCAGCATTGCGCTGCAGAAGGACGCGCAAGGCGTGCCGCGCCTCTTCCTGAACGGTGCCCCGCTCTTCCAGCTCGGCACCCTCGACCAGGGCTTCTGGCCGGACGGCCTGTATACCGCGCCGAACGACGCGGCGCTGCTTCATGACCTGGAGGTGACCAAGCGCCTCGGCTTCAACATGGTGCGCAAGCACGTCAAGGTGGAGCCGCGGCGCTGGTACCACCACTGCGACCGCCTGGGCCTGCTGGTGTGGCAGGACATGCCGAGCGGCGACGGCTACATCGGTCCGGCCGACCCGGACCTCGCGCGCAGCGCGGAGTCGGCCGCGCAGTTCGAGACGGAACTCGGGCGCGTGATCGACGCGCTCATCAACCACCCCTGCGTGGTCATGTGGGTGCCGTTCAACGAGGGCTGGGGGCAGTACGACAGCGCGCGCATCTGCGAGCTGATCCGGGCGCGCGATCCCACGCGCCTGGTGAACGCCGCCTCGGGCTGGACGGATCGCGGCTGCGGCGACGTAATGGATCTGCACGCCTATCCCGGCCCGGCGGCGCCCGTCCTGGAGGAGCGCCGCGCCGCGGTGCTCGGCGAGTTTGGCGGGCTGGGGCTGCCGCTCGCGGCGCACACCTGGCAGGCCGAGAACAACTGGGGCTACCGCTCGTTTCCGGACCGCGCGGCGCTGACCGACGCCTACGTCCAGCTCCTCGCCGCCTTGCGGCCGCTCATCGCCGATGGCCTGGCCGCGGCGGTCTACACCCAGACGACCGACGTCGAGATCGAGGTCAACGGGCTCATGACCTACGACCGCGCGCTCATCAAGCCGGACGAGGAGCGCGTGCGCGCGGCGAACGAGCGCGCCTTCCTGCCACCGCCGCGTGTTTCCACCCTGGTCGCGGACGGGCGCAGCGAGGCCTGCGTCTGGCGCTACACGATCGAGCAGCCGCCCGATGGCTGGAGCGAGCCAGGATTCGACGACTCGGGCTGGAGCGTGGGCGAGGGCGGCTTCGGCAGGGAAGGCACTCCCGGCGCGGTCGTGCGCACCGCCTGGGCGACGGGCGACATCTGGCTGCGCCGCGCGTTCACGCTGGAGCGCGTTCCGGCCGAGGACGGCCTGCACCTCGCGATCCACCACGACGAGGACGCCGACGTCTTCCTGAACGGCTGCGCCGCCGCCTCGCTTGCCGGCTACACCACGGGCTACGTGAACGTCGCGCTTGCCGGCGCGGCGCGCGCCGCGCTTGTGGCGGGCGCGAACACCCTCGCCATCCACTGCCGCCAGACTCGCGGCGGCCAGTACATCGACGCCGGCCTGGTGCTCGTCTCCGAGCAGGGCGCGGCCGCTTCTCCGCCCGACTACCCGGTGCATCCCGTGCCCTTCACCGGCGTGGAGGTCGCGGACTCCTTCTGGCTGCCGCGCTTGAAGACGAACCGCGACGTCACCGTGTGGTACGACTTCAAGAAGTGCGAGGAGACCGGCCGCATCGACAACTTCGCCAAGGCCGGCGGCCTGCTGCCCGGGGAGTTCGAGGGCATCTTCTTCAACGACTCCGACGTCTTCAAGGTCGTCGAGGGCGCGAGCTGCGCGCTCGCTCTGCAGCGGGACGAGCGCCTGGAGAGCTACCTCGACGAGCTGATCGCGAAGATCGCGGCCGCTCAGGAGGAGGACGGCTACCTCTACACCGCGCGCACGCTGCGGCCGGATGACCCGCCCGAGGGCTCGGGCGCGGAGCGCTGGTCGAACCTCGCCTCGAGCCACGAGCTGTACAACGCCGGCCACCTCTACGAGGCGGCGGTCGCGCACCGCCTGGCCACGGGCAAGGACACGCTGCTCGCCGTGGCACTGAGGAACGCCGACCTGCTGTGCAGGACGTTCGGCAAGGACCTCCGGTGCGACGTGCCGGGCCACCAGGAGGTCGAGATCGGCCTGGTGAAGCTCTTCCGCCTCACGGGCGAGCGGCGCTGCCTCGACCTGGCGAAGTTCTTCCTCGACATGCGCGGCCGCGCCGACCTGCGCGCCGCCTGGGGCGAGTACTGCCAGGACCACCTGCCGGTGGTGGAGCAGAGCGAGGCCGTGGGCCACGCGGTGCGCGCCGGCTACATGTACAGCGGCATGGCCGACGTGGCCGCGCTGCTCCAGGACGAGGCCTACGCGCGCGCTCTCGACCGCATCTGGCAGGACGTGGTGGCGCGCAAGATGTACTTGACCGGCGGGGTGGGGGCGAGCGGCGCGGGCGAGGCCTTCGGCGCGGCCTACGACCTGCCGAACGCCTCGGCCTACTGCGAGACCTGCGCGGCCATCGCCTTCGCGCTCTGGAACGAGCGCATGTTCCTCGCGAGCGGCGACGCGCGCTACATCGACGTGCTGGAGCGCGTGCTCTACAACGGCTTTCTCTCCGGCGTGTCGCTCTCCGGGGACGAGTTCTTCTACGTGAACCCGCTCGCGGCCGACGGGCGCGAGGCCTTCAACCACGGCGCGACCGGCCGCAGCCCCTGGTTCGGCTGCGCCTGCTGCCCAGTGAACGTGGTGCGCTTCCTGCCGGCCATCCCCGGCTTCGCCTATGCCGCGCGCGGGGACCAGGTGTTCGTCAGCCTCTACCTCGGCGGCGCCGCGCGCCTGCGGGTCGGGGAGGAGGAGCTGCTCCTCGCGGTGGCGACCGGCTACCCGTGGGACGGCCGCGTGCGCCTCCAGACGCGCCTGGCGCGGCCCCTCGCCTTCGAGCTGCGCCTGCGCGTTCCGGGCTGGGCGCGCGGCGAGCCCGTGCCGAGCGACCTCTACCGCGACCTCGACGGCGCGGCCGCGGCGGCGCGCCTCGCCGTGAACGGCGAGCCCGTCGAGCCGCGCCTGGAGCTGGGCTTCGCCTGCCTGCGGCGGGAGTGGCAGGACGGGGACGTGGTCGAGCTTGACCTGCCGCTTCTTCCGCGGCGCGTGGTCGCCAACCCGGCCGTGGCCGCGGACCGCGGGCGCGTCGCGCTCGAGCGCGGGCCCATCGTCTACTGCGCCGAGGGCGTGGATCACGAGGGCGGGGTGGCGGACCTCGTGCTGCCAGACGAAGCGCCGCTCGTGGCGGAGCACGCGCCCGACCTGCTCGGCGGCGTCACCGTGCTCCGCGGCCAGGGCCTGCGCGCGAGCCGCGCCGCGGACGGGTCGCTCGAGACGCGGCCTGCCGAGCTGTTCCTCGTGCCCTACCACGTCTGGGCGCACCGCGGCGCCGGCGCCCTGGCGGTGTGGCTGCCGCGCGACGCCGCGGGCGCGAGCGTGCCGCCTGCGCCGACTCTCGCGTCCCGCGCGCGCGCCAGCGCCTCGCATTGCCATGCCAGCGACACGGTCCTCGCGCTCAACGACCAGATCGAGCCGCAGAGCTCGGGCGATGAGGACGTCCCACGCCATACGTTCTACGACCACCTCGGCGGCGAGGAGTGGGTGCAGCTCGACTTCGCCGAGCCGGCGCGGGTCTCGCACGTCGAGGTCTACTGGTTCGACGACAGCGGCCGCGGCGCGTGCCGCGTGCCGGCGAGCTGGGAGATCCTCTACGACGCCGGCGACGGCTTCCGGCCGGTCAAGGGGCCCTCGCCGCGCGGGCTGCAGCGCGATGGCTTCAACCGGGCGACCTTCCTCCCGGTCGAGGCACATGCGCTCCGCCTGGTCGTGCGCCTGCAAGAGGGCTTCTCCGGCGGCGTGCTCGAATGGCGCGTGCGTTGAAGGCCGCGGCCGCGGCGGATGCGGGCCTGACGCGCGAGACGCTCGAGTACATGGCGCGCGCGCCGCTCGCGCGGCGCAAGAGCCTCGGGCAGTTCTTCACGCCGGAGGCGCTGCGCCGCGAGCTGCTCGACGGCCTGCGCCTGCCGCGCGCGGCGCGCGTGCTCGATCCCGGCTGCGGCACGGGCGAGTTCCTGCTGAGCGCAGGGCGGCGCTGGCCAGACGCCGAGCTCTTCGGCTTCGAGGTGGACGCGGAGCTGGCCGCGATCGCAGGGCGCCTGGTGCCCGGCGCGGACGTGCGCGTGTGCGACGCCTTGGCGGAGCCCTTTCTGCCCGCGTTCGACGCGGTCATCGGCAACCCGCCGTATTTCGAGTTCAAGCCGCCCCTCGAGGTCAGGCGCCGCTACGCGAACGCGATCTCGGGCAGGCCGAACTCCTACGCGCTCTTCGTGCAGCTCGGGATCGAGCTCTTGAAGGAGGGCGGCGTGCTGGCCTACGTCCTGCCGCCCTCGATGAACAACGGCGCCTTCTTCTCCGCCCTGCGGCGCTACCTGCTGGCGCGCTGCCGCGTTGAGAGCTTGCGCGTGCTCTCCTCGACCGAGATCTTCAGCGGCGCGAGCCAGAGCGTCATGCTGCTGCGCCTCCGGAAGGGGGAGCGGGACGACGGCAGGCACGTGTTCCGGCGCGGGCCGTTCACCCTTCTCGCCGAGGCCCCGGCAGAGCTGCACGCGCTGTACGAGGGGTGCGAGACGCTCACCGGCCTCGGCTGCGAGGTGCGCACCGGCACGGTGGTGTGGAACCAGGTGAAGGACCGCCTGACCGACGATCCGCGCGGCGCCGTGCGCCTGGTGTGGGCGCGCAACATCGGGGCGGGCCGCCTGGACTTCACGCCACGCCGCGGGAAGCCGGGGTACGTCCGCGGCAAGGAGCCGCTCCGCGGTCCGGCCATCGCCGTGAACCGCGTCACCGGGAGCGCCGCCACGGCGGTGTTGAAGGCCGCGCTCGTCCCGGCCGGCATGGAGTTCGTGGGGGAGAACCACGTGAACGTGGTCCTGCCGCCCGCGGGAGCGAGCGAGGCGCAGGTGCGGCGCATCGTCGAGCGCCTGCGCCGGCCGCGCGCGCTCGCCGCCGTGCGCCGCCTCACGGGCAACACGCAGATCTCGTCGCTGGAACTCGGCCAGCTCGTCCCGCTCGAAGCGCTCGCCTGAGCGGCGGCGCGGCCGCTATGGCCGGCCCGCCTCGTCCGCGCCGCCGTCCTCCGGCGGCAGGAGCCTGAGCTCGATCTCGGCCGCCAGGGTCTCGGCGCCGCGGCGGTAGGTCACCTCGACCATGTCGCCCGGGGAGCGGCTGTCGAGGAGGCGGTAGAGGTCGTCGAAGTTCGACACCGGCTCGCCGTCGATGGCGGTGATGATGTCGCCCAGGCGGTCGAAGCGCAGCGTGTCCGCGTCCATGCCGCCGCGCAGGCCGGCGCTGTCGGCCGGGCTGTCCGGCACCACGAAGGCGATCATCACGCCGTCGATCCTGTTGTCGAGTTCGCTCTGCACGCGCACGCCCAGGCCGGCGCGCGAGGGCCTGCCGAAGTTGATCAGGTCCGGGACGATGCGGTTCATGGTGTCCACCGGCACGGCGAAGCCGATGCCGATGGCCAGGCCGTGGGCGGGGTCGGCCGCGTCCTCCGAGACGATCGCGGTGGTGACGCCGATCAGCCGCCCGGCCGAATCGAGCAGCGGCCCGCCCGAGTTGCCGGGATTGATGGCGGCGTCCGTCTGGATGACGTCCTGGATGATGCGTCCCGCGCCCGTGCCGGAGCGGATGGTGCGGCCGAGAGCCGAGATGATCCCCTCGGTGAGCGTGCTCGACAGGCCGAAGGGGTTGCCGATGGAGTAGGCCTTCTGCCCGACGCGCAGGCGGGCCGAGCTGCCGACCAGGATCGGAAACAGGCGCTCTTGCGGCGCGGCGATGTGCAGCACCGCGAGGTCCTTGTCTTCGTCGTAGCCGACGAGCCGCGCCGGCCAGTCGCTCAGGTCGGGGAGGCGCACGACCATGTCCCAGGCTTCCTCGACCACGTGGTAGTTGGTCACGATGTTCCCGGTTTCGTCCCACACGATGCCCGAGCCGCTGTCCCAGGCGAAGTTCTCCGGCGTGGCGAGCGGGTCGAAGGTCGCGAGCCTGCCGTCCTCGCCGGCCGGCACCGCGATCGGACCGGGCGCGTCGTGCCAGCGCCGGCGCAGGTCGCGGTGCACGTCTTCAGCGATGGGAACCGGCCAGCGCTCGCCCGGGATGCGGACCTCCTTCTTCATGTGGCTGGTGGCGATGAACACGACCGAGGGGGAGGCCCGTTCGAACAGCTCGACCGCGGCCTGTTCGCCCTGCGCCAGGGGGATGCTGCGCTCCACCACGGGCCTGGGGCTGGCCGCGGACTTCGCGAACAGGGTGCCGAGGCGCGAGAAGTCCGGGGCGAGAATCGAGCCTGCCGCGAAACAGATCACCCCCACGGCCGCCAGGAGCCCGTAGGGAAGCGACCGCTTCCTCATGGAGACCTCGTCATCGGGGTGCCCATCCCCGCTGCCATCAGGGTAACCGATTTCACGGCGCGGAGCGCACGGGACGCGGGAATCCCGGCGGGCAGGAACGTCCCGGGGTCGCTACCTGCTGGGAAACCATTCCCAGCCACGGCGTGGACCTTCGCCGCTGGCCCCGGCTTTGCTGGGGCTCTCTAGGCTGCCGTTGGTCCTCGGGTAACGCCGTGCCTGGGTTCGTCCAGGCCTGCTGGAAGACGGAGGTCGTCATGCTGCGCCTGTCGGTCCTTCTCGGCGTCGTCTTGCTCGCCATCCCGCCCGGCACGCGCGCCGAGGACGCCTCTCTGCCGATCCGGCGCGTCGTGCTCTACAAGCACGGCATCGGCTACTTCGAGCGCCAGGGCCCGGTCTCCGGACGCGCCGAGGTGTCGCTGCGCTTCCGCCAGGACCAGATGAGCGACGTGCTGAAGACCCTGACCGTCCTCGACCGCGGCGGCGGCCGCATCGGCGCCATCGCCTACGACTCGCAGAAGCCGCCGGAGCGCCTGCTGGCCGAGTTCGCCTTCGTCCTGAGGTGCGACAACGTCCAGCAGTCGCTCGTGCAGCAGCTCCGGGGCGCGCGCATCCGTGCGGATGTGGCCGGCCGCGGCGAAGTGCGCGGCGCCGTGCTCGGCCTGGACATGCGCGTCGAGCAGCGGGACGGCGTCCAGGTGCAGACGCCGCGCCTCGCCGTTCTGACCGACGAGGGCGAGATCGTGAGCGCGGACCTCTTCGATCTGCATGTCATGCGGTTCGAGGACGAGGCGCTCGTCAAGGAGATGCAGCGCTGTCTCGACGTGCTGCGCTCCATGCACCGCCGCGACGAGAAGTCGGTGAGTCTCGTGTGCGAGGGGGAGGGCGAGCGCGAGGTCTTCGTGTCCTACGCGGTCGAGCAGCCGGTGTGGAAGGCCAGTTACCGGCTGGTGCTGCTTGGCACGGAAAAGTTACCCTTCCTGCAGGGCTGGGCGGTGGTGGACAACGCCTCGGACGAGGACTGGAACGAGGTGACGCTCTCCCTCGTGGCCGGCCTGCCGATCTCCTTCCGCCAGGATCTCTACACGCCCCAGTATCGCGAGCGGCCTCTGCTCGAGGTCGACGAGAAGGCGGCGGTATCGGTCGACGAGTTCGCTGGCGCCGAGTACGCCAAGGCACCGCGCGGGCCGATAACTGGTGCGGGGGGGAGGGTCTACAGGGGACCCGGCAGCAGCGGGCCTGGTACCGGGGGCCCGTCGAGTCCAGGGGGCGGCCTGGACCTGATGGAACACCAGGAGGCCGAGGCCGTGACGCGCGAGATCGGCGACCTGCTCGAGTACCGCATCGACCACGCGGTGACCATCCCGCGCAACCGCTCGGCGCTCCTGCCCATCGTCAGCGCCAGCGTGGAGGGGGGCAAGGTGGCCCTGTACAACGAAGCCGCGCGCGCCGCGAACCCCATGGCCGCGGTGCACCTCCACAACACCACCGGCCTGACGCTCGAGGGCGGGCCGGTGACCGTGCTCGAGGAGGAAACCTACGCCGGCGAGGCGCTGCTCGGCTCGATCAAGCCCGACGAAAAGCGCTACGTGCCCTACGCCGTGGACCTCGGCCTCAAGGCGAGCACCAAGTTCGACACGGAGACCGAGCGCGTGCACAAGGTCACCATCCTGCGCGGCACCATGCTCACCCACTACCAGCAGGTGGAGCAGAAGACCTACACCTTCGACAACAAGAACCCCGAGGCGCGCACCGTCGTCATCGAGCACTCGCGCCGCCCTGGGTACGAGCTGCGCCGGCCGGAGAACGCCGCGGACAGCGAGATCGACTGCTACCGCTTCCGCCTGGATGTAGGCGGCGGGCAGACCACGGCGCTGAGCGTCATCGAGACGCGCGAGCAGGCCTACATGTATGAGCTGACGGACATCGACGCGGACACGATCGCCGTGTTCCTGGAGAGCCGCGTTCTCAACGAGGCGGCCGAGAAGGCGCTGCGCCAGGTGGTCGAGATGAAGGCGCGCGTGCAGGAGGCCAAGCAGAGCCTGGCCGAGCGCCAGCAGCGGCTCGCCGACATCGACAAGAACCAGGCGCGCATCCGCAAGAACCTCGAGGCGCTCGGCGCCAGCGTCGAGGAGAAGGATCTGCGCAAAGCCTACGTCGAACAGCTCGCCGCGGACGAACAGGCGGTCAAGGCGCTGGCCGGCGAGGTGAAGGAGCTGCAGCGCCAAGCGCTCTCGCGCGAGGCCGAGCTGGACGCGCTGCTCCAGAGCTTCGCGCTGGAGTATTCGCCGTGAGACCGTGAGCGCCAATCGTCCAGCCGCGTCGCCTGGGCGCGGCCGAGTGCGCGAATCGCCGAGCGAAGGCCGGCTCCCGTGTGTCGCACCTACGGAGTTTTTCGCGGCTCTCCTGACATTCTAGTCGGTGGCCGGAAGGGGAGGGCTGGGGGAAGAGCGGCCTGACCGGATATCACGCTTCGCCCGCGGCCGCCGCCGGTCCGCCGGCGGCGTTTCCTCTGGCGTGAACCCGCTCAGATCCTCACGGCAGCCGGAACTTCTGCCATCCCCACCAGTCCCCGCCTCCGCCAGCCGACGGTTAGCAGCCAGGTGCGTGCACGCGGCAGCGGCGGCTCCTCCTCCCTGCCGGCGAGAGCCTCGGGCATCCGGCCGCCCGTCTCCTTCCAGCCATCGAACCAGAAGCCCGTGCTGAATGGGTCGAGCAACGCCCGGTAAAGCCGCGCCGCGTGCCGCCGCGCGTTGTTCAGCACGTAGCACAGCGCGTTCCGCACGGGTCGACCGTCCCAAGGGGCGGCGCTCAGGGTCGCCGCCTCGTCCGCGCGTGCCGCACGCGGGTCGGGCTCAGTGGATTCTCGCTCACGCTCTGAGCTGGGAAGCGGTCAGCTGTCAGCTAGGTTTGAGTGCGCCGCCAGGCCGCAGGCCGCCAGCACCAGGGCCAGGCACACCAGGGCGGCGAGGCGCGCTCCATCCGACTCGCGGCCGCGGTTCATCTGGCGGATGTCGAACAGGCGGCCAAGCACGTAGCCGGCGGCGGCCCCGCCGAAGTGGGCGTAGTTGTTGACGCCCGGCACGAGGAAGCCGAACAGGGCCACGTAGATCAGCCACTGGATCCCCTGGCGGCGCGCGGCCTCGCCGTAGGCGCCGCCGCGCTGGTAGCCGTAGCCGATGAGCGCGCCGATCATGCCGCAGATGGCGCCCGACGCGCCCATGGTGAACGCGACGAAGGGCAGGCCGGCGACATAGCCCACGACGCCGCTCGCCAGGAACATGATCGTGAAGCGCGCCGGGCCGTAGATGTGCTCGATGAGCGGGCCGATCTGGAAGAGCGCCGCGACGTTGAAGAGGACGTGCAGGACGCCGGCGTGCAGCAGGCAGGCGGTGATCGGGCGCCACCAGTCGCCGGCGAAAAAGAGATCGTTGTACATCGCCCCGAAGCGCACCAGCGTGAGCGGTCCGGCCGTGAACTTGTCGAACCCCGCTCCCGCCACGTCGCCGGTCTTCTGCGCCACGAGCGTCATCGCCAGGTAGATGATGACCAGCGCCAGCGCCAGGGTCTTGGAGAAGGACACGTGCGGCGAGAAGACGCGGTCGAGCACGGGACGCAGCCCGAAGAGCGCGGGCCAGAGGCGCCCGCAGGAGACGCAGCGTCTGGCGTCCTGCTCCACCAGGGATCCGCAGCGGCCGCAGACGTACGCCGTCATGGATTCGCCAGACCTCGCCGCGCGCCGCGCGCCGCAAGGACGCGGGCCGGCGCAGGAGTTTCGCTATAAGTGGGCAGACGCCGCGCGCGCGGCGCCGAACCGAACAAGATACGCGGGAGCGGCGCATTTCGAGAACGGCTGCGCGGTCGGCGAGGCGCTCGAGCTCCAGAGCAACCGCGTCCTCTGCGGCGACCTGGAGGTGGACCTCGCGCTCGCCTCCTGCGCGGAAGACGGCGAGGTCGTGCTCGGCTTCGGCGCGGATCCGATCGAGGTGGCGCTCCGCCGCGGCCCCGAGGCGGAGATCGCGCTTCGCCGCGGCGAGGAGACCCTGGCCCGGGCCGGGCTCCCCGCGCCGCACGCGGGCGCGCTCTGCCTCTCCCTCGTGGCTCGCGGCGGGGCGGTGGAAGCCTCGCTCGACGGCGCGCCGCTCGTGGCGTACGTGCGGGAGGACCCCTTCGCCGGCGGCCCGATCCGCGTGGCGATCCGCGGCGGCCGGGCCGCGCTCGACGAGATCGCCGTGCGCCGCCTGCCCTGGCGGGACGGCGTGGAGCTTCCCGGGGAGACCGCGGCGCGCGCCGCGGCTCTCGCCGGCCAGCCGCTCGAGCGCTTTTCCCTGCTCGCGCCGCTCCCTTCGCGCATCGACCCGGAGTTCCGCGTGGCCGTGGCGGGCGAGGAGGAGCCGCTCGTGGCGCGCATCTGTGGCGTGCGCCGCACGGCGGAGGACGTGCCGCTCCTCGAGCAGGCGCTCGCCCTGCTGCGCATCCGCCCCTACCTCAAGGTCCGGGTGCTTCTGGGCGACGAGGAGGCGCCTGCCCAGGCTCTCGGCGAGTCCGGTCCCTTCGTCGCGACCGGCGCGAAGGTCATCGTCGAGGCCGACGCCCTGGTCGGGACCTGCGGCGACTGGCCGGCGCTGACCATCTGGGACGCGGCGCGCGAGCGGATCCTCGACCGCACCCTGCCGGGCGGCCCGGCCGGGCGCGCGGCGCGCGCCGAGCTTCCGCCCGAGAGCGACCGCGTGCTCGTGGTGCTGACCATCCCTGGCCAGGAAGCGCTCGAGCGCGAGATCGTGATCCGCCGGACATGAGGAGCAGCGCCCTCCTGCTGCTGTGCCTGCCCTGGCTGGGGTGCGCCGCGCGGCAGGAGGCCGCCGCGCCCGCGCCGCTCTCTTCCTGCCTGATCCTGTCCGCGGCGCCGGCCGAGGCCTTGCTCGAGCGCCTGGCAACGGGCGCCGAGGACGCCGCGGGCGCGGCCGAGATCGCGCGCATCCTGCCGCAGATCGCCTTCTGCGCCGACCTCGACGTCGCGCGCGTCGAGGCCGAGCTTCAGCGGGCGGCGCGGCGCGAGGCGCGCGTCGAGACCGCGCTCACCTTTCACGAGGCGGCGGGCGACCTGGCCCGGTCGCGCGCGCGCGTGTCGGCTCTCCTGCAGGCCTTCCTTGCCCGGGCGGACGCGATCCGCGCGCGCGTGGAGCGCCTGCTGCCGGAAGCCGCGTGCGCCGGGCCGGGCTTGCCCGCGGGCAGCGCCGCCAGCCTCGCTCCCCTGGGGGAGGAGCGCGCCCTGCTGATCGACGCGCGCCAGCTCTTCTCGGAGGCTCAGGACTCTCGCAGCCGCGCCGGCCGGGACGGCGCTGGCGAGCGCGTCGAGCGTCTGATCGCTCCGGAGCTGTTCCACGTGCGCTTCGAGGCGTACGCCGCGGTCGCGCCCGCGTGGCGCTGGCTGGCGCCTTCCGGCATCCCGCGCCTGCTCTTCGTGCTCACGAACGAGGGGGCCGCGGACTTCCTGAGCCTGCCGCCCGAGGAGCGCTTCGACGACCAGGGCCGGCGCACGCCGCTTGCCGACGCCATCGCAAGGCGCGCGCTCAGGCGCTTCGAGGACCTCTTCCTCGAGCTGCTCGATCCGGCGACCAGCCTAGAGCGGCGCGCGCAGCTCGCCTTCTCCTTCTCGAACGGGCCGCGCCGGGAGCGCTGGGGGACGTACGCGGGAGCGCTCATGGTGGACGCGGTGGTGCGCTTCGGCCGGCCGGGCAGGATGCGCGAGGCGCTCGCGCAGGGCCCGGGCGCGTTGGTTCTGGCCTATCGCGAGGTCTGCGGGCGCCACGCCGCGATCCCCCCGCTCTCCGCCGAGGTCGCGGGGCTGGTGGAGAGGCTGGGCGCAGCCGCTCCGTGAGCCTCAAGCCGGGACCGCGTCGAGGCCGAAGTAGTACGGCGCACCAGGCAGGAAGCGTCGCGCCGAACTGGCCGGCGCTGGCCGCAGAGGACCGGCGATGAACAGCACGACCGCAAACGAGACGCAGCAGAACCAGATCGGCTTCACCATCGAGGGCAGCCAGTACCTGACCTTCTCCCTGGGCCAGGAGCACTACGCCGTCGAGATCCTCAAGGTGCAGGAGATCAAGGGCTACTCCCCGGTCACGCCGATCCCGAGCACGCCGCACTACGTGAAGGGCGTGATGAACCTGCGCGGCACGATCGTTCCGGTCGTCGACCTGCGCGCCCGCCTCTCCATGGAGGAAGCGGAGTACAACCGCTTCACCGTGATCATCGTCGTCACCATCGGCGACAAGGTGACCGGGCTGATCGTCGATTCGGTCTCGGACGTAGTGGACATTCCGGGCGACGCCATGCGCGCGCCGCCGGACATGGGCACCAGCGCGGACAACCGCTTCGTCAAGGGCATGGCCAAGGTCAGCGAACGCCTGCTGGTGCTGCTCGACGAGGCCAAGCTCGTGGACTTCGCCGGCTGCTACTGATCCGACCCGGGCTCTCCCCGCACGTAGATGTACCAGAGCCTGCCCACCTCGTGGGTGCCGCCGGCGATGCGCTCCGCTTCCGGGCCGGTGCCGAGGAAGATGTCCGCCCTCCCCGCCGAGCGGATCGCGCCGCCCGTGTCCTGGTCGAGCACGAACTGGCGGAAGGGCGCGATCCTGCCTTCCTTGTTGGGCACGCGCGTTTCCACGTAGCCGATGCCGCCACGCGGGAACACCTTCTTGTCCGTGGCGAGGGTCCGGTACGGCGTCACCTCGATGTTGAGGCTGCCGTAGGGCCCGCCCTCGATCGGCAGGAAGAAGACGTAGGACTCGTTGCGGTTCAGGTACTCGTCCAGCTCCTCCGGGTGGGCGGCGAAGTAGTCCTTGATGGCGAACAGGTTGAGCTTGCCGCGCGGGATCTTGCCGTCCTCGACCAGCGACTGGCCGAGACCGGTGTACTCGTGCTCGGTCTTGCCCGCGTAGCCGATCGACTTCATGGACTCGTCCGGCAGCTCCAGCTTGGCCGAGCCCTGCACGTGGACGATGTACGACTCGAGCGGGCTCTTCAGCCAGAACAGCTCCAGGCCGCGCCCGGCGAGCTTGCCCTCGCTGAACTCGCGGCGCGTGGGCGACCGGCCCAGGTTGCCGGCCGCGTCCTTCCAGCCGAGCGGCGTGCCGACCTTGTCCTTCACGAGTTCGGGCGGCAGGCCGTAGAGCGGATACTGGAACTCTCCGGTCCGCTGCGGCGAGGCCTTGTAGATCGGCTGGCAGTAGCCGGTGAAGAGCATGTCCCCGGAGCCGTCCCAGCCCTTGGAGCGGTAGACGTCGAACTCGGCGACGATCTTCTGGCGCAGTTCCTCGCCCGACTTCGCTTCCTCGAGGATCTCGCGGAAGCGCTCCAGGCTGCGAATCGAGCGCTCGTGCGTGATGTCGAGGTAGGGGAACCACTGCTCGGAGGACGGCTTGCCGAAGTAGTTGAGCGTGCCGTCGATCGCCTTGATGAGTGACGCGCGCTCGCCGAAGCCCTTGCCGAAGTCCGGGTAGAGCGCGGGATCGGTGACCTTCTCCAGCGCGAGCTCGCCGGGCCCCAGCGGGCGCCCGTAGTCGGGCTCGCCTCCGGCGCCGGTCGGCGAAACGACGAGCAGCTCGCACCCAGCGAGCACGGGCAGGAGTAGAAGGACTGCTGCGAAACGGATCTGTGCGCTCATGTGAGCCCTCCCGCCCGGGATCGTAGCCGCGCGCACGTTCCGGTAAATGGGCAAGTTCGAAACGCGCGCATCCCGCTCGCGACGCGTACCCGGCTGCCGCGTTCCCGCTACCGGCCCGCGGGCCGCACCGTGAACTCGATCGTCACGCACGAGCCATCGGCCGGCAGGTCGACCTCCTGGTCCGGAGAGGCCTCGAAGGGACCGTAGGGCAGGAGGCGCGCGCGCACGCGGCCGGGCGGCAGGCCCGCCACGCGCGCCTTCTCCGCCACGAACCAGCCGGTGAAGGGCCTGGGCAGGTCGGGCAGCCCGGCCGCCGCCTCGACCTCGAGCCTGGCAAAGGGCGGCTTGCCGCCGGCCGGGAGCCGCATGACGGCCTCGAGCGCGGCGGCCAGGGGCAGGACGAGGTCGGGGGCGGTCGCCGACTCCCCGGCGCCCAGCGGAAACGGGCCAGTCACGGCCATGGCCAGCCGGCCGCTCGGGTCCTCAGCGGCCACGCGCAGGCGGCGCGCCGCGGCCTCGGGGAAGGCGTAACGGCCGTCCGGCGAGGCGAGGGCCTGCTCGCAGGTCGCCCAGGGGCTCGGATCGTCCTGCGTTGGCGCTCGCTCCGCCTGCAGGAGCACGCGCAGGCCGGGCGTCCCTTCCGCCGCGAGCAGGCGGCCGCCGATCGAGCCGGCGGCGACGTCCCATGCGATCGAGCGGTCGATCCCGGCCTGAACGTCGACGGGCAGGGCCGCCCGCGGGCCGCCCGCCTCGACCTCGAGCACGAATCCTCCGCCCCCCTCCACGCGGCAGCGGAAACGACCTTCCTCGTCGGTCAGAACCGTCCCGCGCCCGTCTCCGTCCGCCCGGGAGAGCGCAAGAAGGGCCCCCGGCCGCCTGCGCCCGTTGACCTCGAACGTGCCCGAGAGCCAGGAGCGGGCAGGCTGGAGCAGGTCGATGTCGAGGACCGCCTCCTCTCCCTCACCGAGGCGCGCGAGCCAGGGCCAGCCGCGCGCACCCTCCGGCAGGGCCGGCTCCTTGCGCCAGGCGCACGCGCCTTCGCCTGGATCAGGCGGCTGCTCTGGCACGAGCGCGACCGCGCCCGCGGGAAGCGGCGCGAGCAGGAAGCGCCCCTCGGGGTCGGTTGCGGCCGTGGCCACGGCGCGGAAGGCGCGGTGACCGCGGTCGAACGCGAGCGCGGCCACGACGATCGGCAGCGGCGGCCGTTTGCCGTTCACGGTCAGCGTGCCCGAGAGGCGGGCGGCCGGGCGGGCGGTGATGGCCAAGGGGACGGGCGCGCTTCCCTCGCCCGCGGGAACCCAGTCCGAGATCCAGCTCGCCGAGCGGGCGCGCACGCCGTAGGCGCCATCGGGCAGGCCGGCGCAGGAGAAGCCGCCGTCCTGCGCGCAGCGCGCCGTGCAGAGGAGCAGCCAGGAGGCGCCGTGCGCGCGCCCCAGCTCCACGTCGAGCGGGCCGGCAGGCGGCGCTCCGTCCGGCGCAAGGACGCGGCCCGCGATCTCCCGGAGCGGGGCGAACTCGAGCCGCACGTCCACGGTCTCGCCCGCCGCGGGAGGCGCGACCTCGGCAACGGCGGTCCGGCCGTCCTCGGCTTCCACGAACACGCGGATCCTCTCCCCGGGCGGGGCGGAGACGGTCCAGCAGTCCGGCCGCTCGACCTCCGCCTCGGCTGCGGCGCAGGCGCGTTCCTCGCGCCGCCAGCCCTCGCCCGCGCGCGCGTAGGCGTCGAGGCGCACCAGGGAGATCGCGACCGGCGGGTCGGCCGCGGCCGCGGAGAGCCTGAGGAGCGGCGCGCGCGCGAGCGTCACGACGCTGTCCTCCTCGAGCGAGGCGCCGGGCCGCAGGGCCTCCTGGAGACCCGCCGCAGCGAAGCGGACCTCGATGCCGCCGCGCGCGGCGGGCAGTCCCTCGAGGAGGAAGCGGCCGTCCGCGCTGGTCGTGACCGGCCGCCGGAAGAACGGCGCCTCGCCTCGCGGCCAGAGCGGCTCGACCTTCGCACCAGGCAGCGGCTGGCCATGCTCGCCCAGCACCACGCCCCGCACGCTCCGTCCATCGTCGAGCACGAGGTCGACGTCGCGGCGCGCCGGGTCGTTCAGATCTGCTTCGCGGCGCGCCAGGTCGGCGTGGTCCGCGAGCGTTGCGCCGATCCAGACGACCGCCGGCGGCAGGCCGTCGATGCAGAAGGTCCCGTCCGGCGCCGAGACCGCCGCCGGTTCGAGCGCTGCCTCGGGCAGGGGGTCCGACGCCGCCATCACGAACAGCGAGGCTCCGCCGAGTGGCGCCCCGTGACGGTTGGTCACGCGGCCGGTCAGCTCCACGGCCGGGAGCAGGAAGAGCACGCCGGCGTCTGCCGGCGAGGCCGCAGGCGCGAAACCGTCGATCACGCCGGGAGCGAGCCCGGGCGCGAGCGCCTCCAGGCGCAAGAGGGGCGGCATGGCGCCGAGCGCGATGGAGAAGCGTCCGTCGCTCGCGACCGGCGCCGCGGCCGCGCTCTCCCGGCAGGCGCGCGCGCCGGCCTGGAGGGGCGTGGCCGTGACCGAGGCGCCCGCGACCGGCCGCAGGCTCGAGTCGAGCACGAACCCGCGCACCAAGAAGGGCGCGGGCGGATCGGCCGGTTCCGGGAGCGGCGCCGCGCCGAGAGCCAGCGCCGCGGCGGCGAGGAGCCGCACGCGCGCGCCGCGCCGGCCGGAGGTCGCGAACGCATTCACGAGTCGCGGCTCCAGACCCTGAGCATGGCCTGATCCGATCCTTCCTCGTCCGCCGTGAGCGCGAAGAGCCTCCTGCCGAGCAGCGCCGCTGCCCGGCAGCCTTGCAGCGGGATCCTGGCGTCGAGCCGCGGCGCGGCCGGGTCGAGGAGGTCGAAAAGATACAGCCCGCCGGGCTTGGCGCCGCGAGCCGTGAGGAGCAGCGTCTCGCCGCTCGCGGCCAGGTGAACCGCGGCCGGCGCCGCGACGCGGCGCACCACGGCGGGACCCGAGGGGTTGTCCATGTCGATCACGATCAGCTCCTCGCCGTCGTCGAGGGCGGCGTAGAGGAAGCGGCCGGCCGCGCCGGAACCGAGCGCCAGGGCCATGACCGGGGCCGAGCCGAGGGCGAGAGCGGCGCGCGGCGCAGCGGCGGGCTCGAACGGCAGGGAGAGGACCGTGATGCCGCCTTCCGGCCAGCCGAGCACGAGGTCTGCCTCATCGACGGCGAGCGCGGTCGCCGCGCCCGCGCGCAGCGAGGCGCCGAGCACGGGCGCCGCGCGGTCCGCGGCGTCGAAACAGGCCAGCTCGCCGCCCGCGGAGAGGCCGCAGATGGTCGCGCCCGCCACGGCCACGAGGCGCGCATCCGCCCGCGGCGCCTGGCCCAGGGTCGCGAGCTGCCAGGGGTCGAGCAGGAAGATCCCCCCCGGCGCGCATTCTCCGCGCGCCTGCGCGACGACCAGCACGTCCTCGCCGCAAGCGAGGTCCGCGAGGCCCGATTCGCCGCGCACGCGCCGCGACAGGCGGAAGCAGGCCGGCTTCTCGGCGCGCACTGACCCGAGCGGCTCCACTCGCAGGATCGGCGGCGGTCCCGGCGCCGCGGCGCAGGCCAGGGCGAGGCCGGCGAGAGCGCACGCTGCCAGGGCGGAGAAAGGCCTCCGGAGCCGGCCTGAAAGCACACGATCCTCCGTTCCGCCGCGGGCGAAGGGGCCGGGATCGCCCGGGAAGCGTGCGATTCTACGGCCCTGGGCGCTATTCTTCCCGCTGGAACGTCGCCGCGCGTCCTCCGCAGCGGGGATCGAGTCGCACGCTCCGGATTCCGAGAGCCAACGGTGGAAAAATGGCCATCTACGAGTACGAATGCAGGAAGTGCGGGCGCCGCTTCGAGGCGATGCAGCCGATGCGGGCCGAACCCCTCGATGTCTGCGGCGAGGAATGCGTGGCCGAGCCCAAGGACGGGACGGGCAAGGTGTTCCGGCTCCTGTCCGTGGCGAACGTGGGCAGCTCCTCGGCTTCCTCCTCGCGCGGGGCGCCCTCGATGCCGCAGTGCCAGCAGTGCGACCGATTCAATCCCGGGGTGTGCGGCCGCTGACTTCCGGCAGGAGACGCCGCGGTTCGCGCGGGTCCTGGCGGCCGGTTCTCGCCGCGGTCGCTGTCTTCTGGCTTCAATAATGGAGTTGGGACGCTGGAAACGGCGTGACCCGGCCCGCTCTCCGGACTATGAATCGTGTGCACAGGCGGCTTCCTCGAGGACGCCTTGCCCTGCTGTTCCTGCTTTCCAGCCCGGCTCTGGCCGACGGCATCAAGCTGATCGCCGTGCGCTTCCCGGCCCAGATCGACGGCAAGGCCGGCACGCAGGAACCACCGACCGACGCGCCGCTGTCGCAGCGCATCGTCTTCGAGTTCGACGGCGTGCCGCAGATGGGACCGGGGATCGCCGAGGGTCTGCGCATCCGCGTGGACAGCTCCAACACGGCGGGCCAGCCGATCGGTGGACTGGCCTTCGGGACCTACGCGGTCTCCGGCAACAAGGTCCTCTTCACGCCGCGCCTGCCCGTGGCGCCGATCACTACCTCGTTCGGCACGACCACGGACGTGGCCGGAAACGTCTCGCTCCCCGGCCTCTTGCCCGACACGACCTACGCGATCAGCGTGACGATCGACGCGCCGAACTCGGTCAAGAACCTGAAGAACATCAGCAAGACGGTCGGGCTGCCCGTCAAGTTCAAGACCATCGCCTCCGCGCCGCTCTTCTACAACGCGTCTCCCGATCCGGTGGAGGCGAAGAAGGACAAGCTCACGCCCGCGGCGGGCGCGACGGGCATCCATCCCAACGTCTTCCACGATCCCGCCGGGCTCTTCACCGCGATCGACGCGAGCAAGCACCCGCCCTTCAAGATCGTGTTCGACGCGCCCGTGAACAGCGCCGCGGACAACATCGCGGCCGAGCGCATCCGGCTGCGCGCGATCCTCACGCCGGACGGAGCGGCCGAGGACATCGTCATCGGCGGCACGCCCCTCCTGGTCAAGAACAAGGTGAAGCGCGCCGAGGTGCTGCTCTACCCGAGCGGCATCCTGCCCCTGGGACACACGATCGCGCTGGAGGTCTCGAATACGTTCGAGTCGTTGGGCGGCGTGCAGATCGACTCCACGGCGCCGGACGACTTCCAGAGGCTGGCGGAGTACCGCGTGGCGCTCGACCCGCAGCCCGGCACGGCGGTGGACGACTACCTGTACGAGGACTTCGACACCACCAGCCGCCAGGACACGTCGATCGCCGCGGCGGGCGAGCAGCTCGCGAGCTGGGACGCGGCCGACTCGAACGTGCTCAAGGCCTCCTTCGGCTTCGGCGGCGACGGATCGCTCGGCCGCTTCCTTCCGCCCACGACCCAGCCCGTGACCATCTACCTCGACACCAACTACCAGGCGTTTCCGCTGTTCTCGGGCTCGACGCCGGACGTGGAGCCGGGGACCGCGGTGGTCGGCGGCGTGTTCAACTTCACCGACTTCCACCTGCCTTCGCTGGCCACGATCGTGGCGCGCGGCAGCAACCCGCTGATCATCACCGCCACGGGCAACGTGGTCATCGAGGGCGAGATCGACCTGAACGGCTCGTTCGGCACCGGAGACGACACGTTCGACTCCGCCATCACGCCCATGCCGGGCGGATCGCCCGGGCCGGGCGGCGGCAAGGGAGGCGACGGCCATCCGGTGAAGAGCCTGGCGGGCGCCTCGTCCCTCAAGTTCATGCAGACTCCGCAGTACGCGCAGAGCGGCTACGGCCCGGGGAACAAGGGGCCGGGCGGCGGCGGCGGCGGGCAGTGCGGGTGCACCCTGCCGTGGATCAGCTTCACCCCCAACACCTGCACGGGCTACGCGGGCACGGGAGACGGCAGCCGCGGCTCGGGAGGGGGCGGAGGGTCGTTCGGCGTGTTCTATCCCGACCAACCGACCCTGCCGATGTTCCCCGCGGTGCCCGAACCTCCTGGAGTGGCGGTGAGCGGGCGGCGCGGCACCATCGGGATCGGCAACCACCTGCCGGTGGCCTTCAAGCCGAGCCAGCCCATCCCTTCGGAGCCCGGAGCCTACCAGGCCCAGCCGGGCAACCCCACGAACGCCGTGGCCATGGCCAACCCGAACCCGACCTTCACCCAGGCCTACCAGCAGGGGATGATCTACGACATCGTCAAGACTTCGACCGGAACAGACATCGCGTTCAAGATCGATCTGGACTGGCCGAAGACCCACAAGATCACGCTCTACGGCAACGCCGGTCCAGGCGTGTTCGTCGACGAGGATCCGGACAACAACTTCATCGGATCGGGCGGCGAGGTCAGCTCCGTGATCGGCGGGCAGGGGGGCGGCGGCGCAGGCTCGCGCACCGAGGGTCTGGACCAGGACTGCAAGGTCGTGATCTTCAACAACGCCGGGTACCCGTTCACCGTGCTCGACGCGCGCGGGGGCGGGGGCGGCGCCGGCGGCGGCGCGATGCTCATCCAGGCGCTCGGGACCATCGAGATCCGCGGCTCGAAGGCCAAGATCGAGGCCAAGGGCGGCGACGGCGGCGGCGGCGAGGGCACTCAGGACTCGAGCCGCGGGGGCGGCGGCGGCGGCGGCTCCGGCGGGGCCGTGATCCTGCAGTCCGCGGCGAACGTGATCATGAACGACACGTCTCTCCAGGGCGAGGTGATCGACGTGTCCGGCGGCTGCGGGGATGACGCGATCAACATGTCCACGTCCACGACCGGCGGCGTGGCCGGCGCGGATTCGAACGTCCTGCAGTGCTTCGACGGCGGGCCGGGCGGGCCCGGGATCGTGCAGATCCACGTTCCAGCGGGCGCGCCCAACATGATCGACACGGCGAAGATTATCGCCCGCGTGAGCGCGTCGGTGCAGAACATGGCGTGCTCGATCGCGGTCCAGAAGAAGATCGACCCGCTCGTGCCGATGGAGCGGACGCCCACGCCGCTCACTCCCGGGTCGATGGCGCGTTCCGTCTGGTACGACCTCGGCGCAGTGACCTCCGACTTCCGCCCGCCGGTCATCACCGGCGCCGGCGCGCTCGAGGGCCCGCTCTTCGGCATCCCGGGAGTGGGGCCCTTCTTCAAGGGCACGGATCCCAACGCGGGCGAGGTGCTGACCGATTCCCTGGGCTACGTGGTCGAGCCCTTCCTGAACGACATCGCGGTCGACGCGCCGGACAGCAAGCTCCTCCTCCCGGACTTCATTCCCAACGGGCCAAGCTACTTCCAGAGCGTGGCGGTGTTGTTCGAGGGGGCGGACGCGGACCCGCAGAACCCGGGAGCGCCGGACCTGACGACCGCGACCGGCTTCGTCAGCGACATCTCGCTGCTGAACGGCAGGCGCTTCGTGCGCTGGGAGATCCGCTTCGATATCGCGACCAACCCCAGCTTCCCGCCGCAGCCGGAAACTCCTCGGCCGCAGGTGAACTTTTTGAGGGTGCCGTTCAAATACTGATGGCGCGGACGCTGCGCGCCGCGCCATCTGCCGCGACTGGAGCCGACGGCTCGCCGCGGCGAGCGGACTCGCCGCAGCGGCCGCTGCTCAGTCGCGGCCGGGAGAAGGAAGGCCCCGCGGCATCCTGGCGTGTGCCACCGGCGGTCGCTGCGGCGAGCAAGCTTGCCTTGCGACCGCGGCTCAACGGCGGCGGCAGGGAAGCCCGCCACGGAGACCGTACCTCGCGCGTGCATCCGGCGGTCTCTGCGGCGAGCAAGCTTGCCTCGCGACCGCGGCTCAACGGCGGCGGCAAGGAAGCCCGCCACGGAGACCGTACCTCAGTCGCGGCGGGGAGAAGGAAGGCCCGGCGGCATCCTGGCGCGTGCCACCGGCGGTCGCTGCGGCAAGCAAGCTTGCCTCGCAACCGCAGCTCAACGGCGGCGGCAAGGAAGCCCGCCACGGAGACCGTACCTCGCGCGTGCCACCGGCGGTCGCTGCGGCAAGAAAGGCGTGCCCGTCGCGTGTTGCCGCGTGCTACTCTTCTGGTACAAACAGGCGGAGAGCGGCGCCGTAGCAGCGTCGGAATCGTCTGCTGGTCTGGTCAAGCCTGAGCCGCCCGGAGGTTCGCCATGACGTTTCGCGTCCGTGCCGGCTTGCTCGCGTGCGTGTGCGTGTTCTCGTCGCCGGCGCTTGCGGGAGGGGTCAAGCTGATCGCCGTGCGCTACCCGAGCAGCATCGACGGCACGAAGGGGACGCAGGCGGCGCCCGAGGACGCGCCCCTTTCGCAGCGCGTGGTCTTCGAGTTCGACGGCAAGCCGGAGATCGGCCCCGGGATCGCGGAGGGGCTCCGCATCCGCGTGGCCGCCGGGAACGGCGCGGGCCAGCCCATCGGCGGGCTGGCCTACGGCAAGTACTCGGTCTCGGGGAACAGCGTGCTCTTCACGCCGCGGCTGCCCGTGGTCGCGCTCACGACCTCCTTCACGCCCGCCTCCGACGTCGCGGGCGACAGCTCGCTGCCCGGGCTCCTGCCGGACACGATTTACGAGATCAGCGTGACGGTCGGCACGGCGAACTCGGTGAAGAACCTGACGGGCATCGCCAAGGGGGCAGCGGTGCCGCAGACGTTCCGCACCACGGCGATCAGGGTGGCGTTCTTCGCCAACGCTTCGCCGAAGCCGCTGCACGTCAAGACGAACAAGCTGGCGCCCGCGGCTGGGGCGACGGGCATCCACCCCAACGTGTTCCACGACCCGGCCGGGCTGTTCTCCGGGATCGAGGCCGCGCGGCGGCCGCCCTTCCGGGTCGTGTTCGACGGCCCGGTGGACACCGCGACCGAGAACATCGCGGGCGGGCTCCTGCGCCTGCGCGCGATCCGCACGCCCGAGGGGGCGCCGGAGGACGTGGTCCTCGGCTCGACCGCGCTCCTCACGAAGAACACGGTGAAGAGGGCGGACGTCCTGCTCTACCCGATGGGGATCCTGCCGCTCGGGCACACCATCGCGCTCGAGATCGCGGACAACTTCGAGTCGCTGGGCGGCGTGCCGATGGACAGCAAGGGACCCGAGGAGTACGCGCAGATCGCGCACTACGGCGTGGCGCTCGACCCGTACCCCGGGACAGCGGTGGATGACTACCTGTACGAGGACTTCGACGACGTGGTCCACCAGGACGCGTCGCTCGCCGCCGAGGGCCAGCAGGCGGCGGGCTGGGACGCGGCCAACTCCAACACGCTGCGCGCGTCCTTCGGCTTCGGCGGCGACGGGTCTCTCGGGCGCTTCGCTCCTCCCACGACCCAGGAGATCGTCGTCCACCTCGATACCAACTACCAGACGTTCCCGCTGTTCTCGGGCGCCACTCCGGATGTGGAGCCGGGAACGGTCGTGGTTGGCGGCGTGTTCAACTTCACCGACTTCACGCTGCCGGAGAACGTGAAGCTGATCGCCGAGGGGAGCAACCCGCTGATCATCACGGCCACGGGCAATGTGCTGATCGAAGGGAGGATCGACCTGAACGGCAGCGACGGCACGGAGGACGACACGTTCGACTCCTCCATGACGCCTATGCCGGGCGGCTCGCCCGGGCCGGGCGCTGGCAAGGGTGGGGACAGCCACCCGGTCACGAGCCCGGCGGGCGCCGCGTCGCTCAAGTACATCCAGACGCCGGCCTTTGGCCAGAGCGGCTACGGGCCGGGGAACAAGGGCCCCGGAGGCGGCGGCGGCGGCCAGTGCGGCTGCACCCTGCCCTGGGAGCCGTTCAACGGCGCGGCGTCCAACTGCTTCAGCAACTACTACTCCGCGGGCGACGGCAGCCGGGGCTCAGGCGGCGGCGGCGGGTCTTTGAACGTCTTCTTCCCGAACACGCCCGAGACGGCCGGAATCCCGGTGAGCGGCCGCCGCGGCGCCATCGGCATCGGCAACCACCTGCCCATGCCCTTCAAGCCCGGCGATCCCATCCCGCCGCCGCCCGACGCGTACATGGCCAAGCCTGGAAACCCGACGAACGCCGTGGCGCGGGTCAACCTGAATCCCACGTTCGCCCAGGCCTATCAGCAGGGATGGATCTGGGATAGCCCCCCGCTCATGGACATCACCAAGACCTGGCCAACGACCAAGCGGGTCACGATGTACGGGTCGGCCGGACCGGGCGTGTTCGTGGACGAGGACCCGGACAACAACTTCATCGGCCCGGGCGGCGAGGTCCAGACCGTGATCGGCGGGCAGGGCGGGGGCGGGGCCGGAAGCCGTACCGAGGGGCTCTCCCAGCAGTGCAAGGTCCCGGTTTTCGATAACTCGGGCCTGCCCTTCACGGTGCTCGACGCGCGCGGCGGCGGGGGCGGGGGCGGGGGCGGAGCGCTGCTCGTGCAAGCGCTCGGGACCATCGAGATCCGCGGCAACGCGGCCAAGATTGAGGCCAAGGGCGGCCGCGGCAAGGGCGGCGAGGAGATCGGGATGGGAAGCCGCGGCGGCAGCGGCGGCGGCGGCAGCGGCGGGGCCGTGATCCTGCAGTCCGCGGTCAACGTGAAGATGAACGACCCGGCGCTGGTCGCGGTCGTGATCGACGTCTCCGGCGGCTGCGGCCACAACGCCTCGGTGATCTCGAGCGGCGCGACCACCGGCGTCACGGGCGGCGACAGCAACGTGCTGCAGTGCTTCGACGGCGGCCCGGGCGGTCCGGGGATCGTCCAGATCCACAAACCGCCAGGGGCGCCGAACCTCATCACCGGATCCAAGATCAACGCCAAGATCAATGCCTCGGTCTTCAACATCACCTGCGCCAGCGGCGGTCTCTCCGACTTCAATCCGCTGGTGCCCATGGAGAGCACGCCCACGCCGCTCACCTCGAAGTCGTCGGCGCGTTCGACCTGGTATGACCTGGGCGCGGTGACCAGGACGTTCCGGCCGCCGCTGCCGACCTCGGCCGGCCCTCTTGACGGACCGATCTTCGGCGTGCCGGGCGTGGGGCCGTTTTTCCACGGCACGAGCACCACCACCGGCAAGGTGCTTACCGACGGCTTTGGCTGCGTCCTCGATCCGGGGACGAACGACTTCGATGTGGACGCGCCCGACGAGAAGGTGCTGCTCGCGGACTTCATCCCCGAGGGGCCGCTCTACTACCAGAGCGTGGCCGTGTACTTCCAGGGCGCGGACGAGGACCCGGCGAATCCGGGCATGCCCGACCTCGCGACCGCTTCGGGCTTCGTCAGCGACATCACGCTTCTAAACGGCAGGCGCTTCATCCGCTGGGCGGTGCGCTTCGACATCGCCACCAACCCGGCCTTCCCGGCGCAGCCGGACACGCCGCGGCCGCAGATGAACTTCTTGAGGGTGCCGTTCAAATACTGATGGCGCGGACGCTGCGCGCCGCGCCATCTGCCCCGGCTTGATCCGACGGTCGCTCCGGCAAGCAAGCTTGCCGAAGCGACCGCGGCTCAGCCGTGGCGAAGAGGTCTGCCGCCATGTACGCGGCTCGGCCGGGGCGAAGGGACACGCGGCCATGGGCGCGGCTCAACTGCGGCGCGCGGACTCGCCGCAGCAACCGCGGCCCAGCCGTGCCGCAGCAACCGCGGCTCAGCGGTGGCGAAGGGACACGCGGCCATGGGCGCGGCTCAACTGCGGCGCGCGCAGCAACCGCGGCCCAGCCGTGGCGAAGAAGCCTGCCGCCATGGGCGCGGCTCAACTGCGGCGCGCGGACTCGCCGCAGCAACCGCGGCTCAGCCGTGGCGAAGAGGCCTGCCGCCGTGTACGCGGCTCGGCCGTGGCGTATCAGGGGGAAGCACGAGCCGCTGCGACATCGTGGGGAGGGCGCACTCCGGCTGCTGCCGCTCAGCGGCCGCTCACCTTGATCTGGCGCGGCTTCATCTCCTCGGCCTTGGGCAGGGAGAGGGTGAGGATGCCGTTCCGGAGCGACGCCTCGATGCAGGTCGGGTCCAGCCCCTTCGGCAGGGTGAAGGCCCGCCGGAACTGGGCGTCTCCGAACTCGCGGTGCAGGTAGCCCCCGCTCGCGTTCTCCTCGCGGATGGCGCGGATCAACAGGGTGTTCTCTTCGAACTTGACGTCGATCGCGTCCGCCGCCACGCCCGGCACGTCGAGCTTGATCTCCATGCGGTCGTCGAACTCGAGCACGTCCGTGCGCGGCGAGTAGATCGTCGTCTGGCGGCTTTCCACGCGGGAAAAGGCGGCCACCGTCGCGTCCCTGGCTTCGATCGGGTTCATGCTTTGCTCCTTCTCGCTTTCAGTTCGCCCTGACCTTGATCAGGCGCGGCCTGGCCTCGGGCGCCTTGGGCAGGGTGATCGTGAGCACGCCCAGGTCGCAGCGAGCCTCGACGCCGCCGCCGTCGACCTTCACCGGAAGGTTGATCTCACGGGTGAACTGGCCGAAGCCGCGCTCCTGGCGGAGCAGGCGGGCGGTCGACCCGTCCTCGACCACCGGCCGGCGAGTGCCAGCGAGGACCAGCACGTCGCCCTGGACCTTCACATCGAGGGACTCCGGATCGACGCCCGGAACCTCGGCCGTGACGACCAGAGAGTCCTCTTCCTCGCGCACGTTCATGGGCGGGTAGGGCGCGGCGCTGAAGCGCGAGACGTCGCGGAACAACTCATCGAAGATGCGGTCGAACGCTGGATGCATGTCGACCATGGCCGGGAACCGACCGAACCAGTTGCTGTTCATCGTCTTTGTCTCCATCGAGTCTGGCGGAGCATTCGGGACGTGCCAGGGCGAAAGCAAGCGCTGTTCCAGAGAAGGCGCTTCGCTTCAAGTTGTTCGAAGACAGATGTTTAGGGATCGGTCGCGGCGAGATGACGTGGGGCTGCAATGACGAAAGACGCCAACTTGACGTTCTTGGACGCCAGGTTGGCGTTTCTTATGTCAGGTGTGTCAGTGTGTCTCGAGGATTTCCTTGAGCACGCCGCGCACGGACTCTGCCTCGTCTTCTCCGTCACAGAGGAGGATGAGGTCTTTTCCGTTCATCGCGCGACGTTGGAGATCCTGAATCGCGGCATGGCGCCCAGGGTCGGATGCCTCGGCGAGGTAGCGGGCATGGAAGGAGGAGGCCGAAATCTTCTTCTTCTTGTAGTCCCGCATCAGCTCGGCGGTTCCGCCCAGTTCCTTGACCCAGAGATCAATCGACTCCCTCGGGAGTCCTCGCGGCCACTTGCGCGTGACGAGGATTCGCAGCCCTCCCTGGGCCGGAAGCGGGTCCTTGATGCTTGCCGTGCGGATGACCAAGTCTGTCTCCCGTCGTCGCTTCGAGGAGGTCGATGGGGGCGGATTACCACCCCGGCGCGCGGGCGCTGGGTGACTACAGGATAACCCGAGGACGCTCCGCAGCGCGGGAAAAAGCGCCCCCTCCGGCCCGACGCGGGCCCTCTCTGGCGGCGAGACATCGCGCCAGCTGCAGAGCGGAGCCCTGGCTGACGCGGCGACGAAGCGCGGCCGGCAGGCGGAAAGCCCGTGCTGTCAGCGGTGGCGGTGGCGAGAACCCGTGAAGGAGGGGAACTTGTGCCCCGCGGTCGGGTCCTTGTAGAGCACGCCGTCCTCGCCCACGACGTAGCCCGCAGGAGCCGCCGGGTTGCCATGGGCCTCGGGGGCCGCGGCCTGCGACGAAACTGGAGGCACATCGTCGATGACGACCGAGCTGGCGGGCGCCTCGGTCGCGCTGACCGGAGTCTGTGCCGGGCTCGCATCCTCCTCCAGAGCCTGCGCGAGAACCTCGAGGCTCTCGTCCGCGCGGCCCGTGCGGCCGAGCGCGGTCGCGACCTGGAGCAGCGCGCGGCTGCGCGCGGCCGGGTCAACGATGCGGGCCGCGACCGCGCGCGCGCGCTCCAGCGCGGCAGCGGTCTCGTCCGCCATGCGCGCCGGGTGGAGGACCGCGGCGATCTTGGCGAACGCCAGCACGCGCTCCTCGTCGCAGGCGATCTTCTCGGCGCTGTTCATGGCGCGCACGGTCATCTTGACCGCCCGCTGCTCGTCCTTGGCGCGCGCGTAGGCCACGGCCAGGGTGGCGAACAGGCGCGAGCGGTCGGCGGAGGGCTCGAGCGCCGCGGCGTGGCCTTCGATGCGGCTCAGCAGGTCGACACCAAGGGAGCCGAGCGACCCGATGCTGGCCGCGGCCTCCGCCAGCACGGAGGCCTTGCCGTTGGTGTCAGGGATCGCGTCGCTGTCGTCGAGTGCGCGGGCGAGGGTCTTGTACGCGGCATCGGGACCGAGCGCCACGAGCATGGCCTCCGAGAGCAGCGTCCTGGCCTGGACCCGGTCATCGGGGCTCACGATGCCGTTCACGGCGACCGAATCGAGGCGCGCCAGAAGGCGGCCGAGCCGCTCGCGCTGACTCGCACCATTCGCCGAGGTCACCAGGGTGTTCACCAGGTCTTTGAAGGAGAAGCTGGATGTGCGGTCGTGATGGCAGGCCATGCTGTTCAAGCTCCGGTCAGCAGGTTTCCGGTTCCAGGTTGCTTTGTTGAAACGAAGCGAGCCGCCAGAAACCGGGCGGCGCGCGCGGGCAAGCTCGGGGCTCGCGGCCTTCTCTAGTCGGGGAAGGGCCCGCCGGTAACGCGTCTCCGCAGCCGAATCGTGCCGTCCTCCCGAGGCGCGCGCGGTGGGCTCCTGAGGCGGGCGCCTGAGGTCTGCCGGGGCCGCGCGCAGGCTGCTAACATGCCGGAATGCCTGTCCTCGTGAACATCAACGGCGAGCTCTTCCCTCCCGAGGAGGCGCGTGTCTCGGTCTTCGACCGGGGATTCCTCTTCGGCGACGGCGTCTACGAGACGGTCAGGACCTACTTCGGGAGGCCCTTTCTGTTGGACCGGCACCTGGCGCGCCTGGGACGCTCCGCTTCCCGGCTGTGGATGCCGATCCCGGGCGGCCTGGACGGCCTGGAGAGGGAGATCCTGCGCTCGCTCGCCGCCGCCGGGAACGTCGATTCCTGCCTGCGGATCATGGTGACCCGCGGCGCGCGCCCCGGCTTCGTCAATCTCGACGCGGAGACGGCCGGCGACGGACTGGTGGTCATCATCGTCCGCCCGTTCGAGGCCTTCGACCCGGCCTGCTACGAGAACGGAGTCGACGTGGCGCTCGTCGGCGTGACGCGCATGGGGAAGCGCTCCCTCGATCCCAAGATCAAGAGCGGCAACTACCTGAACAACATCATCGCCCTGCACGAGGCGCGCCGTCAGGGGGCCTTCGAGTGCCTGATGCCGAACCAGGAGGGCTGCGTCACCGAGGGCTCGACATCGAACGTCTTCCTGGTGAAGAAGGGCGTGCTGCGCACTCCGTCCCTCGACTGCGGGCTGCTCGACGGCATCACGCGTTCCTTCATCTTCGAGATCGCGGCCGAGGCCGGCTATCGGGTCGAGGAGGACAAGATCCTGCCTGCCGACGTGTTCGGCGCCGACGAGGTGTTCCTCACGAGCAGCCTGAAGGAGGTCATGCCCGTGCGCTCGGTGTCCGGCCAGAAGGTGGGGGACGGCCGTCCCGGAGCGGTGACGCAGGACCTGCTGCGGCGCTACCGCGAAGGCGTGCACCGCCTGGTCGGCCCCGGCGCGTAGCAGCCGCTCACTCCTCGGGCCGGCGCGTGAGCGTGACCGCGAGATCGAGCTTCTCGCCGAGGCGTTCGACCGTCACGGTCAAGGGATCGCCGGGGCCCTTGTGCTTCCACAGGTGGTCGGTGAAGGCGCGCCGGTTCGCGACCAGCACGCCGTCCAGGTGGGTGATGACGTCCCCGGGCTTGAGACCGGCCGCGGCGCCCGGGAAGCCCTCGGTCACCTCGTTGACCAGCACGCCGGCGCGGCCGCCGGGAGCGTCCCCGAGCACGACGCCGATGTAGGCCGGCTCGACGTCGCGTCCCTCCATCATGCGCGGCAGCACGGCGCGCAGGGCGTCGACCGGCATGGCGAAGCCCAGCCCGGAGTTCTGGCCGAAGGGCATCTCCGGCGGCAGGATGACGCCGCACATCCTGCCCCGCAGGTCGACGAGCACGCCTCCGGCGTTCTTCACGTTGACGCCCGCGTCGGTCTGGAGGGCGTCCCGGTAGGCGTCGAGCCGGTGCCGGCCCGAGAGCAGGCCGACCGTCACGAACGGCTCCTGTTCGGCCGGCGGGCCGTGCGGCGCGGCCACCGCCACGGCGAACTGCCCGACCTGCAGCGCGTCCTGCGGTACGTCGCCGAGCACTTCGAGCACGTCCTCCGGCTTCCGGTCCAGGAGGAGCAGGGCGAGCCGCGACTTGCGGTCGCGCGCGTGCACCGTGGCGCGGAAGCTGCGCCCATCCGCGAGGAACACCTCGATCGCGCTGACGTCGGCGCCAAAGGCCGGCTCGGGCGCGAGCACGAAGCCGCGCGGGTCGATGATGGTGCCCGTGACGGAGCCTTCCCGCGCCGGCACCGCGGCCTCTTCGCGTTCCTTGTCCTTCCTTCCTTCGTTGCGCCGCCCTTCGCCGCCTCCGTCCCCGCGCTCCGGCTCCTGCTCGGCCGCGGTCTCCGCCTGCGCCGGCTCCTCCCGGGGCGCGCGCGTGATGGCGATGGTGACGACGCCCTGGCGCGCCCGGCTCGCCGCGATGTGGAAGGCGCGGGAGAGAACGCCCGCCTTGCTGCGCGGCGGGCGCAGCTTCGACGGGTCGGAGAAGATGCGCGTCGCTGCCGGGATCGAGGAGTAGGCCGCGCGGATCAGATCGATGGGCGTCACCGTCGCCAGGTCCTGGCCGTCGGGCAGCGCCCGGAACACTCCCACCAGCTTGCCGTCGGTGTCGAAGTACGGCCCGCCGTGCTGCCCGGGGTTGGTCGCGGCCGAGGTCTCGATGACGGCCGGGCGGCCCTGCAGGTCGCGCCGGATCGAGGAGACCACGCCGAGCGTGACCGCGGGCTCGCTCTCCGTGGCCGTGCCGAAGGCGTTCCCGACGGTCATCAGGAGGTGGCCGACCGCGAGTTCCCCGGGCTCGCCCGGCCGGACGCAGGGCAAGCTCGCGCGCGCGTCGATCTTGAGGATGACCGTGTTCGTCTCGGCGTCCGCGGCGTGCACGACGGCGTCGTAGGCGAGCTGCGCGGGGAACGTCACCTTGACCGTGCGCGACCCGGTCTTCTCGAGGGCCTCGAGGACGATGCGGTTCGTCAGCACGTAGCCGTCGTCCGTCAGGCACACGCCAGAGATGCCCGGCTGGACCTGGACCACCGCCGGCGCGATCTCGCGCACGACCCTGGTGAACTCCTCGTCCAGGCTGGAGAGCGAGCCCATCTGTCCGGCCGCGCGGGCCGCGAGCAGGAGCACGAGCAGGGGGCCGGCGCGGCGGGGCGTCATTTCGGCGTCTCGTCCTTGGCCTGCGTTTCCAGCGTGAGCTTCTTCACCAGGGAGCGGTTCTCGCGCACCAGGCGCAGCGTCACGGTCCTGCCGCCCGGCAGCATCGCCACCTCGTTCGCCCAGGCGGTGATGCCGTCGATGGGCTTGCCGTTCAGGCCGGTGATGCGGTCGCCCGGCCGGATGCCCACCTTGTCCGCGGGCGACCGGCGCTCGACGCTCCTCACCATGACTCCCCCCTTCTCGTCCGTGCGCGGCTCGATCTGGATGCCGCTGTAGCCCGGCTCCACCGTCTCGCCCGAGAGCATGCTCGGCAGGAAGCTGGCGATCTGGTCGGCCGGGATGGTGAAGCCGACGCCGATGTTCGCGCTGGCGTTGTTCACCGTCGAGATCAGGCCGTTGATGCCGATGACGCGGCCGTTCAGGTCGAAGAGCGGCCCTCCGGAGTTGCCCGGGTTGATCTCGGCGTCGGTCTGCACCGCGTTGTGGTACTGGTACTTGCCGCCGGCGACGCGCCCCTTGCCGGAGACGATGCCGAGCGTGACGATGGGCTCGCCGTCCATGCCGAGGCCGCGGGGATTGCCGGCCGCCAGGACCCACTGCCCCGGCTCGACCAGGCTGGTCTTGGCGAAGTCCGCCGGGCGCAGGTCGGCGCGGCGCACGCGCAGCAGGGCGAAGTCGTAGAGCGGCATCTTGTTGAACAGCTCGGCCTGCGCGGTCAGCCCGTCGCTGAACACCACCTCGATGCGCACGGCGTCCTCGATGACGTGGACGTTGGTGAACACCTTCCCGTCGTTCGAGACGACCACGCCCGAGCCCATGCCGCCGCCGACCTCCGTGGCCAGGCCGTCCTTGTCCTCTGCGACGTAGCGCACCACGGCCACGGTCGACTCCCTGATCCGGCTGACCAGGCTGACCAGGGAACGCTCGATCTTCTCGGCGTCGCGCAAGATGGCCTCTTCCTCGGCCGCGTCCTGCGCGCGCGCCGCGCGCGCGCCGCCCGTCTCGAGCAGCAGGGCGAGCAGCAGCCAGGAGGCGGCTCCGCCGGCCAGGCGCATGGGACCTCTCCTTCGCCTTCAGCGCGCCGTCGCGGCGGCCTGCGTCCTGCCGCAGACCTCCGCGCCGAGCGTCAGGATCTCCACGCCGTCCGCGGACACGTGGATGGTGTGCTCGAACTGCGACACGAAACGCCCCTCCTTCTCGCACAGCGGAGGGAACGCGACCAGCCGGTTGGCGCGGGCCAGGGCGTTCAGCGTCTCGGCCACGAGCTTGTAGGGGAAGCGCTGGACCAGGTCACGGCTGCCAAAAGGCAGGCCGTTATAGGCGCGGATGGCCTCCACCACGCGCGGGTCGGCGCCGCGGATCCTGCGGTTCACCTTCTTGGCCATGAAGACGTGCGCCTCGCCGCGTTCGCTCACCGAGCCGCCGCCGTCCGTGGCGAAGGGCTCGAGCGCGACGCACGAGCCGGCCCGCAGGCGGCCCTTGCCCGAGGAGACGTTCGGGATCTGCGGCGCCTCGTGCACGGTCCAGCGCGCCACGCCGTGGCCGGTGAGGTTCCTGATCGGCTGGTAGCCTCTGGCCTGTATCGCCCGCTCCACGGCGCGGCCGATCTCGACCACCTCGACTCCCGGCCCGGCCGCGGCCACTGCCGCGTCCAGCGCCTCCCGGGCCGCGGCCAGGAGCCCGGCGTGCCGCCCGTCGCGCGAGAGGTCGGCGGACGCGGCCGTGTCAGCCACGAAGCCGTCCACGTGGACGCCGCAATCGACCTTGGCCAGGTCTCCCTCCGCGAAGACGGTCTGGTCGCCGGCGTGGGCGCAGTAGTGCGCCGCGATGCTGTTGCGCGAGATCTGCAGGGGAAAGGCCGGCCGCCCGCCGAGCTCCTCCATGAGCCGGTGCCCCTCCAGGGAGACCTCGAGCAGGCTGGCGCCCGGCCGCATCAGGGAGACGACATAATCGCGCACGCGGGCGGCGATCGCGCCGGCCGCGCGCCAGCACTTCATGTCGGCGGCGTTCATGAGTCCTTTCTATACCAGGCGCCGGGGCATTTAAACCCCGCACGCGCCGGGGCGCGCGGGCCGCCGATTTCGCGCGGCCTCGAGCGCGCGCCGGCCTCTACGATCTCCGCGCGGGCGCGCGCTGCGCCGGGGAGCTCGCGATGGCTGGAATCCTGGAACGGCGCTTCGGGCTGAAGAGCGCCGGCACTTCGCCGCGGACCGAGGCGCTTGCCGGGGCCACGACCTTCCTCACTCTCAGCTACATCCTCTTCGTGCAGCCGGCCATCATGAACGTGGCCGGGATCGCACAACCTGTTCTTCTCGTTCATCGCCTGCGCGCCGCTCGCGGGCGGCGGCCTCGGCCTCACCTGGCAGCAGGGGCTGGCCGCGTGCTTCCTGTCGGGGTCGCTTTTCATCCTGCTGGCGCTGGTGAAGTTCCGCGAGCAGGTGCTGCGCGCCCTGCCCGACTCGCTCAAGCACGCGATCGCCGCCGGCATCGGGTTGATGATCGCCATGGTCGGCCTGGAGTTCGGCGGGCTGGTGCAGGACGACGCCACGACCCTGGTCAAGCTCGGGGACCTCTCCGCGCCGCTGACCCTGCTGGCGCTCTTCGGCATCGCGCTGACCATCGTGCTCCTGGCGCTGCGCGTGCGCGCCGCCCTCTTCCTGGGAATGCTCGCCACCCTGGCCGCCGGCCTGGCGACGCGGCAGATGCCGCTGCCGGAGGGGATCGTCGCCGGCGACATGGCGTTCTCCACCGTGCTCGCGCAGCTCGACTTCGCCGGGCTGCTCCGCTCGAGCAAGGTGGTGGAGGTGGTGTTCGTCCTTTTCTTCCTCGACGTGTTCGACACGGTGGGCACGCTCGTCGGCGTGGGCGCGCGCGCCGGCTTCCTGAAGAACGGCGAGCTGCCGCGCGCGGGCCGCGCGCTCTTCTGCGACGCGGCGGCTACCGTGGTCGGCGCCTCCCTCGGCACCTCCACGGTCACGAGCTACGTGGAGAGCGCGGCGGGCGTCCAGGCGGGCGGGCGCACCGGTCTGGCCAACCTCTTCACCGCCGGCCTCTTCCTCCTCGCCCTGCCGTTCGCGCCGCTCATCGCGGCAGTGGGCAGTCCGGTCGTGGCCGGCGGGCGCTCGTTCTACCCGGTCCTGGCGCCGGCCCTGGTCGCGGTCGGGGCGCTCATGGCGAAGAGCGCGACGTACATCGACTGGGACGACCCGGCCGAGGCCACCCCGTGCTTCCTGGCGATGTTCATCATCCCGGTGAGCTTCTCGATCACGGAGGGGATCGCGTTCGGCTTCATCGGCCTGTCGCTCGCCAGCGTGGTGACGGGCCGGGCGCGGCGCCGGCATCCCCTGCTGCACCTCCTGGCGATCGCGTTCCTGCTGCGCTACGCCTTCCTCGCCTGACGTCCTGCCCCCGCGTCCGATTTAGAGCGAACCTCGCCGCCGCCCCTGCGTCTCACTGCTGACCCGATCGCCCAGCCGCGCCAGCGGCCGGCCGTTCTGGCCTCTTCCTCAGGAACGTGAAACCTCTCGCGGGAGGGGCAGGATTCCGCCGATCCTCCAGTCCCGAGAGAGGAAGCTGCCACCCACGGTCGTTCGCGATGGTGGGTGGTTTTTTATTGGTTCTCCTGACCACGTCCGACGCCGGCGCGCCGAGCCGGCGCAGAAAGCGGTAGGTGACCAGGGCGACATGCAGGCTCGGGCTCGGGACTCGGAGCAGGGCCTCCCTGCCCCTCGCCGTGGCCGTCGGCAACTCACTACGTTCGAACGCTCTGGGCGACGGCGACGGCGGGGGGCGGAGCGCGAGAACCTCGGGAGCTGGCGCTCTGCGTGGGCAAGGAGCGCGCTGCGGCGGTCCGCCGGCACCAGCCTGCACGCGACGCCCGACCCCAGGTCACGAATGCGTCCACCTGCAACCGCCGACTCCCGCCTGCGGATGCGCCACGTCCGCCCCGCCGATGCCGATAGGGGCGTCGGATCATGTCAGAGGACCCCAAAAACAAGATGCGGCTTCAACCTCTCGTGTGGGTAACGGCACGTCGCGGCGGCGCCGCACCAAACGAGTTCGCGCTCGCTGGTCGAGTCCGGCCGGCGCCGCCGCGATGTGCGATCTTCGAATACCTGGTCGATGAGCGGATCGAATACGGAACCGACTTGCTCAAGGCGTTCTTCAACGGGGAACACCTCGCAGGGAACGGTCCCGTACCGAGCGGTCCCGAACCGGATGTGTTGCCGGGCCGGGTCTTCCGACCCACCTGGGCGCGGGAACTCGCGGACATGGTGGTGCAAATGCTGTAGGACTGGGTCGCAATGCAGCCGTGACGTCTCGGTCGCGCCGGGGCGCGCCCTCTTCCCAGCCGGGAACGCAACATATGGTATGCAGGAGACTGCTCGCGGTCGCGGTCGCCGCCGGATTAGCGATCGTCGCGATCCTCTGCCTTCCCACAGGTCCTCGAGACCTTGCGCGCCCGGACGGACACGCGCGCACGAACGGCAGCGGCGGGGCGCCGGACACGGACTCCCTGCGCGCCACCGCGCCGGCGATGCCCGCGCGTCGGGAGGTGGCCGCCGATCCTGGCGCCGTTCCCGACGCGACGCTGCGTGTCCGAGTGATCCGCGCGGAGGACGGTTCACCCGTCGCTGGAGCGCGCGTCGCCCTGCTCGACCCCGGAATCGGCGCCACGACCTCTGCGTCGCCGCCCGACGAGGAGGCGTTCTGGAACGGGCTGCTCGAGACGGCGCTGTCGCGCGGGCTGGCGACGGGCGCCGGGCAGGCTACCGACGGCTCACTCGATGCAATCGGCGGGTCGGGTGAGCGCGCGCACGCCGTCACCGGGAGCCTCGGCGTTGCGACGTTCGAGGACGCTCCGGCCGGCCCGCTGCGCATCGAGGTCGATGCGACCCAGTCCGCGCTCGTCTCATCCACGTTGCTCGGCCCGGACCGCGGCGGACTGCACGAAGTCTTCGTGCGCGCCGCGGGCTCCATCGTCGGCCGCGTGGTGGATCCCGCCGGGAGGCCGCTGCCAGGCGCTCGGGTGCTCCTCTTGCAGAACCCCGCCTTCTCGTCGATGACCCGCGACGAGATGCCCTGCGCGCGGCCGCCGTTCTATGATCCCTCGAATTTCGTCGGCGCGACCACTGGCGCCGACGGCGGCTTCGTGTTGCGCGGCGTGCTCCCTGGCGGGGATCGGGGCGTTGATGTCCTGCACCCGGCGTACCCGCCGTTGCAGCGCCAGAACGTCGCAGTCGAGGCGTTCGCGGAGACGGATGTCGGCACGCTGGTCCTCGAGAGCGGCGCGTCGCTGCACGTGCGCGTGTGTGGTCCGCCTCCGTCCCTGCCGCTGCGCTGGACGATCAAGTCGGAGAACGGGTCCGCTTTCGGCGCCGTGCGCGCGGGCTTCGCGGACGTCGCGCCAGGCGAGCACGCGATCGACGGGCTGGCCGCGGGCAGCCTCGTCTTGACGCTCGACGTGGCGGGATTCGCTCCCGCGCGCATCCGGGTGGAGGATCTCGGCGCGGGAGAGCACCGCGCGGTCGACGCGGACCTGCAGGCCGGTGTCTCGCTGCGCGGCGCGGTGCGCTCGCTCGCCGGGGCGCCCGTGCCTGCGGCGAAGGTGGTCTTACGCATGCCGGCCGCATCCCGCGGCGCGCCCCGCGGCGCCGAGACCGACGCCTCGGGCGCTTTCCTCCTGGAGGGGCTGCCGGAGGGGCCGTGCACGGTCGACGTTTCGGCGGCGGGATACCTGCCTGCAACGAGCAACCTCGTTCTGCCGTCGGCGCCGATCGACGTCGAACTCGCGCCGGGCGCGCGCGTCGCGGGCGTTGTGTTCCGCCCGGACGGAACGTCCGTCGCGGCGTGCCGGGTCGAGTGTCGTTCGCCCGTGTCCTCGTCAAGGAGACCGGCGTTTCAGCACCCGATCTTGTTCGACCGGCGAGAGGTCGTCGAGACTGATGCCTCGGGCGGGTTCTTCTTCGAGGGATTGCATCCGGGTCGGGTCACGGTGATCGCGTGCGCCGACGACGACGCCATGGCGACAACCCTGCCTCTCGACGTGGCCGCCGGCGCGACGCGAGCGGACCTCGTGCTGCGCCTGGCGCCCCCGTTCACTTGCGAGGGAATTGTGGTCGACGCCCGCGACGGCACGCCGATCCTCGGCGCGCGCGTCGGCATCGCCTCCGGTGCGCGCGATCCTCGGGAGGAGGAGGCGGAGACGGAGTTCTCGGCCCTGTTCGGCGCCGCCCCGCTTGGCGACGGGCCGAAGACTATCAGCGCCGCCGACGGCTCATTCCGACTGCTCG
>JACQZJ010000101.1:22266-37506 GCA_016213895.1 Planctomycetota bacterium | reverse complement strand
GCAGAGGGACGGCTCGAAGTCGGCGACTCGGGAGTGGGAATCCTCGTTCCCAGGAGGTGGGAATGCACGTTCCTCTCGGTGGGAACGATCGTTCCCACCTTGGCGTTCGAGGCCGTGCGCGAGAAGGGACCCTGGCATGGCTGCAGGGGTTTCCTTTCCGAGCTGCTGTCGGCCGACGGGCCCGGAGGATCCTGACGGCTTGGGCAGGGCGCACGAGGGACTCGGACGCGGACTCGCGCGGGGACGCCGCGGGCCGCAGCGTCTGGAACTGCGTCGTGCAGAAGGACTTAACCCCCGCCTGACACGGTGTCAGTGGGACGATCGTACCAGTTCGCCACTCACTACCTCAGAGAGCAGGCAGGCAGCCGCAGCCCCCGGGCGATCGGACCCACGCCGTGTCTCTGCGCCAGCGCCACCGCCCGCTCCCAGAGCGGCTCCGGCCTGGGCCAGCGCTTCCGCCTCGTCGCCCGCCAGTGTTTGATGCGCGCTCCCCGCCTGCCCACCTCGGCCGTCCGAGCCGATTTTCGCTGCTCCATGAGTCGTCCTCCGTGAGGGATCTCGATGGCGCAGAAGGGAAGGACACGCTCATTCGCAGCGCAGCCCGAGGTGCAGCGGGTCGCCGCGCGCGCCGTTGAAGTGCTTGGCGGCCGATCCGGAGTTGACCGCGATCTCCAGGAAGCCGAACGAGTCGACGATCGCCAGCGGCGCCCCGCGCTCGACCGAGGCGTAGGACTCGACCAGCCGCCCGATCTCCTGGCCGCGGAAGGAAACGACGCGCGCGTTCTCCGGCAGGGCCTCGACGTCGTGCTTGCGGATGTTGGAGATGAGGTTGCCGAACTGGTCGATGTGGATGATCGTGCCCATGAGGCTGCCGCTCCTCTGGCGCACGGGCTGCGGCAGGTCGAGGGTGACCGGATCGCTGACCGGACCGCCCACGTCGGCGAAGCGCGCGCCCGCGAGCAGGCGCGCCGCTACCGGCGCGAAGATGTCGCGGCCGTGGAAGGTATGCGAGATCGGCCCGCCCAGGAACATGCGGCCGTTGGTCACCGCGCGGATCTCGTCGCCCGGCTGGAACACGCCGGTGAGCACGCCGTTGTCCGGCGCGAGGAAGGTCATGCCGCGCGAACGCGCGCACAGGATGCGCCGGCTCGATCCCACGCCGGGATCGACGACCACCACGTGGATGGTCCCCGCGGGGAAGTAGGGGAAGGCGCCGTGCAGGGCGAAGTTGGCCTCCATCACCTCGCGCGCCTCGACCTGGTGCGTGAGGTCGACGATGCACGCCTCCGGGCAGATGCCGAGGATGACGCCCTTCATGACGCCGACGTAGGGCTCGTGCAGGCCAAAGTCGGTGAGCAGCGTGATGATCCCAGGCTCTTTCATCGGACTGGCTTCCCGAGGAATCGGATCACCTCTTGTTTCTTCTCTTCGAACAGGGACGCGTCGGTTGCCTCGAGGTTCAGACGCAGGAGCGGCTCGGTGTTCGACTTCCTCACGTTGAACCAGTATCCCGGGTAGCTGACCGTGATGCCGTCCAGGTAGTCGATCTCGGCGTCCGCGTAGCGCGCGGCGATGGCGCGGATCATGCCGTCCTTGTCCTCCACCTCGAAGTTGATCTCTCCGGTGGACGGATACTTGCGCAGCTCGCGCACCACCCCGCTGAAGGGGCGCGCCTCGCCGCTGAGGATGTTCAGCACCTCCACCAGGGCGATGATCCCAGAGTCCGAGTAGTAGTTGCGGCGGAAGTAGAAGTGCCCGGACAGCTCGCCGCCGAACAGCCCGCCCTCGCGCCGCAAGAGCGCCTTCATGAAAGAGTGTCCCACGCGCTCGCGCACCGGCCGGCCGCCGAGGCGCGCGATCTCCTCGGGCACGACGCGGCTCGAGCGGATGTCGTAGACCACGGCCGTGCCGGGCTCGGTCGGCACGAGCGAACGCGCGATGAGCGCGGTGATGATGTCGGAGGGCACGCGCGCGCCGCGCTCGTCGACGAAGGCGCAGCGGTCGGCGTCGCCGTCGAAGGCGGCGCCGAGGTCGGCGCCGCTCGCCAGCACGCGCCGGCTGAGGTCGGCGATGTTCTCGTCCTTGAGGGGGTTCGCCTCGTGGTTGGGGAACGTGCCGTCGAGCACGTCGAACAGGTACTCGCAGGACAGCCCGGTGCCGGCCAGGATGCGCGGCAGCAGGTGCGCGCCCATGCCGTTGGCGAAGTCGATGACGATCTTGAACGGCTTCCAGGGCCGCATGAAGGAGCGCACGTGCTGCTCGTAGGCGCCGGCGACGTCGCGCTTCTCGACCTGCCCCGGCGGCCCCGCCGCCTTGCCGATGCCGCCGGCCACGAGGCGCTCGATGTCCTTGATCCCCGCGTCCCCGGAGAGCGGGATGGCCTGCTCGCGCACCAGCTTGAAGCCGGTGTACTCCGGCGGATTGTGCGAGGCGGTGACCGCGATGCCGCCGTCCGCGCCGAGGTGGCCCACCGCGAAGTAGAGCAGCGGCGTTTCCCCCAGGCCGCAGTCGAGGACCGTGGCGCCCTGGCTCACCAGGCCCGCGATCAGGGCCGCCTGCACCTGCGGGCTGGAGGAGCGCATGTCGTGCGCGACGACCACGCGCCGCGCGCGGAGGAAGCGCGCGTACGCTGCGCCGATCGCCTGCGCCGCCTTGAGGTCGATCTCCCGGCCAAAGACCCCGCGGATGTCGTACGCCTTGAAGATCGACATCGGTTCAGCTCCCTGCTCGAGCGAGCACAGCTTGCGCGGCCGCGATGGCGCGCTCCACGTCGGCGTCGCCCACCTCGCGGTGCGTGACGAAGCGCAGGCGGCGCGGCGCCAGCGCGATGGCGAGCACGCCGCGCTCGGCCAGGCGCCGCGCCGTCTCGGCGGCGCGCGGCTCCGCGAACGAGACCATGACGATGTTGGTGCGCGTGGCCGCGAGATCGACCGACACGCCCGGCAGCGCGTCGAGCGCGCGCGCCAGGCGCGCGGCGCGCGCGTGGTCCTCGGCCAGGCGCTCGATGCCGGTCTCGAGCGCGACCAGGCCGGCGGCGGCGATGATGCCCGCCTGGCGCATGCCGCCGCCGAGCTGCTTGCGGATGCGGCGGCAGCGCTCGATGAGCGCGCGGCCGCCGCACAAGACCGAGCCGACCGGCGCGGACAGCCCCTTGGAGAGCGCGAACCAGGCGAGGTCGGCGCGCGCGGCGAAGGCGCGCGCCGGCGCGCCCTCGGCCACGGCCGCGTTCAGGAGGCGCGCGCCGTCCATGAAGAGCGGGATGCCGTGGCGCTCCGCGACGGCGCGGAGCGCGTCCAGCGCGGCGAGCGGCACCACCGCCCCGCCGGCCAGGTTGTGCGTGTTCTCCACGCAGATGAGCGCCGTGCGCGGCGCGTGGATGTCGTGCTCGCGGATCTTCTCCTCGACCTCGGCCGCGTCCATGATCCCCTGCCTGCCCTTGACCGGCCGGCACTGCACCCCGGAGATCAGCCCGATCGCGCCCGCCTCGAAGGTGAGCACGTGGCTCTGCTCCTCGGCGATGATCTCGTCCCCGGGCTGGGTGAACGCCTTGACCCCGATCTGGTTGGCCATCGTGCCGCTCGGCACGAACAGCCCCGCCTCCTTGCCGAGCAGCGCCGCGGCGGTCTCCTCCAGGCGCTTGACCGTGGGGTCCTCGCCCAGGACGTCGTCCCCCACCTCGGCGCGCGCCATGGCCTCGCGCATCTCCGGCGTAGGCTTCGTCACGGTGTCGCTGCGGAAGTCGGCGGGCGGGACCGGCATGCCCTCAGCTCCTGCACCAGGACGCGACGAACTCGGCCAGGCGATGCGCCGCGTCGCGCGTGAAGCGCGGCAGCGGGTCGTCCAGCGGTCGATCGCACACCACCGCGATGCGCGCGCCGAAGGCCTGCAGGTCGACGCGCTCCCCCGAGTCGCCGATCACCTCGACGGCAGGCAGGTGCGCGCTCTTCCACGACTCGACGAGCAGCAGGTCCGCGGCCGGGAGCCGGTCGCGAATCTCCTCGATGGTCGGCTGGCGCGCCAGGGTCTCGACCTGCATGAGCTGGCCCCGGGAGAGAAGCACGACCGTGTCCGCGCCGGCCTCGCGCAGGCGGTAGCTGTCCTTGCCCCGGCGGTCCACCTCGACGCGCTCGTGATGGCTGTACTTCAGGGCCGCGACGCGCAGGCCGCGGTCCTTGAGCAGGGGGATGAGCTTGACCAGGAGCGTCGTCTTGCCCGAGCCTGAGCGCCCGACGATCGAGAGGATGCGCATGGCGACACCACTATAGACGCGGGCCGCGCGCGGCCCAGGGCCGATTTCGGAAGTTCGGCGCGGCGCGCGGGTACACTAGCCGGCAATGCCCGCCTCCAGGAAACCGGCGGCCGCCGAGGCGCGCCGCCAGCTCGAGAGCCGCAACCGCTTCTACCAGGAGGCGACGCACGAGCTGCGCACGCCGCTGCAGGGGATCGCGCGCGTCGTCGACTCGCTGCTCGCCGGCAGGTGCGGCCGCCTGTCGCGCACGCAGCGCCAGCGGCTCGAGCTGGTGCAGCGCGCCGCCGCCTCCGTCACCGAGCTGGCCGACGACCTGCTCGAGCTGGAGCACCTCGACCTCGGGCGCGACCTCCTCGAGGTCAACCGCTTCGACGCGCGGCGCCTGGTGGAGGGCATCCTGCCGCTGGCGCAGGGCCTGCTCGAAGGCAAACCGGTACGCCTCGAGGTCGACTTCGCCGGGCGCATTCCCGCGATCCACGGCGACGCGCGCCGCATCCAGCAGGTGCTCATGAACCTGCTGGCGAACGCCGCCCGCTTCACCGCCGAGGGGCAGATCCGCCTGGCGCTCTGCCGTTCCGGGGAGCACGTCCGCTTCGAGGTCGCGGACACCGGGATCGGCATCCCGGCGGAGGAGACGCAGGCGATCTTCGCGCAGTTCCACCGCGCCGGCGGCCTGGTCTCTCCGGGCTACGAAGGCAGCGGCCTCGGCCTCTCCATCTGCAAGCGCATCGTCGAGAGCCACCGCGGCGAGATGGGCGTGAACAGCGAGCAGGGCCGCGGCAGCGTCTTCTGGTTCACCATCCCCACGGCGCAGTCCGGCATCCTGCGGCTCACGCGCGCGCGCGGCGGCAAGGCGGCGCGCCGGCCGAGCCGCGGCGGCGAGGAGCAGGCGCTCTGCGCGCCCTCGCTGCTCGACCTCTACCGCGGGCCGGACGGCGTGCATACTCCGGACGCGCCCGCGGCGCGCTCGCGCGCGACGCGCTTCATGGAGGCGGCGCGCGGCGAGGGCGAGTGCATCCTGGTGGTGGACGACACGCCGATCAACCTGGCGATCCTGCGCGACCTGCTCGAGGACGCCAGCTACCGCGTGCTCACCGCGAGCGACGTGCCGGGCGCCCTCGAGATCCTCGGCCGCGGCAGCGTCGACCTGGTCATCACGGATCTCTGGATGCCGGGCATGTCGGGCTTCGACCTGGTGAAGGCGATGCGCGCCGACGTGCGCTTCGCTCCCATCCCGGCCGTGATCCTCTCGGCGCGCCGCCACAAGAGCGACATCATCCACGGCCTGAACATCGGCGCCGACGAGTACATTCCCAAGCCCTTCCTGCCCGAGGAGTTCCTCGCCCGCATCAAGGGGCACATGCGCCTCAGGGCCGCGAACGAGAAGCTGCGCGCCTTCGCCCGCGCCCTCGAGGAGAAGGTCGAACGCCGCACGCGCGAGCTCTCCGAGGTGCGCGAGCACCTGCTGCTCTCGGAGCGCATGTCCTCGCTCGGACAGCTCACCGCCGGCATCGCCCACGAGATCAACAACCCCATCGGCTACGCCCTGTCGAACATCGACATGCTCGCCGCCGACCTGCCGCGCCTGCTGCGCGGCGTGCTGCTCGCCGAGGCGCGCGCCGCCCTGGAGGCGCTGGCGCCGCGGCGCAGCCCCCTGCCCTTGGTGAAGAGGACCCTCGCGGTCCTGGCGCGGGACGGAGCGCTCGCCCGCGACGTGGCCGAGTTCCAGCGCGTGGCGCGCGGCCAGCGCGGCGCGCGCCTGGCCGCCGAGTTCCGCACCTTCCTCGACTACCTGCAGTCGCTCGAGCAGGACAGCGCCGCGCGCCTGGACGAGGTCGACGAGCTGCTCTCTGCCTGCCGCGACGGGCTCTCAAGGGTGCGCGACATCGTGCTCGAGCTGTCCGCCTTCGCCCGCCCGAAGAAGGGCGGCGCCGGCGCCGGCGTCGACCTGTCGGTGTGCGTGGAGCGCACCCTGGCGATCGCCGGGAACGCGCTGCGCGCCAAGCGCGTGCGCGTCAGGAAGCGGCTCGGGCTCAAGCGCCTGGTGCGCGGCGACCAGGCCAAGCTCGAGCAGGTGCTGCTCAACCTGATCTTGAACGCCGTGCAGGCCCTCGGCGGGGACGGCGAGCTGCGCATCGCGACGCGTGAGGCCGGCGAGCTGGCCGTGCTCGAGGTGAGCGACGACGGTCCGGGCATCCCCGCCCACCTGCAGGACCAGGTGTTCAACCCCTTCTTCACCACCAAGCCGGTCGGCCAGGGCACCGGCCTCGGGCTCTCGATCTGTTACCGCATCATCGCCGATCACGGCGGGCAGATCTCGTTCGAGAGCCGCGAGGGAAAAGGCACCACTTTCCGGATCACCCTGCCCCTGGCGCGCAGGGGCCCGAGCGGAGGCAAGGCATGAGCGGCTACGGCCAGTATCGCAAGAAGCGCGGCAAGGCGACGGCGCGCCGGCAGGCGGGCGCGCGCCCCACGGCCGCGCGGGTGGAGCCCGCGCCCGCGGAGCGCAAGCTCACGCTGCTCATCGTCGACGACGAGGAGGAGATCCTGAAGGTGCTGGAGCGGCTCTTCCGGCGCCACTTCCGCGTGGTCAAGGCCGGCGGCGGCAAGCGCGCGCTCGAGGTGTTTCGCGCCGAGCGGCCGGAGCTCATCCTCTCGGATCAACGCATGCGCGACATGACCGGCATCGAGATGCTCAAGGCGGTGAAGGACGCGGAGCCCGGCACGATCCGCATGCTGATCACCGGCTACAGCGACATCGAGGCGGTCATCGAGGCGGTGAACCACAAGCTGCTCGACCGCTACATCACCAAGCCCTGGGAGAACGAGCAGCTGCTCGAGCTGGTCCTCGAGGGCGCCAGGAAATACCTGCGAAACGCCGGCGTGCGCCCCGGCGACGAGTCCATCTACTTCTGAGGATCGTTCATGCCCCGCCGCAAACCAGCAGCAGCACCGCGCCACGGCCGCTTCCCGCGGCGCGTGGGCGAGTACACGCTCGAGTCGTATCTGCTCCACGTCGCCGACCCCGAGGGAAGCGGGCCGATCGTGCCGAGCATCCCGGTGGCCGCGACCTACCGCGCCGCCGACTCGGCGCACCTCGCGGGCCTGTTCGGCTCCATCCTCGGCGCCGATCCGGCCGCGGCGCGCGCGGTGCCGGAAGGCGCCCACGCCATCTACCAGCGCCTCGGCAACCCGGTCGAGTGGCTGCTGGCGCGCGCCTTCGCCCTGGCCCAGGGCGGCGAGAGCGCGATCGTCTTCTCGGACGGCATGCGCGCCATCTCCGCCTGTCTCTCCAGCCGCAGCCACGCCGGCTCCGAGGTGGTGTGCGGCGTGCCGGTCTACGGCTGCACGGACAACCTCTTCACCGGCGCGCTGCCGCGCGACGGCCGCACGGTGCACTTCGTCGACCTGCGCGACCTCGCGGCCGCGGCGCGGCTCTTCAACCGGCGCACGCGCGTCGTCTACTGCGAAACGCTGGCCAATCCCAACCTGCGCATGGTCGACCTCGCGGCCTTGAAGCGCCTCCTCGTCCAGGAGAACTCCAAGCGCCACGAGGAGGAGAAGATCACCCTGATCATCGACAACACCTTCGCCACGCCCTTCTGCTGCTGGCCCCACGACTGCGGGCCCGAGCTGCGGGAGATGATCGTGGTGCACAGCGCCACCAAGGGGATCTCCGGGTTCGCCACCGGCCTGGCCGGCGTGGCCGTCATCCCCTGGAAGTTCTGGATGCAGCTCTTCCTGCACAGGAAGGACACGGGCGGCAGCCTGCCGGCGGTCGAGGCGCACTCGCTCTTGGTGCGCTCGATGAAGACGCTCGCTCTGCGCATCCGCCGCCAGGTGGGCAGCGCCTGGCAGGTGGCGCGCTTCCTCGAGTCGCACGCGGCCGTGGCGCAGGTGCTCTATCCCGGGCTGCGCTCCTTCGAGGAGCACGCGCTCGCGCGCCGCCAACTCGTCGACTGGGACGGCAACTTCTCGCCCGGGCACATGATCTCGTTCATCTTGAAGGGGCGTGGCCCGGAGGAGGCCGAGGCGCGCGGGCGCGCGTTCCTCGACCGGCTGAACGCCGCTTCGCGCGTCATCACCCTGGCGGTGTCGCTCGGCTACGTGGGGACGCTCATCGAGGAGCCGAGCAGCGGGACGCACGCCTCCATGCCCGACGCGGAGCGCCGCGCCAAGGGCATCCCGCGCGGGCTGCTGCGCCTGTCGGTCGGGCTGGAAGAGCCGCAGGACCTGATCCGCGACCTGGAGCGGGCGCTGGCGCGGCGCGGCTGAGCGCCCGCCCGTCGCGGCGCGCGCGTCACTTCGCCGGGACCGGTTCGCCGTTCAGCACGGCGCGCGCGCGCTCCACGATCTTCATGGGCGAGAAGGGCTTGGTCCAGTACTCGTTCACGCCCAGGGCGAGCCCCTTGACCCGGTCCGCCTCCTGCCCCTTCGCGGTCAACATGATGACGTAGATGTCCTTCAGGCCCACGTCCGCCTTGATCTCGCTCAGGACCTCGTAGCCGTTCTTCTTCGGCATCATCACGTCGAGCAGCACGAGCCCGGGCATCTCGGCGCGGATCCTCTCCAGCGCTTCCTCGCCGTTCCTCGCCTCCGAGACCTCGAACCCTTCCTTGCGCAGGACGAAGGTCAAGGACCGCAGGATGAACGGCTCGTCATCGACTACCAGGACTCGTTTTTCGCTCATTCCAGAGCCCTACGCCATGCCTGCCGAACGCAGGCTTCGGAGCCTCTCCTCGTCTATCGAACGGCGCGCCGCCGCAACTTGACTCCGGGTCCGCCGCCGCCGCGCCGCTCGAGCAGGAGAACGTTGCAGCGCCCGCGCCGCGACCAGCGCACGCGATCCATGGTGCGCCGCAGCAGGTAGAGCCCGTAGCCGTGCTCCTTGGGCCGCTCCGGGTCGGGCGCGGGCACGGCCGCGGGATCGAAGGCCTCGCCCCAGTCCCGCAGGCGCACGCAGCAGCGCCCCTTCCTCGTCCAGGCGAGCAGCTCCACCTCCGCCTCGCGCTTCTCTCGCGCCGCGTGGCGCGAGGCGTTCGACACGGCCTCCTGGACCGCGAGCAGGATCTCGGCCACGTCCTCGCGCGTGAACGAGCCCGAGGAGTCGCTCGCGAGCAGAGTCTCGACCAGCGCGCAGACGCGCGCCAGGCTGCCGCGCACCGCGCGGAAGCGCACGCGAACCGAGAGATCGCTGGCGTCCATGCTCCTCGCCGACTGCCGCGGCCCGCTCTCCGGGCCGGCGGTTCCGCCTCTCATCGGCCGCAACCTGGCTCGTTCTTGACGCGAAGCGCCGCGGGCGCCTGGCGCGCCGCGGCTCGCGCGCGAACGCTCTCCTTTGTTGACGGGCCGCGGCCGGGCCCGCGCTACAATCCGCGCCGCCGAAACCGGTGTGCGGAAAGGCGCGCCGATGGACCCAGTCTTCCTCCCGGCCAAGCACGGGAGCCCGCCAGGGCGGTGCGGGTTCCTGGAGTGGTCCCTTTGCCTGGCTTCGCTGGCGCTCGCGGCCTGCGCAAGCCCGGAGAAGGAGGCGCGCCCGCGCCCGCCGCTCGAGGAGCGCCTGGCCGCGGCCGATCGCCTGCGGCTCGAGGGACGCGCCGCCTTTGCCCAGGACGAGTATCAGGGCATCCTGGCCGAGAGCGCCCTGGCCGAGCCGGACATCCGCGCCGCGCACGCGCGCGTCGGCTGCGCCGACTGCCGCGTGATGCGCGGCGACTTCCTGCGCGGCCGGCTGGAAGCCGCGCTCGCGCTGGCGGAGCTGCGGAGCGGCCAGCACCACGACCTGGCGCTGCGGGATCACCTGATGGGCGAGGCGGAGCGCATCCTGGGCGACGCGGACCTCTCGGAGCGCCTCATCGCTCGCGCCGAAAGCCACTACGAGAAGGCGCTGGCCCTGGCCGGATCCCTCGAGACGCGCGACCTGCTCCTCTACCGGCTCTACCTGTGCGACAGGTTCGCGGGCAGCACGGACCGCTCGCGGCGCCTGCGCGACCTGCGCAGCCACGAGCGCGCGGAGTACGCGCTGCTCAACACGCGCTCCGTGGCGCGCCAGGCCCGGCCCGCCCCGCCCGCGCCGGTCGCGCGCGCCCTGGAACGGCCGCAGGTCCTGCCGCGCGCGAGCTGGGGGGCGGGCGCGGTGCGCTCCAACAAGGACCCGATGACGGACGTGTTCCGCGTCACCGTGCACCACAGCGGCGTGCGCTTCGCCTCGCTCGATGCGGGCGAGGCTGCGCGCCAGATCGCCGCGATCCAGCGCGGCCACTTCGACCGCGGCTGGGCGGACATCGGCTACCACTTCCTCATCGACCCGGCGGGCCGCGTCTGGGAGGGGCGCAGCCTCGCCTACCAGGGAGCGCACGCCGGCGACTTCGCCCTCAACCAGGGCAACATCGGCGTCTGCTTGCTGGGCGACTTCACCGGCCAGGCTCTGCCGGCCGCGCAGACCGCCTCCCTGCTGCGCTTCCTCGAGTTCCTGCGCGCCGAGTACAAGATCCCGGCCGGCAGCTTCTACTCGCATCGCGAGCTGCACGGCACGGCCTGCCCCGGCCCGGCCCTGGCAGAAGCGGTGCACCAGTTCCGCGCGACCGTGGGCCAGGCGGTCATGGCGAGCCGCTAGCCCGGACATCTTGACACCGGTCCGCGCCTGGCCGGCCTTCGTCGCCGATCTCGTCCTTGCTCCTCGTCAGGAACTCACCGAGCCGGTGATGAGCTGTCCGGGCTCGCGACCCTGCGGCGGGCGTCCGCCAGCACGTCGGCCAGCGTCTGGTCGAGCGCGAAGCGCGGCGCGAAGCCCACGGCCGCGCGCAGGCGCTCGGCGCTCCCCACGAAGACCGGGACGTCGACCGCGCGCAGGCGCTCCGGGTCGACCTCGGCGCGCAGCGGCCGCGCGGCGCGCCCCGCGAGACGCGACACGAGGTCGCCGATGCGCACGCCGCTCCCCGAGCAGACGTTGTACGCGGCTCCAGGGCGGAGCGCCCCCCGCGGGGCCGTGAGCACGCGCTCGTAGGCTTCCACCACGTCGCGCACGTCCAAGAAGTCGCGCACCGCGTCGAGGTTGCCGTGGCGCAGCACGCGCTCGCCGTCCTGGCGCTCGAGGCGCGCGACCTGGTGGGCGAAGGAGGACACCACGTAGCTCTCCGCCTGGCCGGGACCGATGTGGTTGAACGGCCGCAGCACCACGACGTCCAGCCCTTCCTCGGCATAGGCGCGCGCCACGTGCTCGGCCGCCGCCTTGCTCGCGCCGTAGAACGTCGCCGGCTCAAGCGGCCGATCCTCGGTGAGCGGCGCGCCCGCGCAGGCGCCCGCCTTGCCGTACACCTCGGAGCTGGAGATCACGACCACGCGCGCCTGCGGCGCCGCGGCGGCGGCGGCCGCGAGCAGGGAGAGCGTGCCGTTGGCGTTGACCTCGAAGGCGCCGCGCGGGTCGCGCCGCACCGCCGGCAGGAAGGCGATCGCGGCGAGGTGCAGGAGGGCGTCCGGCCGCGCCGCCTCCAGCACGCGCAGCACCACGTGGTGATCGCGCACGTCCGCGCGCCAGGCCGGCACGCCGTCCGGCGATCCGCCGTCCTCGGTCATGGCGGCCACGTCGTGACCGGAGGAGACGAGCCTGCGCACCGCGTACCTGCCGACGAATCCGTCCGCGCCGGTGACCAGGATCTTCATGAGCGCGCCTCCACTTCACGTCCGCGCGGCCGCGAACAGGGCCGCCAGGGCAAGCGGGAACACGTACCAGGCGAAGACGGAGAGCCGCCCGCGCCTGAGAAGCAGGGAAAGGAGCGAGAGCGCGGCGAGCCCGGAGAGGAACGCGGCGAGCGCGCCGGCGAGCAGCGCGGCGGTCTGCGCCGGCGGCCCGGAGGCGATCTCCCCGGCCTTGAGGAGCGCCGCCCCGGAGACGACCGGAACCGCGAGCAGGAAGGAGAAGCGGCCGGCCTCGGGGCCGCGCATGCCGAGCGCCATGGCCGCGACGATGGTCGAGCCCGAGCGGGAGATGCCCGGGACCATCGCCACTGCCTGGGCGCAGCCGATGAGGAACGCGCGCCAGAGCCCGCCGTCCGCGGCGCCGCGCCGTCCGGCCGCGCAGCGCCCGGACAGTACGAGGAGCAGCCCCGTGACCAGGAAGCCGCATCCGACCGCCCAGGGCATCGAGAACAGCCCTTCGATCGCGTCCTGGAAGAGAAGGCCGAGCACGGCCGCGGGGAGCGTCGCGATGCCCAGGCTGGCGAGGAGCCGCAGCGCGGGACGGCGCGCCGCGAGAGGCACGCGCGCGGGAAGGAAGAGAGCGCGCGCCAGGAGGAGCAGGTCGGCGCGCAGGAAGACCAGGACGGCGAGGAGCGTGCCCGCGTGCAGCGCCACCTCAACGGTCGCGCCGCGCGCCTGCTCGGCATCCAGCCCGAGGAGCTTCTCGCAGAGCATGAGGTGGCCGCTCGAGGACACGGGCAGGAACTCGGTCAGTCCCTGGATCACGCCGAGGAGCACGAACTTCAGGAGCAGCGTCAGGGGAAGCTCCGGTCACAGCAGGCCGAGCAGGCGCAGCACGCGCTGGTGGACGTCCTGCAGGTCGAGCGGCTTCTTGATGAAGTCATCGATGCCCTGCTCCAGGACCTCTTCGATCTGGTCGTCGTCCAGGTACCCGGACATGCAGAGGATCTTCGTCTGCGCGAGCGCGGGATTGGCGCGCACGGTCTTCGCCACCTCCACGCCCGTGATGTCGCCCAGGCTGTAGTCGATGAGGAGCAAGTCGGGCCGGAACGACACGGTCTTGGCGCCAGCCTCGTAGCCGTTGGCCGCGGTCGCCACCTCGAACAGGGGAAGCTGGCGGAAGAACGACTCGAGGATCTCCACGATCGGGGGATCGTCGTCCACGATGAGAATGCGCCGGCGGCCGCGCTTCCTCTCCAGGGAGCCGAGGGGGACCTGGTGCGCGGTCATGAACTCGATCAGGTTGGAGCGCGGGACCCTGCGGTCGCGGGAGCCGGGGATGCGGTAGCCCTTGAGCGCCCCGGAATCGACCCAGCGGATCACCGTGCGGATAGTGACGTTGCACAGCCTCGCCACCTCGCCGGTGGTGAAGACCTCGCGATCGGGGCCCGGGGGCCAGGCAGCATTCCCGCGACGCGCCATCGATCCTCAGGAGAGAACGATTGCCGGGGCCAGGGCTTCGGCGCCCGAGGGCCTCGCCGGACCTTCAGGGACACTCCCGCGCCTACGGTGTCGGCGGCTCACCCGGGACGCCCCTCGCTCGTGAGGCGAGGCCCGTCCCGTGCCGGCAGAGCCCTCCAGGCCGCCCGACCCGGACGCACGAGCGCAGGAATCCTACGCCCTTCCCAAGGCGATGCCAGGGAGCGTTCCTCTTTCGTGCGCGGCGCTCCGTCCCTCCCCTGGCGGGGCCGCGGATTCCGCTTGCGGCGCGCCGTCTCGCGGCGCTACAACGGCCCGCGCAGCGTCGTGGGCGATTAGCTCAGTTGGCTAGAGCACCAGCTCGACAAGCTGGGGGTCGCTGGTTCAAGTCCAGCATCGCCCACCACTCCGCCGCTCGCGAGAGCCCCCGCACGGCAGCACGCAGCGGCCGTTGGCCGCGTTTCCGCGGGAAGGCGGCGTGGATTGCCGGGGCCGGGCATCCCGCTCACGAGTCCTCCGCGAAGCCCACCAGACTCCCCGAGGCCGGCGTGCCGAGCTTCCTGGAGCCGCCTGTGGGCACGGCGTCGCGAGGCCGGACAGGGCCGGATCCTTCTGGGCCGCGCTGCGACGTGGGATCGCTCAAAGGCTCGTGCTCCCACCTGCTGAAGAGCGGCAGCCTCGGCCACCGGCGCGCCGGGCAGCCTTGATGCGCGTACCGCGTCTTCAAGTCCACGTAGCAGCTGCACAGCCTGCAGCGGCGGCTTTTCGAGTCGATGTGGTCGCACCGGTTGCACAGGCGCATCCGCGCCAGGGCCACGTCGCGTGGAGCGATGGCCTTCCGCCGGACCGCGAAGTAGACGAGGTGGAGCGTGCCCGCCCGGATCGGCCCGAACACGTGGTGCCACTTGTAGAACACGCGGATTCACCTCGGGAGGGAAGCGGCTTTCTCTCGGGGTCTCCGGGAAGACAGATAGCACGAAACGGCGGGGATCCCGCCTGTTCCTGCGAAAGACCGGCGTCAGCTCATGTCCTTGGCGGCGCGCGCCGCTCGTGTTCACCGCGGGAACATGCCCCGCGGGAGCTTGCGGAGCGTCACGCCCGTCGCTCCGCACGGCACGGACACCCCGTAGGCGAGCAGGCGGCCGCCGTCCGGCAGGCCATTGATGCTGAACTGCCCGCCGACGTCAGCGAGCCAGCCTTCGTCGAAGTCGGTTCCGGAAGGAGAGACTCTCGGATGCCGGGACGCCAGGCGAAGATGGAAGCCCTGGTCGGGCGCTCAGAACTGGTCGAAGACGCTGCCGAGCACCACGCAGGAGCCGAGCTGCATGGTGAAGCAGGCCCGCCTTCCCCAGAGGATCTCGAACTCGCGGCGGCGCCGCCGCGATGTGCAGCACGTCGTTGGACGAGCGGTCAAGGCGCCCTTCTGCGCGCGCCGAGCGAACCCGTTCTCGAGCGGCCGGCAGGCGCGGCCGCGGCTCGCCTGCCCGCTCGAGGAGCGCGCGCGGCGACCCGTCTCCCGCACCCGCGCTCAACACCCGCCTCCTCCCGCGCGTAGAATCCTCCCGCTGAGCGCGCGCGGGCGCGCATGCCGGGAGGTGATGACATGTTGCGATGCATCCTGGTTCTGGGAGCGGCCGCCGCTCTCCTCGCGGCGCCGGCTCTCGCGGCCCAGTCCGAGGCGCGGGCGCGGCGCGTCACGCCCATCGTCGAGGTGGTGCAGCGCGTGGGCCCGGCGGTGGTCAACATCAGCGCCACGTTCGAGGCAGAGGTGCGCGATCCGTTCTTCCACTCCTTCTTCGGCGGCGGCCAGCGCTCGCAGAGCCTGGGCTCGGGCGTGGTCATCGACCCGCGCGGCTACGTGGTCACCAACGGCC
>JACQZJ010000101.1:6591-22201 GCA_016213895.1 Planctomycetota bacterium | reverse complement strand
GTCATCCAGAGCAGCGATTCGGACGTGACCGTGCGCATCGGCAAGTCCGAGCCCATGGCGGCCGAGGTGGTCTGGATGGACCGCGGCAATGACCTGGCGCTGCTGCAGATCCGCGGGGGAGGTTCCTTCCCGAGCGCGCGCCTGGGGACGTCATCCGACGTCATGATCGGCGAGACCGTGATCGCGCTCGGCAACCCTTACGGCTTCGACAACACCGTGTCCCAGGGGATCATCAGCGCCACGGATCGCGCGCTGAACACGCCGACCGGCGCGTCCTTCGTCGACTTCATCCAGACGGACGCCGGGCTGCACCCGGGGAACTCGGGCGGGCCGCTCGTCAACATCAACGGCGAGGTCATCGGCATCAACACGCTGGTGCAGACCGGCACCGAGGCCATCGGCTTCGCCATCCCCGCGGACCGCGTCAAGCGCGTGCTGCTCGAGCGCCTGACCAACTACTCGCAGATCCGCGGCGTCTACCTGGGCGCGCGCCTCGCTCCCGGACCGGCCGAGGAGGCGCTGGTGCGCTTCATCGAGGAAGGCAGCCCGGCCGAGCGCGCGGGGCTGCGTCAAGGAGACGTGATCCGCAAGGCCGATGGCGAGGAGGTCGCCACGCTGTTCGCCTTCAACACGCGCATGCTGCTCACGCGGCCGGGCCAGGAGGTGCACCTCGAGGTGGAGCGCGCGGGCAAACGCGAGGAGGTGACCGCCACGCTCGAGACCTTCAACACCGACGTGGAAGACGTCCTCTGGCAGCGCCTGGGCATGCAGGTGACGGACCGGGACGCCTACAACCGGCGCTACAAGGGAGTGCACGTGCTGCGCGTGCAGCCCGGCGGCCCGGCCGAGCGCACCGGCCTGAAGCGCGGGGACTTCGTCTACCGCGCGGCCGGCGTGGAGATCGACTCGTACGAGAGCTTCTACTACGCGGTCACGGAGTCGACCGCCGAGACCCTGGCCCTCGACGTGATCCGCGGCCGCGAGCGCTACGAGGGCGAGATCCGCCTGCGGCCGCTCACGGGCGAGCGCTGAGCAGCGAGCAGGTGTCCGCGAGCGAGCGCAGCGCCACCAGGGCGCGCGCGGCCTGGTTGCCGTCGAGGCGCGCGGTTGCAATTCCGGCGCCGGCGCGCAGCAGCGTCTCCTCGAACACTGCGCGCGCGCCCGGGCGCAGGTCGAGGAGCGCGGCGCGGCCCAGGCCCGCGGCGATCATGAGGCGGTCGACCGCCCCCACCCTGCCGTCCTGCCCCAGGCCGCTCGCGAGCCGCGGCCCGTAGAGCACGCGGCTGGCGAACTCGCCGTCTTCCCAGCGCGCGTCATTGAGCAGGAAGTCGGTCGCGGCGCCAAGCGCCAGGCGCGTACGTTCCTCGCCGCAGCGCAGGAAGTGGCGGTAGAGCGCCTCGACCGTGATCCCGGCCGTGACCCAGGGCGCGGGCGCGAACTCCGCATCCGCGCGGTCGTCCGAATGATCGATACGAAAGAAGCCGCGCTCGTCCTGCAGGCCGATGAGCCGCTCCGCCAGCTCGCGCGCGGCGCCCGCGGCCCCGGCGTCCTCCTCGAGCAGGAGCAGATCGTGCAGCGCCAGGAGAGCCCAGCCGAAGGAGCGCTCGTCGTGCAGCTCCCCTTCCTCGCGAGCGAGGCCCGTGAGCGAGTCGCGCAGCTCGAGCGCGGCCGCGCCGTACGCGCGGTCGCCGAAGAGGAAGCGGGCGAGCACCAGCCCCTCGGCCCAGACGTGGCCGAGCTCGTGCTCCAACGAGCGATGGTCGCGGCCGTGCATCCAGGGGAAGCCCGCGGGCGCGCCGATCTCGCCCGCGGAGCGGTCGTAGCGCACCCAGTGATTGAGCATGTCGCGCGCGACGAGCGCGTGGCGCGCGTCCCCGTTGCCGAGGAAGCTCAGCAGGAAGGCCGCGGCCGGGTCGTACTCGAGGTTGGCCCAGCCTCCCAGGTGGCGGTAGTCGCCGTAGTCCCGGAAGCCCACTTCGCGCGACACGGCGGCGTCCGCGGCCGCGAGCAGGCGCGCGAGCGGCTCGTCCGGTATCCCGAGCGTTCCCGCGGCGAGCGGCCTCCTGCCGGGAAGGGCCAGGCCGGCGCACCCCATGCCGCAGAGCTGGGGCAGCGGTTCGGCGAGAAGGGCCGGCTCGAGCGGCTTCCAGTCACGCGCACCGGCGGCCGCGAGCGCGAGGTCGATGCGCATGCCGCGCTCCTCACCGAAGAAGAAGGGACCAGCTTGCAGCACGGCCTTCAGCCCGCCCGCGGCCGAACCCTCGAGCAGGCGCGGCGCGTTCGGCCGCAGGCGCGAGGCCACGAGCGCGACGCCGGCTCCGCGCTCGCCTGCGATGAGCAGGCCGGCGCGGCTCCCCGCGTCGATGCGCGCGCACACGCCCGCGGCGGAGGCGAGAAGCGTCTGGCCGTCGAGAGCGGCCACGGACGCCGGCCCCGCGCCGCAGTCGAGCCGCGTTCCCTTGCCCAGCACCGAGACCCGGGCGCTCCGGCCGGCATTGAGCGGCAGCTCGAGGCGCAGGTCATCGGCCAGATCGTCCGCCGCGAAGGACTCCACGTCGAGCGCCATCTCCACCAGGGGCGATCCGGCGTGGAACGTCAGCAGCAAGTGGTAGGCGGCGTGCGGCTCCCCCTCGCCGTCGGCGAGCGCCCCGGCCACCCGCACCACGCACTCGAGCAGGCCTTGATGGACCACGCTCGCGCCGCGGTTCTCCTCGAACTCGCTCGAAAACGCCTCGGTGCCGACGGCCGCCACCAGGCGCGCCGGACGATGCGCGGGCCTCAGCGCCACGCGTCCGACCTCGAGCACGGGGAACAGGTCCGGCCCGCGCGCCGCGGCGAGAAGCACCAGCACGCCGGTGTCGACGCGCACGCCTTCCCTGCCGCGGAGCACGGCCAGGGCGCGCCTGGGCGCCGGGCCTGGCCCGGCTGCGAGTTCCAGGCTGGCTCCGGCCGCCACCAGTGCGGGCGGCACGAGACCGCTCAGGCAGAGCGCGCGCACGCTCCCATCCGGGTAGAAGCCCGTGGCTCGCGCCTCGGTCGGAAGCTCCGCCCGCGCGCGGGTCCGCAGGTGGACAGGCGCATCCGCGGCCGCGAGCAGACCGGGCGGCAGGAAGGCGAAGCCGCGCACCAGCCGCGTCTCCCCGCAGGGAATGGCCGCGGACCGCGGCAGGAGCGCCACCGCCACTGTCTCTCCGGCCCGGCCGTCGGGCGGAAGGAGCGCGAGCGCCAGAAGAAGCCCGAAGGAGCGTCCCACGCCGGGAGGGTCGGGGCCGCGAGCCCTGGGTTACGTGGAGTGCGCCGGTGCACGCGCCGTTTGTCCCTGGGCTTCACGCGGGGTAGGATCAAGGGCCTGAATCGGCGGGCGCTTTGAACGGGACGATGATCATGCGCGAGTTCTGGCGGTTCCTCATGGAGAACAAGGCGTGGTGGATCACGCCGATCGTGGTCATCCTCGGCGGACTCGTGGTCCTGATCGCGTACACCGAGGGCAACGGTATCGCCCCCTTCATCTACAGCCTCTTCTAGCGCCCACTTGGCGAGCCGGAGGCTGGCGTTCCTGGGGGGGTCCTTCGACCCGGTGCATTTGGGCCACCTGCACCTCGCCCGCGCAGCGTGCGAGCGTCTCGCACTCGACACGGTGCGCTTCCTGCCCGCGCCCAGCGCGCCGCACAAGCTCGGGAAACCCATGCTCCCGGTCGAGGATCGCATCGAGCTGCTCGGCCTCGCTCTCGCCGGGGAGCCGCGCTTCGGCATCGAGGAGCACGAGGCGCGCCGCGGCGGATCCTCCTACACCATCGACACGCTGCGGTATCTCCGGAGGCGCTTCCCCTCCGGGACGCGCATCTTCTTCCTCATCGGCGGCGACTCGCTGCGCGACCTGCCCCAATGGCGCAGCGCCGCCGAGCTGGTCGCGGAGTTCGACCTGGTGACGGTGTCGCGCGATCCACGCGTGCCGGACGACGAGCTGCTCGCGCCCGTGGTGCGCGCCTTCCCCCCGAGCCTGGTGGAGAAGCTCAGAGCCGCCATCCTGCGCGTCGAGCCCCTGCCCGTCTCCTCCACTGAGATCAGGGAGCGCGTGCGCCAGGGTCTCTCCATCGACGGCCTGGTGCCGCCGGCGGTGGCGCAGCGCATCGCGGAGCGCGGCCACTACCGCGCGCGCTGAGCCGCGCCCTCGCTCCCCCGCCGCGCGCGCCTCTCACGAGTCGAAGAACACGCCCGCGCGGTCGTCGAGCAGCGGCGGCGGCGCCGGCAGGATGCCGTAGCGCTCGAGCAGCGTGCCCTGGGCCGCGTCGAGCGAGGCGAGGGCGATCTGGTACTCGAACAGAGCGCGCAGCTCCGCGTCCAGGGCCTCCTGCCACTGCGCCTCGGCGTCGCGCGCCTGGAAGGTCGTGGAGAACCCCACCTCCTGGCGGGTCTGCTCCTGGCGCCAGCGCTCGGCCGCGAGGCGCACGGCCTCGCTCGCGGCGTCGATCTCCTCCTTGCGGTTGGCGACGTTGCGCACGCCATCGCGCACCTGCTGGATGATGTCGTTCTCGACGTCCTTGTACGCGAGCAGGGCCTTGATCTTCTCCAGTCGCGCGACCGACAGGTTGTAGCGCGCGCTGCGGTTGCCGATCGGCATCTCGAAGGAGACCCCGGCCGAGAAATGGCGGTAGTCGTCGCTGAAGTCGAGCGAGTCGCTGCGCGAGTCGCTGAGGTGGTTCAAGCGCGCGGTGCCGGTCAAGTCGAGCCGCGGCAGGATGGCGTTCTCCGCCACCAGGATCTCGAGGTCGTTGTTCTTCAGCCACTCGCGGCGCTTGAGCAGCTCCGGCCGCCGCTCGAGAGCCACGGCCGCGGCCTCCTGCCAGGCGGAGGGCTCGACGCGCTCCTCCGAGGCCTCGGTCAGTGGCACCAGCTCGAGATCCCACTCCGCCTGCTCGTCGAAGGGGAAGATCAGGCGCTTCAGTTCGTCCAGCGTCCGGTCGATCTCGTTGCGCGCCTTGATCAGCTCCTGCTGGCGCGTGGCCAGGTTCGACTCGGCCTCGACCACGTCCAGGCGCGTGGCGTCGCCCACCTCGAGGCGCTTGCGCTTGATGCGCACCAGCTTCTCGGCCTGCTCGACGAAGAAGGCGCGCGTGGCCACGTTGCGGCGCGCGAAGTAGAACTCCCAGTAGGCGCTGATCACCTCGGCGGCGCGCAGGATGCGGCCCTCCTCCAGGGCCTGCGCCGTGCCGCGCAGGTTGTTGCGCGCGGCCAGGATGTCCTTCTTGGCCACGGTAGTGCCGAAGCCGCGCAGGAGCGGCTGGGTCAGGGAGAGGCCCACGTCCGAGCGATACTCCGGGTTGTAGCCGCCGAAGGTGCCCGCCTCGGTCCAGCGCTTGCTCCAGTTCACGTCCGCCTGGTAGCTGCCGCCGGTGAGGAGTTGGCCCTTGAACCCCGCGCTCGCCTGCCAGGTCTTGGTCAGGATGCCGACCACGATGACCTTGCCTTGGGGCGTGCCAAAGCCCGCGAAGTTCCCCTGCGCCAGGAACGAGGTCTCCGGCGAGGTGTTCTTGTCGTAGCTGCCGTCGAGAAACGCGATCGTGTCGAACTTGCCGAGCGCGCTGCCGACCTGCGCCTTGCCGATCTGCACGTCGATCTCGGACATGCGCAGCGACAGGGAGTTCTTCTCGGCCAGGTAGATGCACTGCTGCAGGGTCACGGGCATGGAGGAAGCGCCCTCCTGCGCCTCGCCTTGCGGGAGCAGGAACGCGGCTAGCAGCAGAGCGAGGGTGATCATGGCGGACTGCTCCTCTCCAGGACGCGGGAGCGCCAGGCGGCGCAGGAAACCGGGCGCAGGGCGGGCGGCACGGCAGCGCCGCCGGCGGCAGGTTCGCGCGACGCCCCCTGCTCAAGGGGAGGCGCCTGGCCCGCGCCTTCCCCGCCGCCGCTCTCCGGGCGGGCCTTCTCGCCGAAGCGCACGCCGAGCTGCTCCAGCACCTCGAGCAGTCCGCGGCGGAAGGTGGGCGAGACCTCGCCGCGCAGCACCTCCACCAGGCGCGCCTTCTCGCGCGCGCCGAAAAGCGCGGCGTGCAGGCCGGCGAAGGACTTGATCTCGGCGAGCGCGTTCCACTTGACGAAGAGGTCCTCGTCGCCCAGGTGGAGCAGCAGGATCTCGCGGATGAGGAGCGCCCTCTGCTCCTCGTCCACGACTCTCTCGGCCTCGGCGAAGCGGCGCAGCACCTTGAGCTTGGCCGCGTAGTCCCGCTCCGCGCCGGCGATGCGGGCGAAGGCGGTGAAGCGCGGCCCCTCCTGGAAGCGCTCCAGGAAGAGCAGGTAGGTGGCTCCGGCGCTGAACTCGCCCGGCGCGGCCAGCACCACGACCTCGGCGCGTCCCGATTCGCCGAGCAGCAGCTCCGAGATCTCGAAGCGCACCACGCACACGCCGCGCGCCGCGGTTCGCGCCGCTGCGGCCCGTGCCTCGGCCAGGAGGTCGCAGCGCGACAACGCCTTGTCGCCGAGCGTGGTGAACTCGAAGCGGGCGGCGGCGGGAGCGCGGGGCGCCTCGTCCTGAGGCGCCGCCCGCAGCGCCGCGCAACACAGCCAGATCGCGAGGAGCGCCTGCATGGCGCCGGATTCTAGGCGCCGCCCGGGCTCCCCGCCACGAATCCCGGCGGGTCCACGGGGACGCGGCCCGCGCCTTCGTGCGCCGCCGGCGCGCCTCTCAGGGCAGAAAATCGATCTTCACGCAGTTGGACACGCTCCAGCCCATGGGCTGCCCCGCGTCCTGGCTCGCCGCCTGCACGTGGATCGACACCGGCCCGCTGCCTCCCGGAACCCCGCCCGGCAGGTTGATCTCGCCCTCGCCGTCCGTGGCCACCGTCACCATGAGGAGCGGCGGCAGGATCGGACAGAGATACCCACCCGCCTCCCACACGAACGTGGGCGTGAACTGGGGCGACACGAACAAGAAGGTCAGCGCGTTCGGCAGCGCCCCGCTGAACTCGAAGTACGCCGTGTTGCCCGTGGACAGCGGCTGGCCCCACACCTTGATCTTTGAGGTCCCCGGCCCCTGATACCCCATGTCCGACTGGCTCGTGCCCAGCAGGTTCTCGTACCAGGCGATCCTGTCGACCGCGGCCGAAGCGGACAGCACGTCGGGATCGCCGTCCCCGTCGAGATCCGCCGCGCACGCGTGCCGCGCGTTCAACGCCGATCCAGAGATCACGCGCTGCGGCCCGAAGGTCCCCAGTCCGTCCGTGTTCTCGTACCACGCGATCTTGTGGTCCTCGTACGAGGCGGACAGCACGTCGGCGTCCCCGTCCCCATCCAGGTCGGCGGCGAACACCGAGCTTGCCTCCATCGCCACCGCGGAGATCACCTGCTGCGGCCCGAAGCTCCCCAGCCCGTTCGTGTTCTCGTACCACGCGATCTTGTCGTCGAACCACGAGGCGGACAGCACGTCCGCATCCCCGTCGCCGTCCAGGTCCGTGGCGAACACGCAGAACGCCGCGTCCGCGGCCGTCGAGATCACCTGCTCCGGCCCGAAAGCCCCCAGCCCGACGGAGCACTTCTGCGACGAGCTGCTGGCCCGCGACCGCCTACCTACCTCTGGCGCGGCCGCCTTGCGCCGCGCCAGATGCCGCGGCTCGATCCGACGGGCGCTGCGCCCGCGGCTCAGCCGCGGCGGGCGGCCGACAGCAGCGGGCCTGCCTCGCCGCGGGAATCGGCACGGCGCGGCAGAGAAGCGGAGCGGCGTTTCCCTGGAGAAGGGGCTGGCCCGCGACGCTCGTTCCAGTGCACACCCGGCGTACCTCACGCTCCTGAACCACCAGCATCGCCTCCGCCCCTGACGAGCCGCTCCCCCTTTCGTCGCGCCCGCGATGCCCCGGGAGTCGCCCATCCGGCCCCGGAGGCCGGGCAAGCGGCCGCGACGCTCCGCGTCCATCCCTCCCGTTCCTTCCCTTCCGTTCCCTTCCCTCCCGGCGAAGCATCGACCCCGATGCCGCCCCGCGCTGGACCGACGTTCACCGCGCCAGCCGTCGCGGCACGGACAGCGTCAGGACCGCAAGAGCGGTTTCGTAGAGGGCCCCTCCCATGCTTCCCACCGGGTCCCACTGGTACTCGCTCTTGAAGCCTCCGTCCGCGTCCTGCTCCTCCGGCAGGATGCGGGCAGCGTCCGCGTGCCACCGCTCCCAGTCCACGCCGCCGCGCTGGTGCACGTCCACGGCCGCGAAGAAGATCTTGGTCGGCTCGCGCAGGGAAGGCTCGTGCAGGTGCTGCAAGAGCAGGTCCACGGGCGGCTCGTAGTGCTCCCAGTCGCGCACGTCGTCGAACAAGGGATCGAGCGCCGCCGCGCAGGCGATGGCGCAGAGCTGGCTGCCCGGCACGAGCGCCCGGCCGGTGCGCGGATCCACGTCCACCAGCCGCGCGACGAAGTCCTGGGCGTCGTCCGCCGCCCGCGCCAGGTCGAAGACGGCCGGAGCTCCCGAGGCGCGCGCTGTCTCGAGCGCCAGGGCCACCCAGGGCGCCGTGATGTTGTCCGCCTTCTGCCGCTCCCGGAAGCGGCGGCGCGCGCCCAGGTCGGCGAGGCGCTCGAGCGCGTCCGCGATGAGCTTCTCGTCTTGGCGGCCGCCGAGCACGTAGTTTTCGATCAGGGCGAGCGTCGCCACCGCGTGGTTGAAGAGAACCACGTCCTCGTCGCCGCGCACCGCGCCGATGGTGCGGTCGGCCGTCACCTGCGAGCGCAGGTAGGCGAGCCCGCGCTCCACGTGCCGCCACTCTGGCCCTCCCGGCCGGCCGCGCTCCGCGCTGCCGAGGAGAGCGAGCACGCACAGCGCGCTGCTGCCCACGCGCGCCTCGGCTCCTCCGCCGTAGAGGGCCGGGTTCCAGGAGCCGTCCTCCTGCTGCCGCTCCGCCAGCCAGCGCAAGCCGCGGCCCACGGCACGGTCCGCGGCGCCGCCCGCCGGCGCGGAGAAGCGGTGGCGCATGCGAAAGCGCGAGAGCGCCAGCGAGTTGTCCCGCACCGTGTTCTTCAGCACCTGGTCCACCACCTCCGAAGGCAGTGGATCGAGCGCCTCCTCGTAGGCCGGCAGCGGGAACTGGGGCGGCTCGATCACGTCGTCCGGGGAGGGCGGCGTGAGGTTGGCCAGATCCTGCACGGACACGGGAGCGCTCTCCGGGAGGGGCGGAACCACGGCCGGCTCTCCGCCGCCCGCGCCCGGCTCGGCGGGCGGCGCCGGCAGGTGCGCGGTCTCGGTTAGAACCGGCGCCGCGGCGCGCTCCACGCTCCACAGCAAGTAGACCCCCAGGCCGACGAGATGCAGGGCCGCCGCCGTCAAGAGCACGCGCAGTCCGCGAGAGGAGCGCAGGCGGTGCGCGACGTAGGCGAAGCGCGCGGCCGTGCGATCGGCGAACGTCGCGCTCTGCAGCAGGCTCTCCTCCTCCGCCCGCTCCGCGCGCAGGCGCTCGGCCAGGCGCGGCCGGAACGAGGCGCTCGCCGGCTGCGCCTCCATGCCCCGCAGCAGGCGCGCCACCACGGCCACCTGCTCCAACTCCCGGCCGCAGGCCGCGCACTGGCGCGCGTGCGCGCGCGCGGCCGCCTCGATCCCCGCGTCCGCTTGCCCCAGGACCACGTGGACCACCTGCTCCCTGAACTCGGCGCACTTCATCTCTGCGTCCTCGGCTCCTCGGCGCCCAGCAGGCGCCTGAGGTTCAACACGGCGGCATGCACCCTGGACTTCACGGTCCCCACAGGGATGCCGAGCACCAGGGCGATCTGCTCGTACTTCATGCCCTGCCCGCCGGCGAGCGCGAGCACGGCGCGCTGGATCTCCGGAAGCTTGACCAGGGCCGCGCGCAGCCTGCGCTGCTCCTCCTCGGCCAGCGCGCTCTCCTCGGGCGAGGCGTCGCTCCCGGCCAAGGTGTCGGCCACGGGCCCCGCCTCCTCATCCGGCCGCCCCGCGTCCAGGGACCGCTCGGGCGGCCTCACTTTGCGGCTGCGATACACGTCGATCCAGTGGTTGCGGGCGATGCGAAACACGAACGTCGCCAGGTCGGCCCGCGGCTCGTACGACTCGCGGGCGCGAAAGAGCCGGACGAACACCTCTTGCGCGCAGTCCTCGGACAGCTGCTGGTCGCAGCAGAGCCCGTAGAAGTAGCCGATCAGCCGCCGCTCGAACCGCTCGACGATCGCGTCGAAGGCGTTCGGATCGCCCTCGCGGAACCGAACCAGCAAGTCCGAGTCGGGTCGATTCATCCGGCCCCTGCGCCAGGAAACGGCGGCCGCGAGCCTTGGTTCAAGGAAACAGCGGCTACTCTTCGGGGAAGGTCCGCCCGCCGCGCACGGAAGGCTGGATGTCGCCGTTCCACAATGGCTTAGAAGATGTCGCTGATCGTGCGCACCAGCTTGTCCAGGCAGCGCCTGGTCGCGATCCCGAAGGGCATGTTCCAGTACGCCCCGGTGCGGAGCTCCTGCTCGCCGGGCGCGTTGATGGGCCTGTTGACGACATCGCAGGCGCCGTCCAGGTCTCCTTCCAGGAACACCCTCTGTCCGTCGCCCAGGCGGTACTTCATCTCGACCAGGGCGCGGCGCCTCGCGCCGGCCGCCGGAGCGTCGCGATAGATCACTCCCTCCTCCACCGCGTCCACGCGCAGGGCGGTGATCGATGTCTCGAGCACGAAGCGCGCCTGTTCCCCGGCGCCGGCCGCCTCGAAGCGACCGGTGCGCTCGAGCAGCTGGACCAGCAGGGCGTGCGTGGCCGCGGTCAGGCCGGCCGCCTGCGCGCTGGGCGACTCGTTGCGCGTTTCCAGCACGCGGACCGAGACGCGCTCGAGCGGATCCACGCGCCTGATGGGCGGCGCGCGGTCCGTATCCGGCGCCACGCAGCCGCAAAGGCAGGGCCCGGCGAGCAGGATCCCGAGGCCACACGCAAAGAGCGCTCTCAAGTCCGCCTCCCGCGCGGTGGTTGCGGGCGGCCGCGCCGCGCCGCGAAGGCCTCGGCCAGACCGGCGGAAAGCGCCGCGCCGCGCTGCCCGCCGCCGCTCATGCTAGCGCGCCGCCGCGTCGCCCCCGCGTGCTCCAGCAGGATGTTGAGCGCTCCCGCGTCGAAGCAGCCGGGGAAGCGGTCGGCCCACTCCACGGCGATGACGTGCGCCGCATCCGCGAACTCCAGCAAGCCGGAGCGGTAGAACTCCTCGGGCTCGCGCACGAAGTACGCGTCGAAGTGATCGAGCAGGAGCCGCCCGCCGCAGTAGCTGCAGAGCACGTTGTAGCTCGGGCTCTTCACCAGGCGCGCGTCGATCCCGAGCCCGCGCGCCAGGCCGCGCACCAGGCAGGTCTTGCCCGAGCCGAGCTCGCCGCAGAGGAGCAGCGTCTCGCCGCCCGCCAGGCGCTCCGCCAGCAGCTCCCCGAGCAGCTCGGTCTCGCGCGGCGCGGCGGTCACGACCACCGTCACGGGCCGCCTCCCGGCCGCGCGTCGAAGCGATGCTCGAAGCCGCGCGGCTCGAGGGGCCGGGTCGCGCCGCCCGCGCGCAGCAGCACGCCCGAGTCCGGCATCAGGCAGCGGCCGATGCACGTCACGAGCGGGCCGAGCAGCGGGTCGGCCGCGAGCGCGGCGCCGTTCTCCGGGGGCAGGGCGCAGAGCAGCTCGTAGTCCTCGCCGTCGTTCAGTGCGTGCGCGAGCGCGCTTCCTCCGTCCTGAGCAGCGCGCTCTGCGTCCGCGGACACGGGCACGCGCTCGGCCTCGATCTCCGCGCCCACGCCGCTCGCGGCGCACAGGCGCCCGAGGTCGCTCGAGAGGCCGTCCGAGAGGTCGATCATCGCGCGCACGCCGCACGCCTCGTTGAGGCGCAGGCCCGCGGCCACGCGCGGCTCGAAAGTGAGGTGGCGGCCGAACAGGGAGCCGCCCAGGCGGCCGGTCACGCAGAGCAGGTCCCCGGGCCGCGCGCCCGACCGCAAGACCGGCGGCCGCCCCGTGCTGCGGCCGAGAAGAGCCACGTTCACGATGAGCGGCCCGGGCGAGCGCTTGGTGTCCCCGCCGGCGATGGCGCAGCCGAAGGCGCACGCCGTATCGACCAGACCGTCGAGCAGCTGCGCGGCGTCCTCCGCGCTGAAGCCGCCCGGCAGGCCCACGGACACGAACGCCGTCCAGGGCGCCACGCCCATGGCCGCGATGTCGCTCAGGTTCTTCGCCATGGCCTTGCGGCCGGCGAGCCGATAGCCGCATTCCGTCAGGCGGAAGTCGATGCCGTCGATGAGCAGGTCGGTGGTTGCCACCAGCTCGCGGCCGCCGCAGGCGAGCACGGCCGCGTCGTCCCCCACGCCCACGAGCACGCCGGGAGGATCGTGCGCGCCGGCGAGGCGTTCGTGCAGCATGGCCAGGAAGTCCAGCTCGCCGAAAACCATGCCGGCAGTCTCGCATCGCCGCGGGGCCGCCGCGAGTCGGAACTCCGAAGAGAGCCGGAAGTTGGTAGTCGGTGGTCAGCAGGGGCCCGCGGCCTGTTCCTCCCTGCCACGCTGGCGCCAACCACGAGTTGGGGCGGGCTGCCGATGACTTTGTGCCACTGACCGCCAGGATCCTCGCACGGCGCAAAGATCCTGGCGGTGAGTGGCCCAGAGCGCCTCCTATGCTGCCGTGCCGTCCGCCGCGGTCGGGATCTCCCATTCCCCGCGCTGCCGGCGAAGCTGACGCTCCAGCAGTTCCTGGACGCGCGGCTCGTCGTCCACCGGGAGGACGCGCGTCACGGGCTCCTCCGAGCGATGGGGACCCGTTCTGACACCGAGTTCCCAGTGCAAGGGCCGGTCATCAACCTCGTGGACGCCCTTCTGCTCGAGGCACCCTTGCGCACCGCGGCGCAGGGGGCGGCGCGCCTTTGCCAACAGGGAATCAGCGGCCCGCGGGCGGGCGCGAGGTGAAGGACGGCAAGCCGGCGAGCACGCGCTCGGCGGCGTCTCCCGGCGCGAGGATCGCGCCCGACTCGCGGGCGAGCGCGTCCTCGGCCAGGACGAGCACCTCTCCCGGGCGGAGCGGCAGCCGCTCCAGAAGGCGGCGCGGAGCCGGGTACCAGCACGGCTCGCGCGAGCGGCGCAGCCGGCCGCCGGCCACGTCCACCTCCAGACCGTCGCCGGCGCGCGCCACCACCCGGCCGAGGTGCGTCTCTCCCGCGCGCGTCCTGAAGAGCACGGCGTCGCCCGGCTCCGGGCCGCGCTCCGCGGAGAAGGGAGTCACGAGCACGCGCTGTCCGGGCGAAAAGTCGAAGAGCGGCGCCTCGCCCTCGGGCAGGGCCGCCAGGGAGTAGTCGGCGAGCAGGCGCCAGAGCAGGAACAGCACGGCGGCCAGGGCGAGCAGACGCAGGGGGCGGATGAGGCCACGCGGGTCGAAGCGGCGCGCGCTCCGCGGCGCCTGGGGATCCGCGCCGGAGGCGCTCACGCTCGGGCCTCGTCCAGGCGCGCCCGGATGGCGCGGGCCGCGGCGGCCGCGTCCTCCGCATCCGCCACGGCGCGCAGCACCGCCACGCCGTCCGCCCCGGCCTGCAACGCGCTCGCGGCGCTTGCCGCGCCGACGCCGCCGAGCGCCACCACGGGCACCGGGATCGCGGCGCGGAGCTGCTGGAAGCGCGCCAGGCCGAGCGCGGCGGCCGCCCGCCCCTTGCCGGGCGTGGGGAAGAGCGGCGAGAGCGTCACGTAGTCGGCGGCGGCGATGGCCTGGCGGTCGAGCGGGTCGTGCGCGGAGAAGCCGACGACGAGCGGCAAGCCCCTCTCGCGCACGGCGCGCGGCGCCTGGTCGCGGAAGCCAAGGTGCACGGCGTCCAGGCCCTCCCGCGCCGCGATCTCGGCGTCCCGCGAGAGGATGACGAATCCCCCGGCGCGGCGCGCGATCGCCGCCACGGCCCGCGCCAGCTCGCAGAGCGCCGGCGCGGCGAGCGAGCGCTCGCGGATCCAGATCGCGCTCGCCCCCCCGCAGAGCGCTCCTTCGGCCAGGCGCACCACCGCGGCCGCGTCGCCCCGGCCGGGAGTCACCACGACCAGCCGCAGGCGCTCGGCCAGGAGCGTCATTCCTCGTCGCCGCCAGGGCGCTCGCCTGAGCGGTCCTCCGCCTGTTCCTGGCCGTTGTCCTCCGCGCTGCCCCCCCTGAGGAAGATGCCCGAGTCCGCGAGGCGGCTCTCCAGCGCGTCCAGATCGGAGCCGTCGTCCAGCACGATCGCCGTGGGAGAAAGGCGCTCGCAGGCGACCTGCAGCGCCGAGAGGGCGCGCAGCAGCCGGTCCACGATCTCGCGGTTGCGGCCGCGCAGCACCAGCATCCTGCGCGCGGACACGAAGCGCACCTTCCCCGCCCACTCCTTGATGGAATAGACCACGTTCTGCGGGATGGCGCTGCGCGCGTTCTCCGACAGCACGCGCAGGATCTCGGCCACGTCGACCCCCTCGGCCACCGCCTTCTCGATCGAGCCGGCGCTCACCTTGTAGCGGTAGACCGCGTCCGAGCTCTGGCGCTCGGCGAAGCGGTCGAGGCGCGTGATCAAGTCGTAGGTGTCTCCCTCCTCGGGGAAGAGCAGGACCTCGAAGTCGGGATTGACCATGAGCGGCCGGCCCGCGGCCGCGAGATCGGCCGGCAGGGAGCGGCCGAGGGCGCGCGCCCCGAGCGGCGTGAGCCGCACCGCGAGCGGCGCGTCGCCCGAGAAGGCCAGGTCCACCAGGCCGAGCAGGTAGAGCCGGTCGCGCTGCCACTGCAGCAGGCACTGGGCCAGGCCGGCGGCGTCGCGCATCACCGCGGTCGGGGCGTACTGGTAGCGGTTCTGGAAGGCGTCGCGGACGTGGTCCTCCTCGAGCAGCGAGATGTAGCGGTTGCGCGCGGCGAACGGCAACGCCGTCGCCTCGTGGAACGTGCCCACCTGCTGCGTGCCGAGCACCTCGAGGAGCTGGTCGCGGAGACGCGGCCCGTGGAAGCCATCGCCGTCGCTCAAGCGCTCGCGGAAGGAGAAGTCGAGCAGCACGCGCAGCTTCTTCTCCAGCGGCTCCTGCTCCCACTTGCGCCCGCGGATGGTGACGTGCAGGGTGCGGTCCTCGCGCCTCTCGACCAGCTTGCGCGCCACGCACAGGTCGTAGATGTACTGGAAGGGGTCGAGCGCCGCCAGCTCCGGCTTCTGGCTGAGGATGAGCTGCTCGGCCAGCTTCTTGGCCACGGTACGGTAGATCTGCCCGCTGAGCGTGAGGCGCACGCGGCTGTGCGCCACGACGGAAAGGAAGCTCGAGATGTCGGAGATGAGGTCGACGCCGCAGGTGCGCACGTCGTCCGCGCTCCCGGCCGGGTCCGAGGCGATGTGGCGGCGGTGCGCGGCGACCACCTCGTCGAAGAGGACCAGCGTCTCGTCGAAGTGGTTGATGCCGTACTCGCCGAGCGCGAGATGGCGCACCGTGCCGAGGAGCTGGCCCTCGATCGCGGCCTTGAGCCGCCGCCGCTCCCAGCGCGGGCCGTCCCGGCCGCGCAGCCGGTCGTACTGCGACTTGGTGGCGAAGCCGCCGGTCTCCCTGACGACGATGGCGATGAGCGCCTGCAGGTCGGGATCGAGCTGGCGCAGACGGTGCGCCGCCTCCCCGGGCAGACAGAGCGCCTGCACCGCCTCGTCCAGGTCGGCGAGGGGCCGCGGCTCG
>JACQZJ010000101.1:0-6536 GCA_016213895.1 Planctomycetota bacterium | reverse complement strand
TCCCCGGCGCCGAGCCGCTTCACGCAGGAGCGCAGGCTGAACATGTCCTTGAGCGGGCTCTCCTCGTCCCAGAGGAAGGCCTGCAGGACCTCGCCCAGGTCCCCCGGCACCGAGAAGCGCAGGGCGCCGTTGTCGCTGCCCGAGCGCGCGCCGAGCTGGAAGACGAAGCCGCGCTTCTGCAGCGCGTTCAAGGCCGCTTCGACCTCGTACTGGCTCATGTAGTTGAAGAGACGCGAGTGCAGGACGCTGTCGCGCGTGACCGTGAAGGCCCGGTCGCGCAGCAGGAACCGCAGCAGGTCGACCAGCTTCTTGGAGAGGAACTTCAGGCGCTTGCGCACCGAGTCCTCGTCGGTCATGCGGTGCACCAGCGAGTCCACCAGGCTGTCGGAGGTGCGCGGCGCGGGCGCGCGGCCGTCCCAGAACGAGTAGAGCTCGCTGAGGTCGGCGCGCGACTTCTCGCGCAGCAATCCCTCGAGGCTGGGTGCCCGCGGGCCGCGGCCTGGATCGTTCATCTCTTCTCTTCGCCGCCTTGCGCGTTCGGCATCACCTGGTCCACGTCGCGAATCTCGTAGGCATACCCTTGTTCGGTCAGGAACAGCTGGCGGTGGTTGGCGAAGTCGGACTCCTTCGACTCACGCGTGACCAGGCTGTAGAACCACGCCGGCGCCCCGTTCGACTTCGGTCTCAGGATCCGACCAAGCCTCTGGGCTTCCTCCTGGCGGGACCCAAAGGTCCCGGACACCTGGATCGCCACCGAGGCATCCGGCAGGTCGATTGCAAAGTTTCCTACCTTAGAGACCAGGAGCAGCGGAATCTCGCCTTCTCGGAACAAGTTGTAGAGGCGCTCGCGTTCGCGGTTCGGCGTCTTGCCCGTGATGAGCGGCGCCCCGAGCCGGCGCGCCAAGAGCGCCAGTTGATCCAAGTACTGTCCAATGACCAGCTTTCGGTCGTCTCTGTGCTTCTCAACCAGGAACTCGATGACCGCTTCCTTGGCCGGGTTCTCCGAGGCCAGACGGAACTGGGCCCGGGCCGAGCTGCTCTGGTACCGGGGGCGCAGTTCGTCCGGGATCGGCACCCTGACCTCGATGCAGCGCGCCTGCGCGATCCATCCCTGGCGCTCCAGGACCTTCCACGGCACGTCACACTTCTTCGGCCCGATGAGGGAGAAGACTTCATCTTCCTTGCGGTCCTCGCGCACGAGGGTGGCCGTGAGGCCGAGGCGGCGCGTGGCCTGTATCTCCGCCGTCACGCGGAAGACCGGCGCGGGCAGGAGGTGCACCTCGTCGTAGATCACCAGGCCCCAGGCGTTGGCCGAGAACAGGTCGAAGTGGACGAAGGGGTCCGACTTGCGGCGGCGGTAGGTGAGGATCTGATAGGTGGCGATGGTGATCGGTTTGACCTCCTTCGACTCGCCCGTGTACTCGCCGATGTCCGCGGGGTCGACCTGGGTCTTGTCCAGGATCTCGGCGCGCCACTGCCGCACCGCCACCACGTTCGTGGTCAGGATCAGGGTGCGCGCGCCCACCCGCTCCATGACCGCCAGGCCGACCACGGTCTTGCCCGCCCCGCAGGGCAGCACGATCACGCCCGAGCCGCCGCGCTCCGACCCGCCGGCGTAGAAGACGTCGGCCGCGTCCCGCTGGTAGGGCCGCACCTGGAAGGACGCCCCTTCCGCCGTGCGCGCGCGGAAGGAAAGCGCGAAGGGAGCGCCCACGGCGTAGCGCGCGAAGGGAGCGCCCACGGCGTAGCCGGCCAGGTCCTCCACCGGGTAGCCGATGCGGATCAGGGCCTGCTTCACCTCGCCGCGGTGCTCGGGCGGCACGCGCAGGCGCTCCGCCTCGCCGGCGCAACCCACCAGCTTCTTCACCGCCGGGTTGCGCGTCACGTCCCTGAGGAGCTGCGGCTCAGAGGAGGAGAGGTAGACCTCGCCGCCGGCGCGCTCGAGGCGCAGCAGGCCGAACCTCCTGATGTTCTCCTGCACCTCGCGCTCCACGTTCGGCGGCACGGGGTAGCGCGAGCGCGCGCGCAGGAACTCGAGGATGGCCGCGGCGTCAAGGCCGGCCGCGGCCGCGTTCCAGATGGAGAGCGGCGTGATGCGGTAGGTGTGGAAGAACTCGGGCGACTTCTCCAGCTCGGCGAAGCGCGAGAGGAAGTCGCGCGCCTCGGCGAAGCCCGGAGCGTTCACCTCGAGCAGCACGGTGCGGTCGCCCTGCACCGTCAGGGGCTGCGCCTGGCTGCCTTCTCCCGGCGCGCCGTTCATGCGCCTTCCTCCGCCAGCGCGGAGCACGCCTCGCCCCGCAGCCCGCGCGCCAGCCGCCCGCCGGTCGCGGAGCGCGCGTCCCGCGCTACCTCCTCGGGCCGCCCGCGGGCGACGATGAAACCGCCCTCTTCCCCGCCCTCCGGGCCGAGGTCGATGACGTAGTCCGCCGTCTTGATCAGGTCCGGGTGGTGCTCGATCACCACGACCGTGTTGCCGGCCTCCACCAGCCGGGCCAGCACCTCGCTGAGCCGCGCCACGTCCTCCGGGTGCAGGCCGGTGGTCGGCTCGTCGAGCAAGTAGAGCGCGGCGCCGCGCCGCGGGCCGCCAAGTTCGGCCGCGAGCTTGACGCGCTGCGCCTCGCCGCCCGAGAGGGTGGTGGCGCTCTGGCCCAGGCGCAGGTAGCGGAGGCCGATGTCCGCGAGCAGGGCGAGGACGTCGCGGATGCGGCGCCGGTTGGCGAAGAAGCGCAACGCCTCCTCGACCTCCATGTCGAGCACGTCCGCGACCGACTTGCCGCCGTAGGTCACGGCCAGCGTCTCGCGGCTGAAGCGCTTGCCGCCGCACGCCTCGCACGGCACGTACACGTCCGAGAGGAAGTGCATCTCCACCTGCACCAGCCCCTTGCCCTCGCAGGCCTCGCAGCGCCCGCCGGGCTGGTTGAACGAGAACCAGGCCTTGCTGAAGCCCTTCATGCGCGCCTCGGGCGTGGCGGCGAACACCTCGCGCACCTGGTCGAAGATGCCGGTGTAGGTCGCCGGATTCGAGGCGGGCGTGGGCCCGAGCGGCGACTGGTCCACGACCGCGAGATGCTCGATTCCGGGCGCGAGCACGAGCGCGTCGAAGGGCTCGCCGCCGCGCGGCGGCGCCCGCCCCGGGCTGGCGAGGCGCGCGCGCACCGCGGGCTCGAGCACGTCCATGACGAGCGTCGACTTGCCGGAGCCCGAGACCCCGGTCACGCAGGTGAGCGCGCGCTGCGGGATGGCGGCGTCGATGGACTTCAGGTTGTGCAGGCGCGCGCCCCGCACCGCGACCGCGGCCGCGCCGAGCGGCCGGCGAGCCGCCGGCACGGGCACGGCGCGCCGGCCGGCGAGGTAGGCCCCGGTGAGCGACGCCGGGTTCTCCCGCACCTCGGCGACCGTTCCCGCGGCCACGACCGTGCCGCCGCGCTGGCCTGCGCCCGGTCCGACGTCGATCAGGTAGTCCGCGGCGCGCATCACGTCGAGGTCGTGCTCCACCACCAGGATGGTGTTGCCGAGGTCGCGGAGCCCCTTGAGGGTCGCGACCAGGCGCGCCGTGTCCCGGGAGTGCAGGCCGATGGTCGGCTCGTCGAGCACGTAGATCACCCCCACCAGCCGGTTGCCGAGCTGCGTGGCCAGACGGATGCGCTGCGCCTCGCCGCCCGAGAGCGTCGCCGAGCGCCGGCAAAGCTCCAGGTAGGAGAGGCCGACGCCGTGCAGCACGTCGAGGCGGTTTTGGATCTCCACGACCACTTCCCGCGCCACGGCCGCGCGCGCGCCGTCCAGGCGCAGATCGCGGAAGAACTCGCGCGCCGCGGCCACGGTCATGCGGCAGATCTGGTCCAGCGTGCGGCCGCCGGCGGTGAAGGCCCGCGCCAGCGGGTTGAGGCGCGCGCCGCCGCAGGCCGCGCACTCCCCCTCGGCCATGAACGGCCGCAGGCGCCGGCGCCACCAGCTGCCCTCTTCGGCCGCGCGGTACTTCTGCTCGAAGCGGCCGCACAGGCCTTCCCAGTGCGCCTCGAAGGAGTACTCGCGGCGCCGGTCGTGGGACTCGCGCACGATCTCGATCGCGAGCGGCTTCTTGTAGCCGTGCAGGATGGCGCGCCTTGCGGCCGGGCGCAGGCTGGCGAAGGGCTGGTCCAGGTCGATGGCGAGCGCCTGCGCCAGGGACGCGAGCACGTGCGTGAACCCGTAGTGCGGCTTGGCCAGGTCCACGTCCCAGGGGGGCGCGAGCGCGCCCTGCAGCAGGGGCTTCTCCGGGTGGGCGATCAGCAGGTCGGGGTCGCAGCGCTCCACGCGCCCCAGGCCGGAGCAGGTCTCGCAGGCGCCGAGGTGCGAGTTGAACGAGAAGAAGCGCGGCCGGGGCTCCTCGCGCAAGAGCCAGCCGTGGCGCGGGCAGGCGGGTTCGCGCGTCAGGATCAGCTCCGCGCCCTCCTCGTCGCGCAGCACCGCCACCCCGTTGCCGCGGCCGTAGGCCTGCGCGACCGCCTCCGCGATCCTGCCCGCGGCCGCCGGGCGCGCGGCCACGCGGTCGATCACCAGCTCGACCGAGCCTGGGTCATGGGAGGGCAGCGGTCCGTCCAGACGCTGTTCCACGCCGTCCAGGTCAACGCGCACGAAGCCTTGCTTCAGCAGGTCCGCCGCGACCTCGGGCAGGCCGGCCGCGGGGGCGAGCGCCGGGGGCGCCCGGAAGTCGGCGCGCCTGAGCGGCGCGAGCACGCGCACGCGCTTGCCCGCCATGCGTTCGAGGACCTCGCGCGCGGCCGCGCCCGGGGTGGCGGCGCAAAGCTCGGCGCCGCAGTCCGGGCAGTGCGGCGTGCCGGCGCGCGCGAACAGCAGGCGCAGGTAGTCGTGGATCTCGGTCGAGGTCGCGACCGTGGAGCGCGGGTTCCTGGAGGCCGCGCGGCGGTCGATGGCGATGGCCGGCGCCAGCCCGTCGATGCGCTCGACCGGCGCGCGGTCCAGGCGCTTGAGGAAGCGGCGCGCGTAGGTGGACATGGACTCGACGAAGCGGCGCTGCGCCTCGGCGAACACGGTGTCGAAGGCGAGCGAGGTCTTGCCGGACCCGGACACGCCCGTGACCACGGTGAGCGCGCCGTGCGGGATGTCGGCGTCCAGCGCGCGCAGGTTGTTCTTCTGCGCGCCGCGCACGCGGATGGCGCGGTCCTCCCCGGCGCCCGCCTCGCGCACCACCGGGCTGGGGTTGGGCCGCGCCGGAAGCAGGTACTCCTTGAGCAGGCGGCCGGTCCAGGAGCGGCGCGAGCGCATGGCGCGGGCGGGCGTGCCGGCGAAGACCACCTCTCCCCCGCCGCCGCCCCCCTCCGGGCCGAGGTCGATGATCCAGTCGGCCACCTTGACCACGTCCAGGTTGTGCTCGATCACGACCACGGTGTTGCCGCAGTCCACGAGAGCCTGCAGGGCGGAGAGCAGGCGCTCGATGTCCGCGAAGTGCAGGCCGGTGGTCGGCTCGTCGAGCAGGTAGAGCGTGCGGCCGGTCCCGGGGCGCGCCAGCTCGCGCGCCAGCTTGAGGCGCTGCGCCTCGCCGCCCGAGAGCGTGGTCGCGGTCTGGCCGAGGCGCACGTAGCCGAGCCCGACGTCCTCCAGGGTTCCCAGGATGCGGCTCAGCTTGGGGTGCGCCGCGAAGAAGCGCGCCGCCTCCTCGACCGTCAGGTCGAGCACGTCGCTGATGCTCTTCTCCTTGTAGCGGATGTCCAGGGTCTCGGCGTTGAAGCGCCGCCCGTTGCACTCCGCGCACGGGACCTCGATGTCGGCCAGGAACTGCATCTCCACGAGCTGGGCGCCCGCTCCCGCGCACTCCGGGCAGCGCCCCCCGTCCACGTTGAAGGAGAAGCGGCCCCTGGCGTAGCCGCGCGCGCGCGCTTCCGGCAGGAGCGCGAACAACTCGCGCACGTGGGTGAAGGCGCCGCTGTAGGTCGCGGGGTTGGAGCGCGGCGTGCGGCCGATCGGGGACTGGTCGATCTCGACGACCTTGTCGACGTGCTCGACGCCGTCGATGGCGTCGTGCTCCCCCACCGGGTCGCGCGCGCCGTGGAGCCTGCGCGCCAGCGCGCGCTTCAAGACCAGGTCGATGAGGGTCGACTTGCCCGAGCCGGACACGCCGGTGACCGCGACGCAGCAGCCGAGCGGGATGGAGACGTCGATGTTCTTGAGGTTGTGCTGGCGCGCGCCGCGGATGACGAGCGCCGCGCCGTTGCCCTTGCGGCGCCGCGCCGGCATCTCGATCTGACGCTCGCCGCGCAGGTAAGCGGCGGTGAGCGAGGTCTCGTGGCGGAACACCTCCTCGGGCAGGCCGCTGGCCACGATCTCGCCGCCGCGCGCGCCCGCGCCCGGTCCCACGTCCACCAGGAAGTCCGCGGCGAGCATGGTGTCGCGGTCGTGCTCCACCACGAGCACGGTGTTGCCGCGGTCGCGCAACCGCTTGAGCGTGTCCAGCAGGCGGCGGTTGTCGCGCTGGTGCAGGCCGATGGAGGGCTCGTCCAGCACGTAGAGCACGCCCTGGAGCTGGGCGCCCACCTGCG
>JACQZJ010000072.1:21063-56906 GCA_016213895.1 Planctomycetota bacterium | reverse complement strand
CCACCCGCCCGAATCCTCCAGCCGTGGCCGAGCCAACGCCTGCGCGTTACTTGACCCGAGGCAAGAGCCCGGTGCGGTAGCGCCGCACGCCGGGATCTGTGCGGGGGGTGCGGGGCAACCCGCATCCCTACCGCGACCGGGCTGCTCGAGACGAGTTACGTGAGGAAGTCGGTCGCGTGCAAGAGCCCGCGACCGCCCCAGAATCGATGCACCGCGCGGGGCGCGCGGTGCGGAGGCGAAGCAGGCGGTTCGGCGTGGTGATGGTGGGCCGTACGGACTCGATGTCCTACCGGGGATGTGGAGCCGCTTGTCCTGGGCGCGCGGTTCGGCTGTCAGTGACCTGCCAGCGCTGCGGAGGGCTCCTCGGCAGGCGCGTCGTGGGGCGGCGGGATCTCGGCGCCGGCGAAGAGGCCTGTGCGGTCCCTTGTGGCCTTCGGCTTCCCCTCGCCCGGGGCGCCTTCTAACCTGGAGCCCGGCGCGGCGGCGCGGGGCGCGTCGCTCGCGCGGCAAGCCGGCCGCAGGCGGAGAAGCACCACGATCCGCATCACCACGTTCGCGTTCGCGCTCGCCGTCATCCTCCTGACGGGCGTGGCGGTGGTCGAGTTCGGCATCGGGGAGCGCGAGACGTCCCCTCCGCACATCGTGCTCATCGTGCTCGACACGGTGCGGGCAGACCACGTGTCCGTGGCCGGCATGTCGCGGCGAGAGACCACGCCGTTCCTCGCCGCCCTGGCGCGGCAAGGGGTGGTCTTCTCGCAGGCGCGGGCGCCGGCCAACTGGACCCTCCCGTCGCACGCGTCGCTCTTCACCGGCCTTTCGCCGTCCGAGCACGGCTGCCACTTCGAGCACCGCTACCTCGCGGGCGAGGCCGCCACCATCGCCGAGGTCCTGAGCGGCTCCGGCTACGCCACCGGGGCCTTCTCCGCCAACGTCAACGTCAGCCGCTCCTTCCACCTGGACCAGGGCTTCGACCACTTCTACGAGACCTGGAACGACGCGGCCGTGCGCTCCGGCCAGCAGCCGGGCGCGGCCATCCGGGAGCGCCTGCTCGAGTGGATCGACAGCGGCCGCAAGGGCCGCCCTGCCTTCGTCTTCGTCAACCTCATGGACGCGCACCTGCCCTACGACGCCGCGCGCGGCTACGAGCGCTTCTTCGGCGAGGCGGGAGAATCGCTCGACCGGGACGTGCTGGCCGCGCCCGACTTTCTCGACCGCGTGCTCGCGGGCGAGGTGCCCCTCGACGCCGCCTTTCGCGCGGCGCTCGCAGAGCGCTACGACAGCGCCATCCGCGGGCTCGACGCCTGGCTGGCGGACGTGCACGACGCGCTCAAGCGCCGCGGTTTCCTGGAGAACGCGGTCTTCATCGTCACCTCAGACCACGGCGAGAACCTGGGAGACCACGGTCTCGTCGATCACCAGGGCTCGCTGCACGAGTCGGTGCTGCGCGTGCCCCTCGTCCTCTGGGGCAGCGGCGTGCCCGCGGGCGAGCGACACGACCATCCCGTGGTCCTGACCGATCTGTTCCGCTGGATCCAGGACCTGCGCGATCGCACGTTCCGCCCCGACCTCACCGCGAGCCGTCTGGCGCTCCTCTCGGAGCGCATGCGGCCGGTCGAGGTGCTGGAGCGCCTCGCGTCTCTCCGTCCCCAGGTGGACGCCTCGGCGCTCGCGCGCCGCGGCGTGGCCGCCGTGCTTCCGGGCCTGCCGTGGAAGCTCCTGCGCATGGAGGGGCTCGAGGACGGGCTGTTCGCGCTTCAGGCCGACAGCCTGGACGAGGGCGCGGACGTAGCGCAAGCCGAGCCCGGCCCTCTGGCGCGCCTGCAGGGGGCGCTCGAGCAGCGGCTCCGGGAGAGGCGCTCCGTCCAGGAAGTCCACCGGCCCGAGGAGCCGTCCGTCGGTCCGTCAGCCGAGGAGCTGGAGGAGTTGACCCGCCTGGGATACCTCTCCGGCGGCCGGGCGCGCGGCGGCTCGGTGCACGCGCAGGAGCACCTGGCGCGCGGCAATCGCGCCTTTGTCGCCGGCGACCTCGAGGCTGCGCGCGCGGACTTCCTGGCCGCTTCGCGGCTCGATCCCCAGTTCGCGGACGCCCTGTTCAACCTCGCCCTGACCACGGACCGGCTCGATCCCGGCGCGGCGCGCGCCGCCTGGGAGCGCTACGTGGACGCGGCCCTGCGCGCGGGCGGCCAGGACGACGCGTCGATCCAGCACGCCTACCGCCGCCTGCAGGAGCTGAAGCACGCGGACGCGGCTGGAGGCGAAGGGCGCTGACGCGGCGCGCCGCCTGCCGCTCCCCGCGCCCGCTTCAGCCCGCGAGCAGCCGCTGGTAGAGGCGCTCGAGGCGCTCGATCATCAGGCGCACGTCGAACTCGGAGGCGACGCGCTCGCGCGCGGCCGCGGCGAGCCTCGCGGCGCGGGTGCGATCCTCCAGCAGCTCGCGCATGCACGCGGCCAGCGCCCGGTGGTCGCGAGGCGCCACCAGGCGGCCGGTCAGCCCGTCGCTCACCACCTCGCCGATCCCGCCGGCGGCGCACGCCACGACCGGCACGCCTGCCGCCATGGCCTGGACCAGGGCGCGCGGCAGCCCCTCCCAGCGCGAGGTCAGCACGAACAGGTCGAGGGCGCGCAGGATGCTCGGCACGTCCTCGCGCCAGCCGAGCAGCAGGAGGGCTGAGCCCAGGCCGAGGCGATCGCGCAGGGCCTCCACCTCCATGCGCAGCTCGCCGTCCCCAACCATGAGGAAGCGCGCGTCGTCCCTTTCGTTGAGGACCAGGCGCGCGGCGCGCAGGAAGGCGAGCGGGTCCTTCTGCGGCTTGAGGCACGCCACCATGCCGATGAGTGGACCGTCGCTCTCGACGCCGAGGGCGCGGCGCGCGGCCCAGCGCTCCACGCCCGGCTCGGCGAAGGCCGTCACGTCGAAGCCGCTGCGGATCAGCTCGACGTCCGTTGCGCGAAACAGGCCGAGCCGCATGCCCTCCTCGACGTCGGCGCGGGACACCGCGACGAAGCGGCTCGTGCGCCGCGCGACCATGCGCTCGGCCAGGATGGCGAGCCCCTTCTGCCAGCGCCGCGTGAGGGCGGGATGGCCGAAACCGTGGATGGTGTGCACCACGAAGCGCGCCCGGGCCGCGCGCGCGGCCAGGCGGCCGAGGATGCCGGCCTTGCTCGAGTGCGTGTGCACGATGAGGGGCGCGCCGTCTTGACCCAGCTCGAGCAGGTGATCGCGCAGCCGGCGCAGCGCGGCGAGGTCGCGCCGCGGCTCGATCTCCCGGACCAGATCGGGAACGAGGCGGAAGTCGAGGTCGGGGATGCGCGCCGCCGCGGAGTCGAGGCGCCCCTCGGGGCCGGCGAGCAGGGCCACGCGAAAGCGCGCGCGGTCGAGCAAGCGGCAGGTGTCGAGCGTGTTCTCTTGCGCCCCGCCCAGGTCGAGCCTCGTGATGACGTGAACGACGGTGGGGCGAAAATCGGCCATCGTGCTCGCGCTCAGGACCCGCGGCAGAGGTGCGCGGCCGCTTCCTTGCCCTGCAGGATCACGTCCTCCATGGAGAGGTAGCTCCACGTGGCGTAGCGGCCGACCGGGATGATGGAGCGCTCCCGCAGGGCGCGGAAGAGCAGCGGCAGGACCTCGCGCCGCGCGCCGTCGTGCAGCACGTAGGCGAAGGGCAGATCGAGGCGGCGGCAGAGCACCACGCGGCCGGCGTCCTCGATCTCGCCCGCCGCGATCAGCCCGGCGAGCACCCCCTCTTCCGCGCCGGCGGGCGGCGGGAAGCAGTCGCGCGCGTAGGACACTTCGGCGCAGGCGGAGCTCATGCCGGCCGGCGCCATGCTCGGGGCGATGTTGGCCGGGTAGCTCACGCGATGGAAGGGATAGCGCTTCTCCGGGCAGTACACCCAGTGGCGGCCGTGGGGCAGGGCGCCCCGCAAGCCGAAGCAGAAGCACGAGAGCGATGAGTGGCGCAGCCGCGCGGCCGCGGCGCGCTCCTCTGGCCCGAGGTCGCTGATCATGGCGATCAGCTCGGGCAGCGGATTGGTCGCGACCAGGGCGTCATAGGCGAGCGCGCTCCCGTCCGCGAGCTCGAGCACGCGGCGTCTGGCGTCGATGCGGAGAGCGCGCGCCCCCCGGCGCACCGGCGGCAGGCGGCGCGCCATGGCCTCGGGCAGGCGGTGCATGCCGCCCGAGCGGGGATAGCGAAACGTCGCGTTCGCGCCAAAGGGCGCGCGGGCGGCGATGCCGAGGGCGCCGCGCACGACCTCCTCCAGGTCGGGTTTCGGTATCGCGCGCTCCGGCCAGTCGGCGGAGAGCGTGGTCAGGTCGGTCGCGAGGCACTTCTCGTTGTAGGGCAGGAAGAAGCGCTCGGCGAAGCCCGCGCCGAAGGAGTCGAGGATCCAGTCCTGGCAGGAGAGGCGCGCGCCGCGCGCGGGCGGGCGCGGGAGCAAGGTGTGGGCGAAGCCGGCGACGCAGGCCACCCGGTCCGCGAGCGGCAGGGCGTGGGTGTTGACCTGGAACGGGTAGGGGACGAGGCGATCGCCCAAGCGGATCCAGGCCGAGCGTTGCACATGAAGCTGGTCCTCGCCCAGCAGGTCGTCGACGAGCGCGCGCACCGACGCGTCCCGCAGGTGCAGGACGTGGCCCGCGAAGTCGAAGCAGAAGCCGTCCTGGCAGGCCGAGCGCGCCAGGCCGCCGACCTCGCTCTCCCGTTCGATCACCGCGAACTCGCGGCCCCCGAGGTGGAGGGCCGTGGAAAGACCGGCCAGTCCCGCGCCAAGCACGACGATCATCGCGCCGGAGAGCCTACAATCCGCAGCTCGACATGAGACGAAAACGGGTCCTGTTCTTCGCCAAGTGCCCGATGAACTTCGTGCTGTTCGCCCCGGTCCATGACCGGCTGCGGCGCGATCCTCGCATCGAGTTCCACTTCACTGGCAAGTACCAGGGCAGGAAGAACCCGGCGCTCGTCTACGGCGCCTTCGACCTGAAGGGCGGCCGGCTGGTGCGGAACTCGCTGGCGCGCTGGCGCGCCTATGACCTCTACGTCACGCCAGACATGCGGCTCTCGGGGCGGCGCGCGCGCGTGAAGGTGCACATGTTCCACGGCTTCTCGCTGCGCAACTTCGCCGTGCAGGAGCGGGTGCTGCGCTTCGACAAGCTGTTCATGATCGGGCCGTACATGACGCGGCGCTTCGTCGAGACGGGGCTGCTCAGCGCGGACGACGCGCGCATCGAGAAGGTCGGCATGCCGAAGCTCGACTCCTTGGTGCAGGGCTGCTTCGACCGCGGGCAGGTCCTCGCCGGGCTCGGCCTCGACCCGTCCTTGCCCACGGTGCTGTTCGCTCCCACGTGGATCCAGGGCGGCTGCCTCGAGCGCCAGGGCCAGGAGATCGTGCGCGCGCTCGGCCGCCTCGAGGTCAACACGCTCGTCAAGCTGCACGACAACTCGTACGACCCGCGGAAGGAGAGCTGCGACTGGGCGCGCGTGCTGCCGCCGCTGCTCACGTCCAGGCAGCGCCTGGTGCGCGACTTCGACGGTCCAAGGAAGGCACGGAGACGCTCTTTCTCCGCTCCAAGGTCGTGCTCGACGCGCGGGCGGCGGGGATCGAGCAGCCGACGATCAGCTCCTGGTGGAACATCAAAGACCTCGAGGGGCTGGAGAAGGACTGGCCCGCGACCGACCTCGAGACCTGGGGCACGAAGACGGGCGCGACCATCGACCGCGCGGAGGAGCTGGGCGAAGCCGTGGCGCACGCGCTCGCGCATCCCGAGGAGCGCGCGGAGGTGCGCCGCGCCGCGGCAGAGGACTTCTTCTACCACCCAGGAGATGCCGCGGCGCACGCGGCCGAGCGCCTGCTCGACTGCCTCGGCCTGGCGGAGGGGCACCCTTGACAAGGCGCCTGGCGGCGGCGTGCGTGCTCGCGGCGGCCGCGGCCGCGGTCTTGCTCGCCGTTGCCCCGGACAGCCGCGCACGGCCGCTCCTGCTCGCGCCGCTCTGCGCGGCCGCAGGGCTGCTCCTCGCGCTTTGGCGCGGCGCGGATCGGACTGCAAGCGCCCGGCCCCTGCTCCGCTGGCTGGCGCTCGCCGTGTTCCTGGCCGTGGCCGCGGGTACCGGCGCCCTCATGGTGCAGCGGGACGCTCGCCGCGCGCCCGCTCCCGCCAGCGGCGCGGCGCCCGAGGCTGCGGCCGCCTTCCGTGAGGCCGGCCCGCTGCTCCTCGACCAGGGCAACGCCCTCCCCATTCCGCTCGACCTGACCGATTTCGATCTGTGCCTGCGCATCAAGCCGGGATTCGCATCCGTGCTCGAGGCGCGCCTGCATGCGCCGCCTGCCAGCGAGGAACGCGCCGAGGGGATCGCCTTCTTCACTGGCTGCGATCCGCGCTTCCGCACCTCCTTCTACGAGGAGAGCGCGGCGGCGTTCGCGCGCATCGGCTCCGGCGTGGATTCGCTGAACTTCACGCCCGACCGGAGCGACGTGCGCTTCGCGCGCGACGAGCACGCGCTGCGCCTGCGCGCCCAGGGCGGGAGCTACAGCGCCTGGCTCGACGGCCGCCTGGTGGCCGAGGCGCGAAACCGCGCCTTCTCGCGCGGGGAGGCGGTCCTGCTCGCGGCGCGTGGGCGGCTGCTCGTGAGCGAGGTGGAGGTCGCGCGCCTCGACCCGGTGCCCTCGCCGGGCGGCCTGCGCCTGGTCCTCGCTCTCGCGCCGCTCTTCTTCCTGCTGCTCTTCGGCCTGCTGCAGGCCGGGCTCACGCCGCTGCGCTTCCGCGAGTCCCTGGGCCTCGCCGCCTTGACTTCTATGCCTATGGGCGCGGCCTTGGCCCTCTCTGCCCCGGCCTCCGCACACGCGGCCGTGGCGCGCGCGGAGCTCCTGTCGCTCGGCGTCTTGCTGCTGCTCGCGCCCGCTCTGGCGCTGCGCCGCTGCTCGTCTCCCTGGGCTTTCCTGATCCTGCCGGCGCTCGCTTTCGCGGGCGCGGGCGGCGTCATCTGGGCCTGGCCCGCGCCTGCCGCGGGCGCGCGCGGCGACCTCCGCGCCTGGTCCGGGAGCCGCATGGAGCGGGACCTCGCCTACATCCAGCATCCGGCGTTCCGCGACGGGAATCCCTACCTGGCGCGGCATGGCTTCCAGTCCGGGAGCGCGCCCGTGGAGAAGCCGCCGCAGGAGCTGCGCGTGGTCTTCCTCGGCGCGGGCGAGACGGCCGGTCCGGGCGAAGACGGCCGCGACTTCCCGGCCGAGGTCGCCGCGCGGCTGGAAGAAGGCGCGGACCTCGGCTCGGTGCGCGTCATCAACGCCGCCTGGCCGGGCGCGCCGCTCGCGGCGCTTTCCGGTTTCCTGGCGGAGGTGCTGCTCGGTTACGACCCGGACGTCGTCGTCTTGACCGTGGGTCCGGACGCGCTCCGCCTCGAGGCCGAGGTCGACGTCGAGGGCTACCTGGCGCGCATCTCGGCCAAGGACTACTGGCGGACGCTCCGCGACATGCTTGCGGACGAGAGGGGCCTCGATCGCGCGCCGCCGCTCGCCGAGGCGCTGCAGCGCTGCCTGCGGCCCAGCGCCGACCTCCTGGCCGCGCGCGGAATCGACCTCGTCCTCGTCGCGTGGCCCGGGGCCGGGGGCGTGGCGGGCGGCGCGGACCTGTGCGCGGCCGTGGAACTGGCGGCAGGCCGTCTCGGCTGCCGATGCGTCGACGTCGCGACGCCGCTCCGCCTGGCGCAGGAGATCCTGCCGGCGGTCCTCTTGGCTCTGCGCGAGCGCCGGCGGGCCGGGCGATGAGCAGCGAGCGCGAGCCCGCGCCGCTCTGCCTCCTGGCGGGCGCCGCCGCCCTGGCGACCGTGCTGCTCGCCGCGCTCTTCGGCGTCTTCGACCTCTACGACTACGACCTCGGGCTGGCGCGCGCCGCCGGCCGCTGGATCCTGGAACAGCGCGCGGTGCCGGTGGCGAACGTGTTCTCGGCGATCCACCAGGATCGCCCCTTCGTGGACGACAAGTGGCTCTTCCACGTGCTGGCGAGCCTGCTCGTGGACGGCCTCGGCCCCGCGCCCACCGTCCTGCTCCGCGCCCTGCTGCTCGCCTGCCTGGCGCTGGTCCTGGTCCCGCTGCGCCGCGCGCCCGCGCCGCAACAGGCCGCGGCCTCGCTTTTCGGCGTCCTGGCCCTGGCCGCCTCGAGCGAGCGCTTCGCCTTCCGGCCGGAGCTCTTCACCCTCCTCTTCCTCGCGCTCTTCGGCCGCGTGCTTGCGCGGCCGGCCGCTCCCTGCCGCCGCGAGGTGCTGCTGCTCGTCGCCTTGCAGATCGCGTGGGTCAACCTGCACGGCTACTTCGTCCTCGGTCCCTTGCTCGCGGCCGCGACCGCGGTTGGCGCGGTCCTCGATCGCCTGTTCCACGGGGAGGCGCGCGGCGCGGTGGGCCGGCGGCTCCTCCTGCTGCTCGCGCTGCTGCTCGTCTGCTTCGTGAACCCGTACGGCGCCGGGCTCGTCTGGTCGCCGGTCGAGATCCTCCTCGACCTGCGCGCGAACTTCGCGTTCTACTCCGAGGCGATCGTGGAGTTCGCGCGGCCCTTCAGCTACTACCCGGTCCTGCCCTCCGACCTCGCGGCGTACCGCGTGCTCCTGGCTCTCGCCGGCGCGGCGCTGCTTCTCGCCCACCGCCGCGCGCGCCTGGTCGAGGTCCTGCCGGTCGCGATGCTTTGCCTCATGTCCCTGACCCTGCGGCGGAACGTCTCGCTCTTCGCGGTGGTGGCCGCTCCGCTCGCCGCGCGCTGGCTGTGCGTGGGCGCGGCGGCGCTGCCGGGCGCGGTGAAGCGCGCCCGGCGCCCGGCCGCCTTTCTTCTCGGCGTCGCGGCGCTCGCGCTCGCGCTCTGGCTCGGCTTCCTGCACGCCACCGGCCGGCTCGCGGTCAACGACCGCCTGCCCAAGCACTTCGGCGCCGGCATGTCGGCGCTCGCCCATCCGGACCTGGAGATCGACTTCCTGCTGGCCGAGCTGCCGCCGGGCGCGCTCTTCAACTCGTTTTCCTTCGGCTCGTACTTCACCGGCCGGGTTTGGCCCGGGCGCGCGCCTTTCATCGACGGCAATACCGCGGGCTACGACGTCTCGTTCCTGCGGGAGTACGCGCGCGCGGTCCAGGGGGAAGCCGGCCTCGACGAGCTGGTCGCGAAGTACGGCATCACGCAGTTCCTGCTCAAGCCCGGACACGCCTTGACGGCGATGCTGCTCCAGGACGGGCGTTGGGCGCCGGTCTTCCTCGGCCGGCACGCGTGCGTCATCGTCGCGCGCGCCTCCGCGCCGGACGAGTGGGCGCGTCGCTGCGACCTCAAGCTCGCGCTCGAGGAAGGGCGCTTCGCGCCGGTCGCGCGCACGGAGCCGTCGACCTTCTGGCGGCGCTCCGAGCCGATCGCCGAGCTCAACCGCGCGCGTTTCCTGCAGGCTCTCGGCCGCTTCGACCAGGCGGCGAGCGCCTGCGAGGAGGCGGTGCGCGTCAATCCCGACCTGTACGAGCCGTGGTTCGAGCTGGGGCTGGCGCGGCTGGCTGCGGGCAAGCGGCAGGAAGCGGTCGCGGCGTTCGATGAAGCGGTGGCGCGGGCTGAGGGGGCGGCCGAGCCGCTCTCCGAGCGCGGGCTCACGAAGCTCCTGCTCGGGCGCACCAAGGAGGCGGAGGCCGACCTGCGCGCCGCCGTCGACCTGAAGGAGGACGAGGCCCTGACCTGGTTCCGCCTGGCGTATCTCTGCTCGCGTGAGCCCGAGCGCCGCACCGAGGCCGTGGAGAACGCGCGCGCGGCGCTGCGTCTCGATCCTGACCTGGCGCAGGCGCGGGCGCTGCTCCAGGCCCTCGGCGCGGAGTGACGCGCGGGCGCGGGCGCGGCTCGGGCCGTTCTTCTACCTGCGGCCGCGCCTGCCGCCGCGCTCGCGTTCGGCGGCGTCGAGGTCCTTCCGCGCCTCGGCCGCGCGCGCCTCGAGGCCCAGGCCCTCGAGCAGGGCGACGCCCGAGCTCGTCGGCCAGGGCGCTGGGGCTGCCGGGCTCGAGGCTGGCGGCGGCGAGCGCGCGGCCGATGCTGGCCGCGGTCGCGCTCGCCTCCTCGGAGGCGCCGGCCGAGAGGACGAGCGTCAGGCTGCGCTCCAGGGAGGCGCGCGCTGCGCCGGCGCGGCCGGCGTCCTGCTCCGCCTCGGCCAGGGAAATCAGGATGCGGGCGCGCTCCAGGTCGTCGGGGGTGAAGAAACCGAGCTGGTGGAGCGCGTCGCGGCGCCTCTCGCCGTCCCCGGCGGCCGCGCTCGCCTGCTCGAGCTTCTTCAGGATGTCGCGGTAGATGGCCTCGCCGAAGTGGGCGTCGATGGAGAGCACGAGGCCCTGGACGCAGGCCTGCATCGCCTCCGCCGGGCGCTTCATGGCCATGAGGATGTCGCTGCGATCGGAGCGCAGGTAGGGCGAGTCCACGCACTCGATGGCGCGGTCGTTGGCCGCGAGCGCTTCCTCGAGATCGCCGCGCGCGAGCAGCACGCGGGCGGCGAACTGGTGGTAGGTCACGCCCTTCTCGCCGTCGATCTCGGCCACGCGCTCGAGGGCGCCAAGCGCCGCGTCGTGGTTGCCGAGGAGCAGGTGGATGTCGCACTCGCGCAGCGGCACGCGCCGGCGCTCGCGCGCGGAGGCGCCGGGCGCGAGCGGATCGTCGAGCGCCTCGAGCAGCTCCGCGAGGAGCACCTCGACCTGGCCGACGCGCAGGACGTCCCGGCGGCCGGCCACGACGAACGGCGCGAGCGCCATGTAGTCGTGGCGCGCGGCCGCGGCGAGCGCCTGGACGCCCCCCGCGCGGTCGGCGTTCGCCAGGCGCAGCTCGGCCAGGAGCGGGGCCAGGCGCAGGCCGGTGAGGCCGGTGGGGTCGAGATCGAAGGCCGTCTGTGCGGCGATCATGGCCGCTCCCGGATTGCCGAGCGACCGCTGCAGGCGCGCTCGCGTCTCATGCAGCTCGGGAAGGTCGGGCGCCAGCTCCTCGGCCTCGCGGAGGTACGTCCGGGAGAGGGCGAGGTCGTCCGTGGCGAGCCCCAGGCCGATGAGGCGCGTGCGCACCGGCACGTGGTGGGGCAGGAGGGCGGCCGCCGTCTTCAGGGTCTGGGCGGCGCGGGCCGGCTGGCCATGGCGCGCGAGGAGCGCTCCCTGCTCGATCAGCCCCTCGCCGAGGAGGAAGAGCAGCGAGGCAGAGGTCAGGAGGAGCCCGCCGGCCAAACGCGGCACGGGCCCGCTCCAGGCGCAAGAGGGCGCCTGCGGCCGGCTGGCGTGATACAGGGCGGCGAGCAGGCCGAGGTCGATGAGCAGGCGCGAGGGGATGAGCGTGTCGAGCGCATCTCCCGCGTCCAGCAGGTTGGTCAGGAGCTGCACCGCGAGGGCCGAGGCCACGGCCGCGGACACCTGGCGGCGCTAGACGTCGGAATCGCGCAGGTTCTGGCGCAGGAGCAGGGCCGCGGCCAGGAGGAGCGCGAAGAAGGCCGCGCTGCCGAGGATGCCGGTCGACTCGAGCAACGCGAGCGGCAGGCAGTGGGGGTGGTCGGCGGTGTTCTCTCCGTCGAAGCGCGAATGCGAGGCGAAGGCCCCCTGGCGGAACCAGCAGAGCGGCCCCTGGCCGAGCCAGGGGCGCTCCTCTGCCGTGGCGAGCGCGGTCTCCATGCGGTGCAGGCGGTGGCTTTCGCCGAGGACGTTGGCGTGGCGCGCCTTGTTCAGGGTCTTGTCCCTGAGGGCCGGAGAAAGGACCAGCGCGGCACAGAGCACGGCCGTGGCGCCGACCGCCGCGAGCATGACCCAGCGCGCGCGGCGCAGGCCGAAGAAGACGGGCAGGAAGACTCCCGCGAGCGACGCGGCGATGGCCAGGCGCGACGCCGTGAGGAAGAGGCATGCGGTCGCCGGAAGGATGGCGAGCAGGGCGAGGAGCCGCAGGCGCGAGGCGCGCGTGAAGGCGAGGTGCAGACAAAGCACGGCGCCCGCGCCGAACCAGGGCGCGAGGACGTTGGGATGGCGGCCGAAAAGGGACAGCTCGGTGACCATCGCGTCGGCGCCGAACTCTGCGAGCGTGCTCTTCAGGCGAAAGTGCACGGAGAGCGCGGCCAGCGCCACGACGAGGAGCGTGGCGAGGAGCGCGGCCAGGCCCAGGCGCGCCGCGCGCTCCGGCTGCGGGTCGCCGGCGATGAGCACGAAGGCGCAGGAAAGGGCGGCGAGGCGCAGGACCACGGCGACGCCTGGCGTCGGGTCAGCCGCGAGCGCGGTCGAGAGCGCAGAGCAGGCCAGGAACAGCCCGATGGGGAGAAGGAGCGGCACTCTCGTCCGCGGCGCCCCGGGCGAGGAGAGGAGCAGCAGGATGCCGCCCGCGGCCGCGGCAAACGCCGGCGGGGCGCCGAGCGGCAGCCCCTCGAGGGTGAGGGCCGGGAGCAGCACCAGCAGGCCGGCGCGCGCCGGGCCTTCTCCGCGCGCGACCAGCACGAGCTGCAGCACGACCGCGAGCGCGAGGCAAGACGCCAGCGGCCAAACGAACTCGGGCGGGCGCCCGATCGTGCGCAGGTGCACGTCGGCCGGGAGAGCGGCCCCGCCGTACGCCGCGGCCGCGGCCGCGATGAGCGCGAGGGCGGGAAGAGACGCCAGGCGGAACGCGTCGAGCCTGCGCCGCCAGAGAAGCGCCGCGGCCGCGACGAGCGCGGCGGCAAGCACCACTCCTGCGGCGAGGGCGGCCTGCTGCAGCGAGCCGCTCGCCTGGGCGAAGTAGAGCGCGAGAGCGCAGAGTAGCGCGGCGAGAAGGCCCGCGGCGCAGGCGCTCATGGCCCCGGCGAGAGCGGGCGGACCAGCGTCAGGTCTGCTCACGGCAGCGTCGTAGCAGGTCGGACCGGAGGTCTCAAGGCGCCGCCCGGCGGGGATTCGGTTGTTTCCGGGCCGCGCCTTGCCTAACGTGCTCGCACGCGAGCGGACAGGCGGCTCCGCCGTGCTCTGAGGAGGGTTCCATGCGGCGAATGTGGATGGTGGCGGCGCTGCTCGGCGCGGGTCTGGCGCTCGGCGGCTGCGGCTTCGAACATGCCTTCAGCGTCGACTACGACAACATGATCTCGGAGGCCGGGAGCGGCGGCGGCCCGTACCAGATCAAGGGCTTCGTGCACTCCGAGGCCTGGACGCCGGCGTTCCTCTACGTGTTCCCCCTGCTGCCCTCGCAGTCGCCGGAGCGCGCCAGGGAGCTGGCCGTGGAGAAGGCCAAGAGCCTGGGCGCGGACTCCATTACCGACGTGCAGCTCCACGTCGAGACGCACATGCCCTTCTTGTGGGTGGCCGGGTGGACGGAGTGCCACGTCAGCGCGACGGCCGTGAGGCGGCGGTAGCGGCCATGGCTGAGCCGGAGGACCTGCAGCGCGAGAAGAGGGGGAACGCCCGCGACCCGGTGCGCAAGCCCGTTCGGCTGTGGATCCCGGAGCAGGTCCTGCACGGACTGACCAGGGACCTCTCCTCCGGGGGCGTGTTCCTGCTCACCGGCGATGATTTCACCGTCGAGGTTGGGATCGGCGACGACCCGGACGCGGAGCCGCGCCGCGTGCGCGTGGTGCGCCTCGAGACCATCCCCGGCGGCGGCCTGGGCATCGCCATCGAGTTCCTCGATCGTCCCGGCCGCGCCCGCTGAGGCTCGCCGCAGGAGAGGCTCAGACGCCGCGGCCGTTGGCTATCACGGCTATTCGGTCTCCCTCTCCGGGGACCCGGCGCTCGTCGGGGCTCTTTGCGACGACCACGCCGGCGGGACGGATGCTGGCTCGGCCTACGTGTTCCGGCTCCGGGGAGCGTCCTCGCCCACTGGAACGTCCGCGGGCCACGTGGCGAACGGCGCGACCGGCCTGCTCCTCCTGGGGGCTTCGGTCAGCATTCCCGGCCAGGCGCCCCTCTTGACGAACACACATCGCGGCGGCGCCGAGGCGGTCGCCCGGGGAGTCGCTGCGCTTGGTTGCAGCGCCGCCGCGATGTGGAAGCGCGGAGAGGAGGTCGTCAGAGCGTCCGATCTCGCCCTGTCGTCCGTCGCCACGGTCGTGGGCCGCGCGGGGGGGAGCGCACGCCTCTTCCGGCTTCCGTCTGGTCACCGGCCAGGGGCGCCTCGGCCTGGCGTGGAGCGACCCGAGCGAGGACCTTCCCGACCTCTGCTCTGTCCTGTACGACGGCGTCCACCAGCTCTTCGGGGAGCCGCAGCGCCTCACCGCCTCGCAGAACCTCGAGTACGGCCTGGCGGGGGCCTTCGATTTGACCGGCGAGCTGCTGCTCGCGTACGACACCGCGGCGATCTCGATGACCACGGAGACGCTCTACGTCGGCGGGGACTTGGTGCAGGTGCAGGTGCCCGTGCCCGGGCAGGTGGACCTGGCGGCCCTCCGCCGCCTCCCGGGAATCGACCTCGCCGTCGCGCCCGGCCTCTTCCTGGTCGAACCTGCGAATGCGCCGTCGGGCACGCCGCTCGAGCTCAAGGCCACGGTCGCCAACGTCGGCTCGTTCGCCGCGGCCAACGTCCCGGTCGAGTTCCAGGCGAACGGCGGATCCATCGGCACGGTCGCGATCCCGGGGCCGATCGCCGCGTTGGATCCGGCCGGGACGCTCGGCGACGCCGACCTCTCGAACAACTCGGCGGTGCTCAGCGACGCGTTCCTTCCCGACGCGATCCTCGACTCGATCCAGGTGGCGAGACTCACCAGCAAGACGTACTCGTTCATCGCGCGCGTGCGGAACGGCGGCGGGCTCGAGCTTCCGGCCGGCGGCACGGTGAAGCTCTTCGTGGAGTCGAAGAGCGGCCCGCTGCTGGCGACGTGGACGTTCCCCAGTGCGCTGCCGCGGGGCGCGCACCACGACCTGTCGATCACGGCCTCCCTCGTCACCGGGAGCGCGGTTCCCTTCGAGCTGAACGTGGTCGCTGCCGTGGAGGCTCCCGCCGGCGTGACCGAGTCCGACCCCGGGAAGAACGAGCGGCTCGCCCGGGCCATCTCTGGCGCAGCCTTCCACGTCAACGTGCGGTGAGAGCCTTCTCTTGCCGAGCCACGCTCCGCCCGCGGCTGCGGGCGCGCGGACGGGAACTTTTCTCTCGAGGCTTCAGCGTCAGAGGGCCCCGGCGGCCGGCACCTCGCGCATGCTGATCAGGCCACGCTTCCGCCAGCCGAGTTCGAGCAGCCAGGTTCTCGCCCGCGCCAGCGGCGGAGCCGCGTCCCTGCCAGTCGAGCCTCGGGGCACCTGGCCCCCGGTCTCCCTCCATCCGCCGAACCAGAACCCGCTCGCGAAGGGATCAAGCAGGGCCTTCCCCAGCCGTGCCGCGTGCCGCCGCGCGTTGTTCAGAACGTAGCACAGGGCGCTTCTCACCTCGCGCGGCGTCCTCAGGATGCGGGCGTGGTAGCGGTCGGCGAACACTCGTCCGTGGCGCTCCCAGACCCGGTTCAGCGCCTTGGCCAGGCGGATCAAGAGCCCCTGCATGCCGCGCGCCAGCGCGTCCTTGTCCCTCCCTTCACAGATCATGTGCACGTGGTTCGTCTGCACCGAGTAGTGCGCCAGCCGGAACCCGAAGCGGTCGCACCCGGCCGCAAACGCGCCCTGCAGGGCGCGGTATGTCTTCTCGTCACGGAGACGCGGCAAACCCTGCTCGAGCCGCACGGTCACGTGCACGGGAAAGCGCGCCGCGAGCTTCTCGCGCGTCCTGTGCGACACCCCGGCCCGCTCCCCCTTGGGCTTGCGGCCGGCGCCGGGACGCCGGCCGCCACGCCGGGCGAAGGCGAACCGTTGCTGGCTCGGGATCGGTTGTCGCTTGCTGCCCATGTGATTGAGCAGATATTAGCCAATGGCCACCCGGAAGTCAAGCAGAAACCCACGATTCATGTGCCGAATCGCACCGCGCGGGCGCGCCCGCTGCCGGCGCCCTGGGGTCACGATGAAAGCCGTGAGCTTCGCCGGCCCGGGTTCGCGCTTCACCAGGCCCTTCGAGGAGCAGGCGGCGTGGCTGATGCAGCGTTGCGAGAAGAGCACGATCGCGAGCTGCCTGCGCGTCGCCTGACGTTCCGTGGGCGCGCGCCGTCACGCGCCGGGCCGACTGCCGCCACTGCGCCGACGCCAAGAAGCCCGGGCCAACGGGCAGCCCCAAACGACGCTTCGCTGGCGCGACCGCCCTTCACTGCTGAGGGCGGTCGCGCTGATCACCGCCAGCACCGGCCGTGCACCAGAAGAGCCCGCGGGCGCAGCCCCGCACGTCCGTGCTGGCGTAGCCGCGAGCGAAGCGCAGCCTGCGAGGGGGTGCCCCTGCGTCGGCGATCCGGATCCACTTGCAGGCACGGCAGGGAAGCGAAGAGCCTGCCGCGGGCGCGCCGGGGCCTTGACGGTGGGAGGGCGGCCGCGAGCCGGCTAACCCCGCACCGTGGCCTCGACGAAGTCCACGAACCAGGCCGGCAGGACGCCGAGCCAGAGCACCAGCACGGCGCAGACGAAGGAGGCCACGGCCAGGAAGGAGTCGGTGCGGAGCAGGCGCGGCTCGGCGCCTTCTTCGCGCGGGGTGAAGTACATGAGCAGGATGAGGCGCAGGTAGTAGAAGAGGCCCACGACCGAGGCGAGGACCGCGACCACGGCGAGCGCGTACATGCGCGCCTGCACGGCGCAGGAGAAGACGTAGAGCTTGCCGAGGAAGCCGGCCGTGGGCGGCACGCCCGCGAGCGCCAGGGTGAAGACGGCCATGACCGCCGCAAGCAGCGGCCGCTCGCTGCACAGGCCCTTGAGTTCGTTCACGCCCTCGCGGCCCTCCCCGCGATCGAGCACCACGGCCACGCCGAAGGCGCCGAGGTTCATGGCCGCGTAGGTGCCGAGGTAGAAGACGATGGCCGAGGAGCCGGTGAGCGCGATCTCGCCGCCGTCCTCGGCGACGATGGCCGCCACGCCCACGAGCATGTAGCCGGCGTGGGCGATCGACGAGTAGGCGAGCAGGCGCTTCAGGTTCTGCTGGCGCAGCGCGCCGAGGTTGCCCACGAACATGGTGAGCACGGCGATCACGGCGAGCATGGACGAGCCGGCCTCCGGCCCCATGCCGGTCGCGATCACCGGGGTGAAGCGCAAGAGCAGGCCGAACGCCGCCGCCTTGGTGGCCGTGGCCATGAACGCGGTCACGGGCGTGGGGGAGCCCTCGTACACGTCGGGCGTCCACATGTGAAAGGGGACGGCGGCGACCTTGAAGAACACCCCGATCAGGAACATGACCACGCCGAAGGCGGCAAGACCCCCGTTGGTCTCGAGGCGTGCGATCTCGGCCGGGAGCGCCGAGAGGAGCGTGCTGCCCGAGGCGCCGTAGAGCAGGCCCATGCCGAACAGCAGGAAGGCCGAGGCGAAGGCGCCGAGCAGCAGGTACTTGAGGCCGGCCTCCACCGAGCGCGCACTCTTGCGCCGGATCGCGGCCAGGACGTAGAGCGGGATCGACATCAGCTCGACGCCGAGGAAGACGTTGACCAGGTCGTTGGCCGCGGCCAGCATGGCCATGCCGGAGGCCGCCGCCATGACCAGGGAGTAGTACTCGGGGGCGTCGGCGTCGCGGCGCGCGGCGAGGTAGCTGCGCGACAAGAGCACGGCGAGCAGCGCGGAGAAGTGCACGATGAGGGCGATGAGCAGCGCCGTGTTGTCGACGTTGAGCGTGCCGTTGAACGCCAGGCCGGTGCGGCCGTTCGCCAGGAAGTAGCCGGTGTAGATGAGCGCCACCAGGGCTCCCAGCGCGCAGAGCAGGAACGAGCCCTGCGAGCGCCTGCCTCCGGCGAGCAGCTCCACGCCGAGCAGGAGGAGGGCGGCGAGCGCCGGCAGGAGGATGGGGCCCGCGAGTGCGATGTCTTGGAACATGATCAGGTGTTTCCGAGAGCCGCGAGGATCGAGTCAACCGCTGGTCCGATGCGCTCGAGCAGGAAGCCCGGGGCCAGGCCGATCCAGAACATCAGGATGACGAGCGGCGCGAAGGCGAACTTCTCGGCGACGCTCATGTCGGAGAGGTGCGCCGCCTCCTCGCAGTTCGGCGTGCCGTAGCAGACGCGCCGCACCATCTGCAGCATGTAGATCGCGCCGAGCAGCACGCCCGAGGCGCAGAGGATCGCGAACACGGGCTGCGTCTTGAAGGCGCCGAGCAGGATGAAGAGCTCGCCGACGAAGCCGTTGAGCCCCGGCAGGCCGATGGAGGAGAGCGAGGTGATGACGAGCGCTATACCGAGCGCGGGCGAGACCTTGACCAGCCCGCCGAAGTCGTCGAGCCCGCGCTTGTGGCGGCGTTCGTAGACGCAGCCGACCAGGAGGAAGAGCGCGCCCGTGGACACGCCGTGGTTCAGCATCTGCAGCATGGCCCCGCGCGCGGCGAGCGGCTCGAGCGCGAACAGGCCGAGCATGACGAAGCCCATGTGGCTGACTGAGGAGCAGGCGACGAGCTTCTTCAGGTCGTCCTGCGCCCAGGCGAGGTAGGCGCCGTAGATCACGCTGATCACGGCGAGCACCAGCACGGGCGTCGCGAAGCTGTGCGCCGCCTGCGGCGCGAGCGGCATGGCGATGCGCAAGAAGCCGTAGGTGCCGAGCTTGAGCATGATGGCGGCGAGCACGATCGACCCGCCGGTCGGCGCCTGCACGTGCGCGTCGGGGAGCCACGTGTGCAGCGGCCAGAGCGGCACCTTGATGGCGAAGGCGAGCGCGAAGCCGGCGAACACCCAGTTCTGCGTGGCCGCGTCCAGGCGCAGGGCGCGCAGGTCCTCGATCGAGGCCGACCAGACGCCGGTCGCCTGGTGGTGCTGGTAGAGCAGGAAGAGGATCGCCACCAGCATGGGCAGCGAGCCGAAGGCGGTGAAGAGGAAGAACTTGAACGCGGCGTAGATGCGGTTGACGCCGCCGAACATGCCGATCAGGAAGTAGAGCGGCACGAGCGTCAGCTCGAAGAAGACGTAGAAGAGGATGATGTCGGTGGCGCAGAACACGCCCACCATCCCCGTCTCCATGATGAGCAGCAGCACCAGGTATTCCTTGAGGCCGCGGCCGACGTGGAAAGTCGTGGCGATGATGATCGGCACCACCAGGCAGGAGAGGATGACGAGCGGCATGGAGATGCCGTCCACGGCCATGCCGTAGCACACGCCGAAGGCGGGGATCCAGTGCAGGCGCTCGACGAACACCATCGTGCCGGCGGCGTTCACGATGAGGAGCGACAGCCCGAGGTTGGCGAGGCCGAAGAGCAACGCGGCGGCGCGCAGCACCTTGGGATTCTCGCGGGGCAGGAAAGCGACCACGAGCGCGCCCAAGAGCGGGAGGAAGGTGATCAGCGACAGGATGCCGAAGCTGTTCAAGTCGAGCGCTCCCATTCGTGGGCACTACAAGAGCGAGCAGACCAGGTAGACCGCGCCGGCGATGAAGAGCAGGGCGTAGGTGTGCACCGCTCCGTTCTGCAGCAGGCGCACCACGGCGCCGCACAGGTCGCAGAGGCGCGCCAGGCCGTTGACGATGCCGTCGATGACGTAGCGGTCGAAGAAGCCGGCGAGCAGCGCGGTGCCGCGCATCGGGCCGACCACGAAGATGGCGTAGATCTCGTCCACGAACCACTTGTTCTCGAGCAGGAAGGGCAGCCCGCCCTGCGGCAGCGGCAACTGATCGCCCGGGCCCCGCGCGAAGCGGTTCCAGGCCCACCAGGCGCCGCCGATGACCACGGCCAAGGACACCAGCATGAGCGCCACCTCGACGTTCACGGCGTGGTGCGCGGCCTCCCCGGCCACCGCGAGAGCCGGAGCGAAGATCGGCCGCAGGTAGTCGCCGAGGATGTCGAAGTGCGCGAAGGCCGGCAGCGACAGGGCGCCGCCCCCGATGGACAGCAACGCCAGGATCACCAGCGGCACGGTCATGGTCGCGGGCGACTCGTGCAAGTGCTTCTTGGCGTGCGCGTCGAGCCGCTCGGGACCGGTGAAGACCAGGCGGTAGAGGCGGAAGGTGTAGAAGGCGGTCATGAGGGCCGTGATCAGGCCGAGCACGCCGACCAGCGGGAAGAGCCAGCCGTGGCCGAGCAGCGCCTCGCCCAGGATCTTGTCCTTGGAGAAGAAGCCGGCGAAGGGGAAGATCCCGGCCAGGGCGAAGCAGCCCACGAAGAAGGTCCAGTGCGTGCGCGGCAGGTGCGGCTTGAGGCCGCCCATCTTCATGGCGTTCTGCTCGTGGGAGAGGGCGTGGATCACCGAGCCGGCGCCGAGGAAGAGCAGGGCCTTGAAGAAGGCGTGGGTCACCACGTGGAAGACGGCCGCGCCGTAGGCGCCGACGCCCAGGCCGAGGAACATGTAGCCGAGCTGCGAGCAGGTGGAGTAGGCCAGCACCTTCTTGATGTCGCGCTGGCGCAGCGCGATGGTCGCCGAGACGAAGGCGGTGAGGGCGCCGACGATGGCCACGACCGCGGACGCGACCGGCGCCAGGGCGAAGAAGACGCTGAAGCGCGCGACCATGTAGATGCCGGCGGTGACCATGGTGGCGGCGTGGATGAGGGCCGACACCGGAGTCGGGCCGGCCATGGCGTCCGGCAGCCAGACGAACAGGGGGAGCTGCGCCGACTTGCCGCAGGCGCCGACGAAGAGGAGGAGCGCGATGAGGGTGATGCGCGCGTCGCCGAGGGCGAACGTGCCCTGGGCGTGGCCGGCGGACAGGCCGTTCGTCACCGCGGCGATGTCCAGCGTGCCGAAGGTCTGGAAGATCATGAGCATCGCCAGGAGGAAGCCGAGGTCGCCGATGCGGTTGACGACGAACGCCTTCTGCCCGGCGCGCGCGTTGTTCATGTCCTCGAACCAGAAGCCGATGAGCAGGTAGGAGCAGAGCCCCACGCCTTCCCAGCCGAGGAAGAGGAGAGGCAGGGAGTCGCCGAGGACCAGCGCCAGCATCGAACCGATAAAGAGGTTCATGTAGATGAAGAAGCGCTTGAACCCGGGATCGTGGTGCATGTACCCGAGCGAGTAGACGTGGATGAGGAAGCCGATCCCGGTGACGACCAGCGTCCAGGCGCAGGAGAGCGGATCGAGGCGCAGGCCGAAGGCGACCTCGAGCCCGCCGCCGGTGAGCCAGGAGGCGATGGTCGCGGTCACGGCCGGGACCTGCGGGGCCGCGGCGCCGATGCCGCGCCCGACCACGACCGTGAGCAGGAAGGGCACGAGCACCGCGCCGCAGGCGATCAGGCCGGCGAGCCGCGCCGGCAGCACCCGGTGCAGGAAGTACTGCACCACCACCGAGGCGAAGGGGATCAGGATGATGAGCTCGAGAAGGTTCTCTTCCATGTGGAAAAGCCGCTCCACTGGGCCGCGCTGCGGCCGGACGCGCGAAAACTAGCCGCGCAGGTTCGTGATCTCCTCGGCGTCGACCGTGGCCTTGAGGCGGAAGAGCGCGATGATGATCGCGAGGCCTACGCCGACCTCGGCCGCGGCCACCGCCACCGAGACGAGCGCGAAGGCGGAGCCGCGCGCCAGGTCGAAGCTCTTCGCCGAGGCCACGAGCACCAGGTTGGCCGAGTTCAGCATCAGCTCGACCGACATGAACATCACCAGGACGTTCTTGCGCAAGAGGAAGCCGAGCGCGCCGATGGCGAACAGGATCGAGGCGACGACGTAGTAGTCCACGACGGTGATCATGCTTGCTCCTCCTCTTCTTCCTCGGGCTTCCTCCGGCGCGCCACCACGATCACGCCGACCATGGCGACGAGCAAGAGGAGCGACGCCATCTCGAAGGGGAACAGGTAGTCGGAGAAGAACACGTCCCCGATCTCCGCGCCCGAGCCGCCGCGCGCCGAGGTTTCCGGCCGGGCGACGGCGCCGAGCGCCAGGGAGATGAGGCTGAAGAGCAGGGCCACGCTGAGGCCGAAGCCGGCGATGCGGCCGATGCCCGGCAGGTCGAAGGGCTCGCGCTCCAGGTTCAGGAGCATGATCACGAACAGGAAGAGCACCATGATGGCGCCCGCGTACACGAGCACCTGGATGGCGGAGAGGAAGGTGGCGTTGAGCGTGAGGTAGAGCCCGGCCACGGCCAGGAAGGCCCCTACCAGCGACATGGCGCTGGCGACCGGGTTGCGGTTCACGACCACCAGCAGGGCCGAGATGACCGCGAGCACGGCCATGACGTAGAAGGCGACGCGTTCCAGCACTTCCATGGGTCAGCTCCCCGCCACCACCGCGCCGGTGACCAGCACGTTCAAGAGCGCCAGCGGCAGGAGCACCTTCCAGCCGATGCGCATGAGCTGGTCGTAGCGGAAGCGCGGCAGGGTCCAGCGCACGTGGATGAAGAAGAACAAGAGAACGCCGATCTTCGCCAGGAAGACCAGCAGACCGAGCAGGGTGAACGGCAGCGTGCCCGGCTGAACGCCGAGCGAGTTCATGCCGGGGAAGTGCCAGCCGCCGAGGAACAGCACCACCAGCACGCTGGAGATGCCCACCATGCCGATGTACTCGCCCATGAAGAAGAGCGAGAACTTCATCGAGGAGTACTCGGTGTGGTAGCCGCCCACGAGCTCGGATTCGGCTTCCGGCAGGTCGAAGGGCAGGCGGTTGGTCTCGGCAAAGGCCGCGACCAGGAAGATGACGAAGGCCAGCGGCTGGGCGAAGATGTTCCAGCCGGCCCAGTTCCCGCTCTGCGCGTCGTAGCCGAAGAACTGAGTCTGGCGGTAGATGATCTCGCTCAGGTTGAGCGTGCCGGAGACGCAGAGCACCGCCAGCACCGAGATGCCCATGGCGAGCTCGTAGGAGATCATCTGCGCCGAGGAGCGCAGGCCGCCGAGCAGCGAGTACTTGCTGTTCGAGGCCCAGCCGCCGATGGCCAGGCCGTAGACGGTGAGCGAGGAGAGCGCGAGCAGCAGCAGGATGCCGACCGGCGAGTCGACCACCACGCCCTTCATCTCGCGGCCGGCCAGGGCGAAGGAGGGCGCCACGGGGATGAAGGACATGACCAGGAAGGGCGGGATGCAGGTGAGCGCCGGCGCGATGGTGAACAGCACCTTGCTGGCGCGCTCCGGCACCAGGTCCTCCTTGCACAGGAGCTTCACCATGTCCGCGAAGGGCTGCAGCAGGCCGAAGGGGCCCACGCGGTTCGGGCCCCAGCGGAACTGCATGAGCGCGGACACGCGGCGCTCGGCGTAGACCAGGATCGGCACCAGGCCGACCGCGAGAGTGAAGACCACCAGGAGCTTGACGAGGAAGGCGAGGTAGTAGACCTGCGTGTCGCTCACGACTGCGCCTCCTTGGCCGCGGCGGCCAGGCGGATGCCGTTCTGCGGCAGGGCGGCCAGGGTGAGCCCGCCGCGTTCTCCGCTGGCGTCGGCCCAGGCGATGAACGCCTCGCCCGGCGTACGCGGCAAGCCGCTCGCGCCGAGTTCCCGGCCGAGCGCCAGCAGGCAGTTGAAATCGCCGGCGACCGTGGCGGGCGGCCTGAGCGCCGGCCGGATGCGCTGCGTCACGCCGTCGCAGTTGGTCAGCGTGCCCTCCTTCTCCGCGATGGTGCTGCCCGGCAGGACCACGCCGGCCCGCGCGGCGAGCGCGGAGCGCATCGCGTGCACGATGAGCAGCTCCGGCTCGACGTCCAGGCGCGCCAGGCCCTCGTCCAGCAGGTAGAGCGCAGACGCCGCGCCGAGGCGCGCGGCCAGTGCGCCCGCGTCCAGCTCCTCGTAGCCCTGCGCGCGCAGGCCGGCGACGTTACCAGCGTTCTGGCCGGTCTGCAGGATGCCGTCCCCGCCTTCCTCGGCCACTTGGCGGAAGGCCAGGGTCACGCGCCCGCGCAAGGCCGCGGCCTCGAGCAGGACTTTCTTCAGCAGGAAGAGCTCCTCGTTCGTGGCGTCCGGCGAGGCCAGCACCAGCACGCCGCCGCCGGCGCGCGCCGCCTGCGTCATGCCCTCGGCCGCGGCGCGCGCGGCCTGCGCCAGGTCGACCGCCTCGCCCTGCAGGCGCGCGCCCGCGAGGCGCTCCGCGGGCTGGTAGGCCTTGAGCAGGCCGAAGCGGCCCACGTCGCACATGAAGTGGCCGTTCACCTCGGGATTGACGCGCGGCCGCACGCGCCGCACGGCGTTGTCGCGGACGTCGAGCGTGATGGAGCAGCCGCGCGAGCAGGACGGGCAGACCGAGTCCGTGCCCTCGAGGTACCAGACGCGCGTCTGGAAGCGGAACTCCTTCAGCGTGAGCGCGCCGACCGGGCAGATGTCGGCCAGGTTGCCCTGATACCCGGACGAGACCTTCATGCCGGGGAAGATGTCGATCACCGAGTGCGCGCCGCGCCCGAGGACCGCCAGCTCCGCCTTGCCGGCGTACTCGTCCAGGAAGCGCACGCAGCGCGTGCACAGGATGCAGCGCTCCTGATCCAGGAGCACGTGCTCGGCGATGTCCACGCGCTTGTTCCACTTGCGCCGCGGGAAGTCGTTCCTGCCCACGGCCGCGCCGTACTCGTAGGCGTAGTCCTGCAGCCAGCACTCGCCGGCCTTGTCGCAGATCGGGCAGTCGAGCGGGTGGTTGAGCAGCAGGTCCTCGAGCACGCCGGCGCGCGCGCGCGCCACGGCCGGCGATTCGGTCACGATCACCATGCCGTCGACGCAGGGCAGGTTGCAGGCCGTGGTCAGCCGCTTCGGACCCGGGCCGTGCACCTCGACCTGGCACATGCGGCAGGAGCCGACGACCGAGAGCGCCGGATGCCAGCAGTAGTGCGGGATGTCGATCCCCAGGCCGCGGGCGGCCAGCATCACGGTCTGGCCGGGCGGGAACTCGATCTCCCTGCCGTTCAGAGTGATCTTCGGCATGGGACTCAGGCCTCCTGGCTCGAGGCGGCGGGCGTCTGCCCCGCCGCCTTGTTCTTCACCAGCCGCGCGAAGTCCTCGCGAAAGTTCTCGACGCCCAGGCGCACCGGGCCGGCGAGAGCCTCGGGGTAGACGCAGATCGTCCGCCCCACGGCGTGCTCGAGCGCGTCCAGCATCACGTCCAGGTCCTCGAGGCGCGCCGTGCCGTCGCGGAAGCGCGACACGAGCTTCGACGCCCAGGCGCAGCCCTCGCGGCACGGGGCGCACTGGCCGCAGGTCTCGTGCTCGAAGAAGCGCACGAAGGTCTCGACGGCCGGCACCATGCCGAAGGCCTCGTCCACCACGGTGATGCCGCCCGTGCCGAGCATGGTCTTGACCGACTTGAGCGACTCGTGGTCGAGCGGGACGTCGAGGTGCTCGGGCTTGAGGAAGCCGGTCGAGGCGCCGCCCGGGTTGAAGCCGATCAGGCGGCAGCCGTCCTGCATGCCGCCGGCGCACTCCTCGATAAGGCGGCGCGCGGTGGTGCCGAGCGGCATCTCGTAGATGCCGGGCCGCTTGACCCGCCCGGCCACGGCGTAGAGCAGGTTCCCGGGGCTGCGCTCCGTGCCCATGGTGTGGTACCACTCGGCGCCCTGCAGCACGATGTACGGCACGTTGCAGATGGTCTCGACGTTGTTGACCGTGGTCGGGCGCTGCCACAGGCCGGCCTGGGCGGGGAAGGGGGGCTTGGGCCGCGGATGGCCGCGCTTGCCTTCGAGCGACTCCATGAGCGCCGTCTCCTCGCCGCAGATATAGGCGCCGGCGCCGCGGTGGACGTGCATCTCGACCTTGGCGCCGCTGCCGAGCACGTTCTCGCCCAGGAAACCGCGCGCGCGCGCCTCGGCGATCGCACGCTCCAGCGCCTCGGCCGGGTAGAGGTACTCGCCGCGGACGTAGACGTAGACCGTCTCGGCGCGGATGGCGTAGGCGGAGATCGCGGCGCCCTCGATCAGGCAGTGCGGATCGCGCTCCATGAGCAGGCGGTCCTTGCACGTGCCCGGCTCGCTCTCGTCGGCGTTGATCGCGAGGTAGTGCGGGCCCTTCGGGACCTTGGGCATGAAGCCCCACTTCACGCCGCAGGGGAAGCCTGCGCCGCCACGGCCGCGCAGCCCGGACGCTTTCACCACCTCGATGACCGCGTCGCGCTCCATGGCGAGCGCCTTCTTCAGCGCCTCGTAGCCGCCGCTCTCGAGGTAGTCGTCCAGACCGACCTCGAGCCGCTCGCCCTTGCCGCGCTCGCGCATGCGCTTCGTCAGGTAGATCTCGTGGCCGGCGGCCGCCGCCTTGCAGTCCGGCTCCTCGCCGCGCGGCTCCTGCGCCGGGGCGCGGCCGGCGCGGATCTCGTCGATGATCCGCTCCGCCTTGGCCGCGTCGACGTTCCTGTAGTAGCGCCAGTCCACGGCCATGACCGGCGCCTCGGTGCAGCCGCCCAGGCACTCGAACGTGCCGAGCGAGAACTCGCCGTCCGGCGTGGTCTTGCCGCACTTGATGCCCAGCTTCTTTTCCAGGCGGCTGACCACCTGGTCGCCGCCGCGGGCGCGGCAGGCCAGGTTGCGGCACACCTCCACATCGTGCCGGCCGCGCGGCTCGCGGTGGAACATGTCGTAGAAGGTGATCACCGAGAGGACGTCCGCGGGGGTGGTGTCGAAGCGCTCGGCCACGAACGCCACCGCCTCGTCCGGGAGCCAGCCCAGCTTCTCCTGGACGGCGTGCAGCGCCGGGATGAGCGCCGCCCGCTTCTCCGGGTAGCGAGAGACGAGTTCTGCGAACCGCTCGGCGAGGGCCCGGTCGCCCTCGAGGTCGGCCGCGAAGTTATTGCCAGTCAAGGACACCCTTCCGCCACGCGTAACCGAGGCCAAGGCCGAGAACGGCCACGAACACCACCGCTTCCACGAAGCCCGCCAGGCCGAGCCCCTGGATGTTCAGCGCCCAGGGAAAGAGGAAGACGGCTTCGATGTCGAACAGGATGAACAGCACCGCCACGAGGTAGAAGTGGACGGAGAAGCGCTGCCTTGCGCTGCCCTTGGGGGCGACGCCGCATTCGTAGGAGGCGCTCTTGACCGCGTTCTTCGTCTTCCTGCCGAGGAGCAGCGGCAGCGTGAGCAGCGCGGCCACAAGGCCCAGCACGATCAGCAGGTAGGGGAGGAGCGGGACGTGGTCGGCGACCGCCGACGTCTGCTGGAAAGCGAACATGAGCATGGCAGCCCCTGGACTCTCCGGGAACGCGGCCCGATCGCCGGCGGACGCCGCGTCCGCCCGCTCCGGACCTCGTGCGAACAGAAGTTGGAGTCGAGCGTTATATCGAGCCCGGGGTGCAGGGTCAATTCTCGTCGCCGGCCGGATTCGGCTCGCGGCCTTCGCGGTCGAGCCCGTACTCGAAGTCGGGGCGGAAGGCGCGCACGCGGCGCTCGAAGAAGCTGCTGGTCTGCGGCAAGACGGGCGCGATGGCGTCGAGGCCGAGGAACGGGAGCAGGCGGTAGGGGCCGAAGTAGTGGCTCCAGGTGGAGGGGTTGGGGTTCGTGGCCACTGTCCCGTTCAGGATGCCCACGAGCACGTAGCGTCCGTCGCGCCGCGCGTACACGCCGGCCCCGGCGAAGTCGCGGGCGATCGACTCGCATGTCGGGAACCAGTCGTCGACAGCGAGGAGATCGCCAAACTCCCCGTCGGCATAGAGATGGGCGTCCACGACGAAGGGCCGGTGCTCGGGGTCGTCATCCTCGACGAGCCCGATGTAGAGATCCTCGCCCGGGAAGGGCTCCTGGGCGGCGAACTCGGTGTAGAGCAGGCGCGTGCTCTTCGGCCGGAGCAGGCCGAGGTCCTCGCTGCGCTGCTCCACCACGGCCTTGTCCGGGACGGGCGAGCCGCGGAACCAGAGGACGATGGGCAGCTCGGCCAGGCCCAAGTCGTCGCCGTCCAGGGCGACGATGCCGTCCTCGGTGGCGAGGGCGTATCGTTCCGCTCCTGGAACGTCGAGCAGGACCAAGTCGTTCGGCGTGGGCGAAGCGCAGGCTGACAACGTCGAGCAGAGCGCGGCCGCCACGGCCGCAGACCAGCGGAAACACATGGGTCGCACCCCCTCGGGCCGCGTCACGAAAAGGGACCGTAACGCGGGGCCGTGCCGACTTCAACGCCCACGCGCCCGCGCCTGGTCTTTTCCGCAGGGAGGAGCGCCCGGCCGATTTCTCGCGAACGGCGCGGGCGTTCGCGGCACACACTGAGCGGCGGGGCCGCGTGTCCCGTGGAGGCCAGGCGCAGGCATGAGCGAGCGCGCCCGTGACGAGGAGGTGGTGCGGCGCGCGCGAGCCGGCGACCGGCAGGCGTTCGGCGAGCTGCTCGGCGAACACCTGCCCGGCCTACGCGCCTTCCTCTTCCGCATGGGGGCGGAAGACGCTGACCTGGACGATCTGGCGCAGGAGGTGTTCGTCGCCGTGATCCGCGGTTTGAAGGACTTTCGCGGCGCGGGCCGCTTCTCGACCTGGCTGCTTGGCATCGCCGTGAACGTGCTGCGCCGGCGGCGGCGGGTACGGGAGGCGCCGCTCGAGGTCGCCCGGCCCGAGGTCGATCCGGCGCCCGGGCCCCTGGATGTCGCCGTGCGCCAGGAGCAAGGCGACCTGCTGCGCCGCGCCCTTGGGCGCCTCTCGCCGCCGCTGCGCGAGGCCTTCGTGCTGTGCGACGTGCAGGGCATGGGCGCGGCCGAGGCGGCCCTGATCCTGGCCGCGCCCGAGGGCACGGTGCGGCGCCGCGCCCACGACGCCCGGGAGAGGCTGCGCGCCCTGCTGGCGGCCCGGGAGCTCACGCCATGAACGAGCGCGACGACATCCTCGAGCGTGAGATTCGTGGCTTCGCCGCCGCTTCGCCGCCGCACGAGCGGCCCGGTCTGCGCGCGGACCTGCTCGCGGAGTTCGAGCGCTGCTTCGCCCGGGCGCGCCGGCGTCGTCTCGGACAGTGGATCGCGACGGCCGCGGCCGCCGCGCTGCTCCTCGTTGCGGCCCTGGGGCTGGCCCTTGCGCCCTCGAAGCCGCGCCCGCCCACGCGGAGCGGGCGGGAAGGCCTCGCCGCGCTCTCCGCGAGCATCGAGCGCTTGGCGGCCGAGGTGGCGCTTCTGCAGCGCTCCACGCCCCGGCCGCCGGCGCCGGAGGCCGCAGGCGACGAGCCGCCGGCGGAGGGCGAGGACCGCTTCCTGCGGGCGTTCGTCCTTCTGGACCGCGATCCGGCCCTGCTCCGGCTGGCCTCTGCCCGCGCCTTCGAGGCTATCGACCCGGCGCAGGCCGCGCGGCGCTACCACGAGCTGCTCGATCAGTACGGCGAGAGCCCGGCCGCGGCCGTGGCGCGGGCCCGCCTGGATTCCCTGAACCGTTGAAACCGATCGGAGAGAACACATGAGAACGTCCTCATTCTGTCTGCCCATCGCGCTGCTGCTGCTCGCGGGCCTCGCCCGGGCCGAGACGACCGTGGCGCGCGTCACGCTCCAGGTGCGCAACGAGCCGGGCTACTCGGCCGCGGAGGTCGCGGCCTTTCTTGCCGACCCGGCCTACCTGGGCTCGGTGCGCGCGGGCATGGTGCCGGTGGCGAGCCAAGCCGCCGACGTGTTCCCGCATGAAGTGCTGGTGCTCACCGTGGCCACGCCCGGCAGGGAGATCCTGACCCTCGACCTGCGCGGCGCAGACAAGGAGGCGGTGGCTGCCGGGATGGAGGTCTTGCTGGCGCACCTGAAGTCCATCGTGCCGAGCGACCGCGTCCTGGCGCGCGAGCACCTCGACGCAGCGCGCCGGGAGTACGAAGAGGCGGCGGAGGCGTACTCCAGGGCCCACGCCGCCCTGCAGTCCTTTGTCGAGCAGCACGTGGCCCTCGATCCCGAGGCTCGCCTCGCCCAAGTCAGGGGGTCGCTGATGGACCAGGCGTCGATGCTGCAGAGTCTCGATCTCGATCTCGCCGGGCAGCGCGCCCTGCGCGACTACCTGGTCGAGGCGATCGCCCGGGAGCCGGCGGAGGTCATGGCGGGGTCGGCGCCGGTCGACATCGCCTCGCTCGAGGAGAGTATCGAAAGAGCGCGCAGCCAGCTCACGGCGCTGGAAGCCGAGTTCAAGGAGCCCATACCGGAGATCAACCGGAAGAGGGCCGAACTCAAGACGCTCGAGACGATGTTCGTTTCGGCCCGCGCAGCCTGGCCCCGTCCCAATCCCCGCAGGGCCGACCTGGAGAGGGAGCTCTTCTCCGTGGAGCGCGACCTGGTGCTTGCCGAGAGCCGCCGCGCGTGCCTGGCGGAAGGAGTGGCCAAGGAGCAGCAGGAGGCCACGCAGCTCGCCCTGCTCGCGCAGGAGTACCAGGAGCTGAAGGAGGCCCTCGGTTGGGCGGAAGCGCGCGTGCAACATGCGCGCGACCGCCTCGACCAGGCGTCTCGCCCCGCGCACGTGGGGGAGTGGCTCCAGGTGATCGCCGGTCCCACCGTGACCGAGGAGCCGGCCGGCGGCTGAGAACGCCACGTGCCGCTCCAAGGCCTCTCCTGCGGCCGGCTCGCGGAGCGTAGGCTGCAGGAGGCGGGGTCTTCCCTCCCGCCGCCTCGGAGGGCCGATGGTCGCGACTCCGGTCTCCATCCCGCGCCGTGCGTTCCTGAAGAGCGCGGCCGCCTGCGCGGCGCTCCTGCCGGCCGCGCTCGGCCGCGAGCGCGCGGCGGGCGCGCAAGGCGGCGGCGAGCGCGCCCTCGTGCTGCTCGAGCTCTGCGGCGGCAACGACGGGCTGAACACGGTCGTGCCGTACGCGGATGACGCGTATTACCGGGCGCGGGGTGCTCTCGCCGTGCCGAGCCGCGAGGTGCTCGCGCTCGACGATCGGACCGGCCTGCACCCCGAGCTGGCGGGGGTGAAGCGGCTCTTCGACGAGGGGATGGTGGCCATCATCGAGGGCGTGGGCTACCCGGGAGCGGAACGTTCGCACATCCTCTCCGCCGAGGTCTGGCACGGCGCGCGGCCGGCAGGAGCGCGCGCGACGACCGGTTGGATCGGGCGCTTCCTGGACGGCCTCGAGGACGAGGGCGGCGCTCCGCGGGCCGTCGCCATGCAAGGAACGCGCGTGCCGCTTGCCCTCGCAGGCGAGAAGCGCCGCGCCGCTGCCCTCGGCCTGCCTCCTGACACGCGGCCGGAAGATTGCCTGGCCAGGGCGGCGGCCCACCTGGCCGGCGCGCCCGGGCTGCGCGCCGTTCACGTGAGCATGGCCGGATTCGACACGCACTCCTGCCAGGCGCGCCGCCACGCATTCTTGCTGCGCGAGCTGGACCAGGCGCTCTGCGCGTTCTTCGCCACCCTGAAGGAGCGCGGCCTGCTCGAGCGCGTGCTCCTTTTCGTCTATTCCGAGTTCGGGCGGCGCCTGCCGGTCAACGCGAGCGGAGGCACCGAGCACGGCGCGGCCAACCCCGTGCTGGTGCTGGGCGCGCGCGTGGCCGGGGGCCTTCACGGCGCGCGGCCGCGCCTCGCGGACGCGGCCGAGGACGGCGCTCTGGCCGTCACCACCGACTTCCGCAGCGTCTACGCCACGCTCCTCGAGCGCTGGTTCCGCGTTCCCGCCGCGCCGATCCTCGGCAACGCCTTCGCGCCCCTCGGCTTCCTGGCGTAGCGGTTGACACGGCCGGCCTGGCCGGCGAGAGTGGAGCGCGGCGCAAGGGCCGCTGGAGCACGCACATGGCGATCGACCCGGAGCTTCTCGACATCCTCGCCTGCCCGGAGTCGAAGGCCCCGCTCATCTACTTCGAGGCCGAGGGCTTCTTCTTCTGCCCGACCTCGCGCCTGAAGTTCCCGATCGTGGACGGCATCCCGTACATGCTGGTCGAGGAGGCGGAGCGGCTGGACGAGCAGGCGGCGGAGAAGCTCTGCGAGGAGGCGCGGCGGCGGGGGCTCCCGAACGCGCCGCCCTGGCTGGCCCAGGGCGGGGCTCTCGGCAGCCCGTAGCCCGGCGGGATGCTACGAGCAGTCCCCGCTGCGCGGGGCCGCGACGCGGTGAGCCGTTCCGGGGCTCCGCGTCTGAGCGTGCCGGCGGCAAGGCCTGCGTGCGTCCCGGAGGTCGCACCGCCGGATCACGTCATTCTCAGGATATGCCCTTCCTGGGCGTCGCGCTCCGGATGGCCCTGGACAGCAAGGGAGTGGCCGCGTAATGTCGCCCACTACCCGGCCGCCTTGGAGTTCCAACGGGGAACGGGACATCTCCCAGCGACCCCTGCCCTCTCGTAGGAGGTTTGTCGCGATCCGTTACGCTCGCTGGATTGCAGGCCTGATCATCGTGACCGGAGCTTCGGTCGCGATCATCGGGCATCGGTCTGGAATCCGGAGCGTGGCAGGTTCACGGCGGCAACTTGATACCTCCGAAGATCACGATATCGGCCGTCGTGTACACTTCCTTTGGCAGGCACGGGAGGACCGCGATCAGCGCGCGGCGCCTGCTCGGCGTGAATCGCATTCGATCTGCACAGTGCACCACATCCACGCACCCGTCCTTCCAATACACGCTGAAGCCGTGCGGAGAGCCTAGCTTGGATCCGTCCTTCTCGGCCTCCAGGCCGCGTAGAAGCACCGCGACGCCCTTTGCCCCGGGCCCGGTCGGAGCGGCAAGTCCGTATCGGCTGGCGAGATCCTCGGAAAGCAGCGCATGCGACTTCGCGGCAAGCAGGGCCTGCGCTTCCGGCTGATACGCGTCCGGGACGACTCGGAACCGCTCGTCCGCGAGCCTCTCCATGCCCTTCCCCGAACCTGTCGGCAGGGCCCGCTCCCAGCTATCCGGCGGGTACGGCTCGTACGGGTCACGTCCTTCGCCGGAGCAGCCCGAGAGGGCGCCCACCGCCAGCATCAGGAGTACGCGAGTGCAAGCGACCAGCCGCGCCATTGACGCCTCCGAGACCAACTTCGTCTACGGGAACCACGGCCACTTGACTCTATCACAAAACACGCTCAGCGGGACCGCGTACGTGTCTCGCGGCGCCCACGGTAGAATCGCGACGATCGCGCGGCGTCGCTGTGGCGTCTCACGCGTTCGGATCGTCGAGTGCTCCACCGATACGATCCCGTCCCTCCAATACACATGGAATCCGTCTGCCTTGCCTAGACCCGATTCGTCGCGCTCGTACTCCAAGCCACGCAGCAAGACAACCAGACCGTCAGCGCCGGGACCCGTCGGCGCGGGAAGACCGTACCGCGCGGCCTGCTCGTTGGATAGCAGGACATGGTTGTTCGCGGCGAGAAGCGCCTGGGCCTCCGGTTGATAGGCATCCGGGACCACTCCAAACCGGTCGTGCGCCAGCCGCTCCATGGGCTCCACTTGTAGCGCGGGTGGCAGGCGCCGCTCCCAGCTGTCTGGCGGGTAGGGCTCGTACGGGTCGCGCATCTCCCCGGAGCAGCCCAAGAGGGCGCCCAACGCCAGCAGGATGAGCGGGTGAGACCAACTCAGCCCGGTCGTCAGTTGCCATTGCATACAGCACCGGCTGCTGCTGCTTCGGCCCGGCTCTCGAAGACTGCGATGCGGTTGTTGCCGTCACTCGTCGCGTCGGGAAGAGTGCCGACGAAAGCTGCGATCTTGTGATCGTTGTTGCCGTCGAGCTCTTTCGTGCGCGCGTTGATTCCGTGCCCCTCGATAAATTGGGCTTCGATAAACACCATGTTCCCACCTGGCCAGTGGATGTCCGTCAGACAGTGGGATCGGAGCCACTTTGGCGCTGAGCTCCCCTGTTTCCAGTCCGGATTCAGCCTATCCCAGACCGTGAACGTCGTGTCGTAGCCCTTGCTTTCGAGCTTGATGCGAAGCTGCTCCGCGTACCAACCGCACCGATAGTCGTCGCCGCAAGGCTGGCCCGTCCCGCCATTTCCCGGAGGTGCGATGTCCTTTCCGATGTGATCCGCGAGGTCTTCGTAGCCCGCCGGCGGATCTCCGGGATCCATAGGGCCATGCTCGGCCATGATGGGCGGAGCGGCAAGAGAGCCCGCGACACTGGGCGATGAGCCCTGCTGAATGACGGCCGGGGGAGTCTCCGGAGGCCAGCTCGAGGTTGGCAGCGACCGGTACTCCTCGGAGCCGTCGTCCAAGATGCAGCGGACGATGTCCGTGAGCTGCGCCGGCGACGCCGGAACGGTCGCGCCCGAGGCGATCTCCACGCCCGCACCGACGGTCGCGCCCGCCCGGGCGCGCACCTGCCGGCCGAGGCGCGCGTTGTTGCCGAGCGTGCAGCCGCCCTCGAGCACCGAGTCACCCAGGATCGAGGCGCCGTCACCGACCTGGGTGGCTGTTCCGAGGTTCGCGCCGGTGCCAAGAACGGCAGCGGCTCCGATGGTACAGCCGGAGGCGACGACCACGAAGGAGCTCAGGGCCGATCCGTCGCCCACGACGACGCGCGTGCCGATGGACGCGCGATCGCCGATGACCGCGTCGACGCCGATGTGCGCGCTCGGGCCGATCACCGCGTGCGGTCCGATCACGGCGCCTGCGGCGATGCTCGCTCCGGCGCCGATCGAGCAGTAGCGTCCGAGGCTCCCCACCCCGGGATCGACGGCCGCCGTCGGATCGACGTACGTGGGCCCCGGCCGATTCGGATCCACATGTGCCGGGGAGATGGACAGGTCGAGCGCCGTCGAGGTGAGCGTGCCCGTGAGTGCAACCCCGAGCTGCAGCTTGGACGCGGCGAGCGCCGCGGTAGGCGACGTGGCGATGGTCGTCCACGTGCCGCTGGACGTGAGGAGCGGCACGACGCCCAGGTCCAGGGTCTTCGCCTGGCCGCCTCGGCGAAAGATCAGGGTAACAGGCAGCTCGATGTTCGCGGTGAAGGTGCCGGACGAGAGGCTCGTCCTGGTCAGGTCGTACGAGCCGTAGGCCGTCGTTCGAGACGAGAGCGTGGCGGACACAGCCCACTCCTGAGGGACGCCGTTGACGAGCACCGTGATCCGCTGCGTCCCGGACAAGGCGAAGTCGGACACGGTCGTCACGACGTGCGCGGGCTGGCCCTGCGGCAGAGGGAGCGAGACCAGGGTGTTGCGCTGCACGATCAGGCTCGTCGTCCCAAGCTCGTAAGGACCGGCGGTGTTGACCAGGTCGCCAGTTGCCGGGACGTCGCCAGTATACGCGGCTGATCCTGGGGCGAAGAAGTCCTGTGGTACGGCGAGGTGGATGGTCCCGTTCGTCTCGAGCAGGTCCGCGCCCAGCGGACACTCAATGTCGCCGTCGTCAGCCCGAGCGAAGAGCGCCAGCGTCGTGAGGACGACCAGGGTCAGAAGACCTCTCGAATCTCCATGGGTTTCTCCGATTCTGGTTCCCGCGAGACAGGAATGTACTCTCTCTCTCTCTCTGCGTCAAGGTGAACCCGCTCTTCGGTGCGACGGACCCTGCGTGCCCCGGAACGGCCGGCGCGTTCAGCGCTGTGCGCGCCGCTTGTGTCAGGGTGCGCGCCGGTCGCGGCGGCGGCGTACTTCTTCACCGGCGAGGAGCATCAGCATGCGGAGGCTTTCGCCGCCACCCGCGACGCCCCCCTGGAAGCGCGCGAGGCCAGCCGCGAGGCGACCGGCACGCTCGTGGACGGCTCCTCCGGCAACGGCCGCGACGGCACGGTGGCGCCGCCGCACGGATGCCGCGCGGGACGCTTGGCCTCGGCCGGAAGCTCCTCGAGGACTGCGCCCGCCGGCGATCATGCGCGAGGTCCCGGCCAGCGGGATCTTCCGAGCGCCCGCGGACGGGCGCGGAGAGGCTCAGATCAGCTCGGTGCGCCCCGGCATCGCCACCTCGGCGACGGGCAGCTCCTTCAGCTCGTAGTGCGGCGGCGTGAGGTCGAGCTTGGACTCGAGCGCCTGTTCCCAGGTGACTTCCTTGCCGGTGTAGGCCGACATGCGGCCCATGATGGCGGTGAGCGTGCTGTCGGCGATGGTCTTGCCCTCGTTCAAGGGCGTGCCGGCGCGAATCGAAGCGATCAGGTCGACGTGCTCCTGGACGTACGGGTTGGGAGACTGCCCCTCGTAGCGCCACCAGCTCTCGCCGAAGACGGAGATCGAGCCGGACGGATCGGCGCGGCCGCGCGTGCCCACCACGTTCTCGGAGACGTTGCC
>JACQZJ010000072.1:12245-21016 GCA_016213895.1 Planctomycetota bacterium | reverse complement strand
TGGAGGTGATCCAGACGCCGCCCGGGTACTCGAGCTCGATCGAGAAGTGGTCGAAGATGTGGCCGTACTCCGGCCCGGTGCGCACCTGGCGGCCGCCCATGCCCACGGCGCGCAGCGGCGTGGCACGCAGCGCCCAGTTCATGACGTCGATGTTGTGGACGTGCTGTTCCACGATGTGGTCGCCCGACAGCCAGGTGAAGTAGAGCCAGTTGCGCAGCTGCCACTCCATGTCGGACCACTCCGGCTTGCGCTGCACCACCCATAGTCCCCCCTGGTTCCAGTGGCAGTCGCCGCCCACGATCTCGCCGATCGCGCCGTCGTGGATGCGCTGCATGGTCTCCAGGTAGGAGGCCTCGTGGCGGCGCTGCGTGCCGGCCACGATGGCCAGGCCCTTCTCACGGGCGATCTCGGCCGAGGCGATCACCGAGCGCACGCCGGCCGGATCGACGGCCACCGGCTTCTCCATGAAGACGTGCTTCCCCGCCTCGATCGCCGCCCGGAGGTGCTCTGGCCGGAAGTGGGGCGGCGTGGTGAGGATCACGAGATTGACGTCGCAGGCGAGCACCTTCTGGAAGGCGTCGAAGCCGGTGAAGCAGCGCTCGTCCGGCACCTGCAGGGCCGCACCCAGGAACTCCAGGTTCTTGCGCGCGGCCTCCACCCGGTCGGCGAACACGTCTCCCAGCGCGTGGATCTCGATCCCCTCCGCGGCCTCGGCGCAGTTCGCGGCTGCGCCCGTTCCGCGGCTGCCGCAGCCGATGAGGCCGACCCGGATGCGGTCGGTGCCCTGCGCGCGCGCCAGGCCGCCGGTGGCGATGAGCGTGGCCGCCGCGGCCGATGTCTTCAAGAACGTGCGGCGCGTGCCGCAGGCGGATTCTCGATGCATTGCAGGCTCCTCGTTGGGAAGGCCATATTCAAGGGATGGCGCGCGCTCAAGTCCATGAGGAAGGCGCTTCGCGCCGCGGGCGGCCGGCTCAGAGCCAGGCCGGCCAGCGTTCATCCGCCGCCACTCTGGCCAGAATGGCCTGGGCAAAGCGATGCTCGGCGAAGCGGAAGATCCCGGACGCGACGCAGTCCCTGAGCAGCGAGAGGCCGGCCGCGCGTTCCCCGCGAGCGATGCTCCTCATGGCGGCGAGGAAGGCGAACTCACAGCGCATGCCCGGGAGGCTCCGTGCGTGTTCGAGCATGGCGGCGGCGTCCGTGCGGCCGAGCAGGAAGTCCAGAGCCGGCGCGGCCGCCCCGCGGTCCGCGTGTTCCGAGACCACGTCGCCGGGATCGTCGTGCGCCAGCCCGCGCAGCGCCTCCTGCGCGGCCTCCGTGCCGCGCAGAAGCTCCATCACTGAGCAGGACAGGAACAGCGCCGTCGTGTTCCTGCTCTGGGCCACGATTGCCTCCTGGCAGGCGGCGCGCGCCTCGTCCAGGCGGCCGAGCTCGGCGAGGAGCAGGGCGCGTTCGAGCAGCAGCGGGTAGAAGGTCGGCTCCTCGGCGCGCAGCGGTTCGATCTCCGCCAGGGCGGCCGCGGGGTCGCCGAGCGCGTAGAGCGCCATCGAGTGCTTGTGCGCGAGCGACGGGTCGGGCCTGCCGCTCACCGCGGCATCGGCGGCAATGGCGAGTACGAACGCGTCCCTGGCGGCGGCGAAGTCGCCGGTGAAGCGGTGGTACTCGCCGAACCAGTGGAAGGCGAGCACGTCGGATGCGCGCCGCAGGGCCACGGCGCGCTCCAGGTCGGCGCGGCAGTTCTCGAGCCACTCCTGGTGGTGGCCGCGGAGGTCGTCCTGCGTGGCGGCGTAGGCCGCGGCGGAGAGCCAGCCGCGCGCCCGCCAGGTGTAGGAGCGCGAGGAATCCGGCCGAAACACGACCACGGCGTCGAGGTCGTTGAGCATCAGGTCCAGCTCCTCGCGCGCGCCCTCGGTCTGCAGGCGCAGCCCGCGGAAGAAGGCGCGCTCGGCGATGGCCGGCACGAAGCCGGGGCTCAGGCTCACGGCGCGGTCGAACGAGTCGAGGGCGCTGCTGTGCTGGGTCATGCTGATGACCAGACCGTGCAGGTACCAGCCGAGGGCCGTGGTGATGTCCTGCTCGGGAATCTGGGCCAGGAGGCGCTTGCCGTTGAAGTGGTCGCCGGAAAGCACCTGCGCGAAGGCGAGCGCCAGCCTGGTCTCGGCGTGGTCGGGTGATCGCGCCAGCGCCTGGTTCAAGGGCGCGATGGCCGCGCGCGACTGGCGGTTGAGCACGGGAATGAGCGCGCGGTAGAGGGGCAGCTCGGGCGTGGCGGCGAGGAGCGTCTCGGCCTGGTCGAGGAGCTCCGTGGCGCGTCCGAAGTCGCCCTCGAACACGATCTCGGCGTAGGCCTGCTGCAGCAGCGCGCGCCCGTGCTCGCGCCTTCCGTTCACGACCAGGAGTACGGTGAGGGCGGCCAGCACCGCGATGAACGCCGCGAGCACGCTCGAGACCCGGTGGCGGCGCACGAAGCGCCAGGCCAGGCGCAGGAGCGAGGGCCGCCGCGCGCGGATCGGCTCGCCGGCCAGGAAGCGGCGCAGGTCCTCAGCCAGGACTGCGGCGCTGGCATAGCGCTCGGCCGGGTCGCGCCGCATGCACTTGCCGACGATGGTCTCGAGGTCGCGCGGGACCGAGGGACTGAGCGTGCGCAGCGGCCTCGGGGAGGAGGTGGCGATGAGGTTCAGCACCTCCTCGCGCGAGTCGCCGTCGAAGGCGGGCGCGAGCGCGAGCAGCTCGTAGAGCGTCGCGCCGAGCGAATAGATGTCGCTCTGCTCGTCCGCGCGGCTGCCGCGGCCGCCGGTCTGCTCCGGCGCCATGTAGCGCGCGGTGCCGACCATGTCCCCGGACATGGTGATCGTGGCCTGGGTGTCGGCGCGGGCGAGGCCGAAGTCGGTCACCCAGACGTTCTCCTGGCCGTCGACCAGCAGGTTCGAGGGCTTGACGTCGCGGTGGATGACGCCCTTGCCGTGCGCGTAGGCGAGCGCCTCGGCCACCTGCCTGCCCCAGTGCGCCACGCGTCGCGCGTGCTCGCGGTCCGGCCTCTTTCGTTCCTTGGCGATCGTCTTGACGTGCTCCGCCAGGGACCAGCCCTCGATGAGCTGCATGGCGTAGAAGTGCACGCCCTGTTCCTCGCCCACGGCGTACACCGGCACGATGCCGGTGTGGTGCAGGCGGCCGGCGGTGGCGGCCTCGCGCGAGAAGCTCTCGAGCGCGTTGCCGGAGAGCAGGCGCCCGGCGGGCAGGACCTTCAGGGCCACGCGCCGGCCGAGCGATGTCTGCACCGCCTCGTAGACCACGCCCATGCCGCCGCGCGCGATCTCGCGCACGATCTGGAACTCACCGAGCTGCTGCCCGCGGTCGAGCCGGCCCGAGTCGAGCGAGCGCGCCGTGGCCTCGACGAAGTCGAGGGTCTTGAACACGCCCCGCAGCGCCTCGGCGAGGTGCGGGTGGCGGGCGAGGTAGCTTTCCTGATCGGGCGTCTCCCCGTCCGCGAGCTGGCCGAGGTACTCCTCGAGCACGCTCTCGAGCGTGGGCTGGGCCGCGTCCTCCGCGCGGGCGCCGCCAGATCGGGGCTCGGAAGGCATGATCCGGCTCTCCCGGCGGGGGGGGTCGAGTCGCGCGCGGGCCGGCACCCACGCCTGCGTTCCCCCATTCTCGACCGTGTTCCGCTCGCGGTCAAACAGCCATTCGCATCCCGAAAGGACGGCGCGTTCCGCGGCCCGGCGCGGGAGGAGAGGGTCAGGTCACGCCCGCGACCGCGTGGCCCGCTGGAAGTTCTGGTTGCCGACCAGGATATAGCAGTCCCGGCACACCGCCGGGTAGTCCGCGGCGAACATGCGCCGGCGGAACTCCTGGAACTTCTCTCCATTCCAGATCTCGGCGAAGCGCTCGCTCCGGGCGTCGCCCATGCGGAGTTCCTCGGGGCCGCGGCAGCAGGGAAAGACGCCCCCGTCAGGCGTGACCTTGAGGTAGGTGGTCGCCATGGGGCAGAACAGAGGGAAGGCGCGCGAGATGGCCTCGGCGTGGCGCATGCGCAGCTCGGCGAGCGGAGCCTTGTAGGTCTCGGCCACGGCGTTGTGGCCGAAGAAGCCCTGGAAGGGCGGGCGCAGCTCGAGCTTGAGGTCCACCTTGCGCAGGGCGGCGGCCTCCTTCGCCTGCTCGAGGACCGCGGCCACGCGCGCGGGCTCGACCTTCCCTTCCCACCTCAGCTCCTCGAAGCTGCTCGAGTTGGGGAGCAGCTCCTGGATGTTGCACGCCTTGACTCCGAGGTCGGCGACGAGGCGCACGAAGTCGGCCGCCTCCATCCAGTTCACGGACATGAGCACGAAGTTGAGGGTGACGTCCACGCCGTCCTCGAGCGCGAGCGGCAGCACGGCACGGAGGTTCTGCATGACCTCGTCCCACCTGGCGGGGCGGCGGATGTGCTCGAACGTGGCCGGCGTCGCGGCGTCGAGCGAGATCCACAGCAGATGCAGGCGTTCGCGCACCTTCTCGTAGCGCTCCCGGGTGAGGAGCGTGCCGTTGCTGATGAGGTGCAGCCAGACGGTGTGCCGCCGCGCCAGCTCGGCTATGGCGTCGAGGTCGTTGAGGAGCGGCTCGGAGTTGGCGGACGGCGTCCAGTGGAGGACGGTGGGCAGCACTTCCTCGAGGAAGCCGCGCGCGGCCGCTTGGTCGAGCAGCCAGTTCGGCTCGCCGTCCGACTTGGCGCACATGACGCAGCGCAGGTTGCACAGGTTGTTGAAGGACAGCTCGAGCCGCGTGGGCCGGCTTTTCCAGACGGGCGCGCGCGTCGCGAGGTCGGCCGCCAGGTTGACCTGGTTGTCGAGCTCCCGGCTGATCTTCGACTCGGGAGGGACGTCCATGGACTGAGGTATAGCATTCCGCGCCGGCCGGCGCGCCGCGCCTGCGTCAGCTGCCCGCGGACGAGTCCGTCTTCTCTGGCTTGGCCGCGGCGCCGGCCGAGCTCTTCTTCGAGGTCTCCGTCGCGCCCGTGCCCGACTCCTTGCGCGCTTGGTCCTTGTAGGAGGACGAACGGTAGTCGGTCTGGTAGAAGCCGCTGCCGCGGAAGATGACGCCCCCGCCGCTGCCGATCAGGCGGCGCAGCCTGAGTCTGCCGCAGGCCGGGCACTTGCGCAGAATGCCGGCGGTGATGCTCTGGAAGGTCTCGAAGTGGTGGGAGCAGGCCTGGCACTCGTAGTCGTAGGTCGGCATGTCAATCTCCGGATAGCGTCTCGGCGTCTCCCGGCCGCTCGGGATCGGCGTCTTCCCGCCGTTCGGGATCGGCCGGGAGGCCGCCCGACTGCGCCGAGGCGGGCGCCCTGGCCACGCGCACGACCGCCGCGCGCAGCAGGCGGTCCGCGATTCGATAGCCCCTGGTCAGCTCCTCGGTGATCGTGCCCGGCTCGACGTCGTTCCGCTCGTCCTCGAGGATTGCCTCGTGCCAGCGCGGATCGAAGGGCCGCCCGAGCGCCTCGACCGGCGTCACCCCTTGGTCCGCGAGCGCGCAGAGCAGCCGCTCCTCGACCAGGCGCACGCCGGGCGCGAGGGCGTCGTCGCCGCGGCCCGCGGCGGCAAGGGACAAGGCGCGCTGCAGGTCGTCGAGCACGCTGATCACCTAGCGGGCGAAGTCCGCGACGCCGAACTGGCGCGCGTCGTTCATCTCGCGCTGCGGGCGCTTGCGCATGTTCTCGGACTCGGCGAGCGCGCGCTGATAGAGGTCGCGCAGCTCGTCGCGCTCGCGCTCCAGGGCTTGCCGGGCCTGGGCGGCTTCCCCGGCGGCGCCGGCCGCGGGCTCGGCGCCGCGCTCGGGCTCGCCGGCAGGCGGCTGGTCCGGCTGGCGCGCCGGCTCCGGCTCTGGTTCGCGCTCCGGCTTCATCGGCTGCCTCGCTTCACTCGAACAGCTCCTTCACCTTCTCGAGGAACGACCTGCGCCGCGGGCTGACCTGCTGTTCCTCGGTCTTGGCGAACTCCCTGATCAGCTCCTCCTGCCGCGGCGTGAGCCGGCGCGGCGTCTCGATGACCACCTTGACCTTGAGGTCGCCCGTGCCGTGGCCGTAGACGTTGGGCAGGCCCATGCCGTGCAGGAGGAAGACCTTGCCGGTCTGCGTGCCGCGCGGGATCGCGAGCGTGGTCTTGCCGCGCAGGGTGGGTGCGTCCAGCTGCGCGCCGAGCACCGCCTGCGAGAAGGAGATCGGCATCTCGCAGACGAGGTCGTCGCCGTCGCGCTGGAAGATGGGGTGTTCGGTGACCTTGACGAAGCAGTAGAGGTCGCCGCGCGGGCCGTGGTAGCGGCCCGGTTCCCCCTCGCCGGTGACGCGCAGCTGCGCGCCGTCCTGGACGCCGGCCGGGATGCGCACCGTGATCTCGCGCCGCTTCGGCGCGCGGCCGGCGCCGCGGCACTCGGCGCAAGGGTGCTCGATCACCACGCCCGCTCCGCGGCAGCGCGGGCAGGTCTGGCGCAGGGCGAAAAAGCCGTGCGAGATCTGCACCTGCCCCATGCCGCCGCAGTCCGGGCAGGACGCCGCGTTCGTGCCGGCCTGCGCGCCGCTGCCCGCGCACGACTCGCAGGTCTCGTTGCGGCGCAGCTCGATGGTCTTCTCCACGCCGCTCGCGACCTCGTCGAGCGTGAGGTCGATCTGGCACTTGAGCGACGCGCCGCGCTCCGCGCGCGGGCGGCCGCCGCGCCCGCGGCCGAAGCCGAAGAACTCGTCGAAAGGCGAGCCGCGCCCGCCGGCGAACACGTCGCCGAAGGCGGCGAAGATGTCCTCGACGCCCGAGAAGCCGCGCGGACCGGCGCCGGCGCCCTCCAGGCCGGCGTGGCCGAACTGGTCGTAGACGCGGCGCTTCTGCTCGTCCGAGAGCACCTCGTACGCCTCGGCCGCTTCCTTGAACCTGTCCTCCGCCTCGGCGCTGCCCTGGTTGCGGTCGGGATGGTGCTTGAAAGCGAGCTTGCGGTACGCACGCTTGATGACCTCGGGGCTGGCGTCCCGGTCGACCTCGAGGACTTCGTAGTAGTCGCGCTTCGCCATTCACACCCGGCCGCGGCCGGTGCTCCCGGGTGAAGGACGATCCGCGGCAGCCGCGCGTCGCGCCTGCCGCGGATCCGCCCCGCGCCCGCTCAGGACAGAGGCATCAGGCCGTGCCGCCGGCGACCGGGTCCTTCTTCTCCTTGAGGTCGGTCACCAGCGTCTGCGTGGTGAGCAGGAGCCCGCTGATGGAGGCGGCGTTCTGCAGCGCCATGCGCACCACCTTGGTCGGGTCGATGACGCCCTGCTTCACCAGGTCGCCCTTGGTCCTGGTCAGGGCGTTGAAGCCCCACGATGTCTCCATCGTCTTGACCTCGGACACGATGACCGCGCCGTCCTCGCCGGCGTTGGTCGCGATCCAGAAGAGCGGCGCCTCCAGGGCCTTCAGCACCACGCCCTTGCCGGCCTTCTCGTCGCCCTTGAGGCGGAGCGCCTCGAGCGCGGGAAGAGCGCGCAGGAGCGCCACGCCGCCGCCCGGCACCACGCCCTCCTCGACCGCCGCGCGCGTGGCGTGCAGCGCGTCCTCGACGCGCGCCTTCTTCTCCTTGAGGGCGGTCTCGGTCTCGGCCCCGACCTTGAGCACGGCCACCCCGCCGGTCAGCTTCGCCAGGCGTTCCTGCAGCTTCTCGCGGTCGTAGTCGGAGGTGCTCTTGTCGATCTGCGCGCGAATCTGCGCGATGCGGCCCTCGATGTCCGCCTTCTTGCCGGCGCCGCGGATGATCGTGGTCGCGTCCTTGTTGACGCGGATCGTCTGGGCGCGGCCGAGCTGGTCGAGCGCGACGTTCTCGAGCTGGATGCCCAGCTCCTCGGTGACGGCCGTGCCGCCGGTCAGGGTCGCGATGTCCTGCAGCATCGCCTTGCGGCGGTCGCCGAAGCCGGGCGCCTTCACCGCGCAGCAGTTCAGCACGCCGCGCAGCTTGTTGACGACGAGCGCGGCCAGCGCCTCGCTTTCCACGTCCTCGGCGATGATGAGCAGCGGCCGTCCCGCGCCGGCGACCTTCTCGAGCAGGGGCAGCAGGGCGCGCAGGTTGGAGAGCTTCTTCTCGTGGATCAGGATGCAGGCGTCCTCGAGCTCGGCCTCCATGGTCTGGACCTTGGTCACGAAGTAGGGCGAGAGGTAGCCCTTGTCGAACTCCAGGCCCTCGACCAGCTCCATCGTCGTCTCGGAGGTCTTGGACTCCTCGACCGTGATGACGCCGTCCTTGCCGACCTTGGAGACCGCGGCCGCGAGCAGCTGGCCGATCTCCTGGTCCTGATTGGCGGAGATCGTGCCCACCTGGGCGACCTCGGTCTGGCCCTTCACCGGCCGCGAGAGCTTCTTCAACTCCTCCACCACGCACGCCACCGCGGCGTCGATGCCGCGCTTCAGGGCCACGGGATTGACGCCGGAGGTCAGCGCCTTGAGGCCCTCGCGGAAGATGGCATCCGCCAGCACCGTCGCGGTGGTGGTGCCGTCGCCCGCCTTGTCGGAGGTCTTGGACGCCACCTCGTTGACCAGCTTCGCGCCCATGTTCTCGAAGGGATCGGGCAGCTCGATCTCCTTCGAGACCGTCACGCCGTCCCTGGTGATCAAGGGCTTGCCGAACGACTTGTTGAGGATGACGTTGCGGCCGCCCGGTTGATGAAGTAGGGCGAGAGGTAGCCCTTGTCGAACTGCATGCCTTCGACGACCTCGTAGGTGGTGTCGGCGGTCTTTCCCTCCTCGACGGTGATGACCCCGTCGTTGCCGACGCTTTCCATCGCCTCGGCCAG
>JACQZJ010000072.1:0-12232 GCA_016213895.1 Planctomycetota bacterium | reverse complement strand
GTCTTCAAAGATGAGCTGCTTCGCCATGACTTGCGCCTCCTCAACTCTGGATCCGCACGATAATCTCGCTCTCGCGCATGATCTTCAGCTCCTTGCGGTCGATCTCGACGTCGGAGCCGGCGTACTTGCCGAACATGACGACGTCGCCCTTCTTCAAGGTCATGGGCGCGCGCTTGCCGTCGTCTCCCAGGCGCCCCTCGCCCACCGCGACCACGCGGCCGCGCTGCGGCTTCTCCTTGGCGGAGTCGGGCAGCACGATGCCGCCGGCGGTCTTCTCCTCGGCTTCGAGGACTTCGATGACGACGCGGTCGTCGATCGGTCGGATCTTCAACATTGCTGTATCTCCTGCTTCCTGCCGTTTCGTTCCGTTCATCGTCGTGCGCCGGGCGCGGCCCGGCGCATGCCGTCTAGTAATCCATGTCGTCCATGCCGCCGCCCATGCCGTCCATGCCGCCGCCCATGCCGCCCATGCCGCCGGGGCCGTGGGAGTGCTCGAGCTCCTTCGGGATGTCCGTGACCAGGGCATCCGTGGTGAGCAGCAGCGTCGCCACCGAAGCGGCGTTCTGCAGGGCTGAGCGCACGACCTTGGTCGCGTCGATCACGCCGCGCTCCATCAGGTCGCAGAAGTCGCCGGCCAGGGCGTCGTAGCCGTAGTTCGCCTGGTCGCTGTCGCTCACCTTCTTGAGGACGAGCGGCGCGTCCGCGCCGGCGTTGGCGGCGATGGTGCGCAAGGGCTGCACCAGGGCGCGGCGCAGGATGTCGATGCCGAAGCGCTCGTCGCCGTTGGTCTCGACCTTGTCCAGGGCGTCGCGCGCGCGCACCAGGGCGACGCCGCCGCCCGGGACGATGCCTTCCGCGATGGCCGCGCGCGTGGCGTGCAGGGCGTCCTCGATGCGCGACTTGCGCTCCTTCACCTCCACCTCGGTCGAGCCGCCGACCTTGATCACCGCCACTCCGCCCGCCAGCTTGGCGAGCCTCTCCTGCAGCTTCTCGCGGTCGTAGTCGGAGGTGGAGTTCTCGATCTCGCGGCGGATCTGCTCGCTGCGCGCCTTGACCTGCGCCGAGCTGCCGGCGCCCTCGACGATCGTCGTGTCCTCGGTGGTGATCGTGATCTTCTTGGCGCGGCCCAGGTCCGCGAGCGCGACCTGGTCGAGGTCCTTGCCGAGGTCCTTGAAGACGGCCTTGGCGCCGGTGAGGATCGCGATGTCCTCCATCATGGCCTTGCGGCGGTCGCCGTAGCCGGGCGCCTTGACCGCGGCGGCCTTGACGATGCCGCGCAGCTTGTTGACGACCAGGGTGGCCAGCGCCTCGCCCTCGACGTCCTCCGCCACGACCAGCAGCGGCCAGCCCTTCTTCGAGACCTGCTCGAGGATCGGGACGAGCTTCTTCGCCGAGGAGATCTTCTCCTCGAAGATGAGCACGCGCGCGTCGGTGAGCACGACCTCCATCTTCTCGGGGTCGGTGACGAAGTGCGGGGAGAGGAAGCCGCGGTCGAACTGCATGCCCTCGACCACGGTCACCTCGGTCTCGAGGCCCTTGCCGTCGTCGACGGTGATGACGCCCTCGCGGCCGACCTTGTCCATGGCGTCGGAGAGCATCTTGCCGACCGTGAGGTCGTTGTTTGCCGAGATGGCGGCGACCTGGCGGATGTCGCGCGAGTCGTCGGTCTTCTTCGCCATCTTGCGCAGCCGCTCGGACACCGCGTCCACGCCCTTGCGGATGCCGCGCACCAGGGCGGCGCTGTTGGCGCCGGAGGTGACGAAGCGCAGCCCCTCGAGGAAGATCGACTCGGCCAGAACGGTGGCGGTCGTGGTGCCGTCGCCCGCCTCTTCCGAGGTCTTGGACGCCGCCTCCTTGATCAACTGGGCGGCCATGTTCTCGCACGGGTCCTTGAGCTCGATCTCCTCGGCGACCGTCACCCCGTCCTTGGTGATGGTGGGCGCCCCCCAGCCCTTGTCGAGAACCGCGTTCCTGCCGAGCGGCCCGAGGGTGCTCTTGACCGCGCGCGCGATCTTGACGACTCCTTCGCGCAGCCGTTCGCGCGCTTCCTGCTCGAAGGCGAGTTGCTTCGCCATGTCTCAGATCCTCCCGATCTTTTTTTCACCGGAACCTCGCCCGGGGCACGCCCGCGAGCGCTGGCTCTGAATCGTTCAACACGGGGTCAGACGGCGGCGTTTCAGCTGGCCTGGCGCCAGCCCGCCGGGCTTCTCGAAGCTGGAAGGACATCAAACACGGTGCCGGCGGGCGTCTTGCGCCCAAGAGACGCAAGACGCGTCCCTAAAATGGTTTGAGCGCAAAGACGGCCTTCTGCATGCGTCATTCTGGCGCCAACTCGCCAGGAGCGCAGCGCTGACATGGGACAGAATGTCGCCTTCCCGAGCCCAGCGCGTCGGAGGAGACGCGCCCTCTGCGCCAGGCCTCGTTGGTAAGGCGCTAGGATAAGATGAACCACGCGCTCCCGAGGGGAGTACGGCCGGAGGCGTCCATGCGCATCTCGATCGCGGTTCTCTCCCTGTTCCTGCTGGTCTCGCCGGCGCGCGCGGCCGAGGTCGTGCTCCGTACCGTGGCGGGCGGCGAGATCCCGGCGGCCACGCTGCGCCTGGACGGGAACGAACTCGTCGCCGGCAGAGCGGATGGATCGCTCGAGCGCGTGCCGCTCGACCTGGTGATCGCCGCCGAGGTGCGGGGCTGCCCGGACCCGGAGCGCGTGCCGGAGGACGTCCTGCTGCGCCTCGCCGACGGCTCCGAGATCGCGGGAACGCTGCTTGCCGGAGCCGAGGACCAGCTCGTGCTGAAGGCGCCGGGGCTGGGCCGCCTCAGTATCGGCATCGACGCGGTGAGCGCCGCGGCGTTCGGGCCGCCCGAGACGCGCGTCGACCCGGCGCTGCTCGTCACCTTGGAGGAGCGGGACATCGTCTACCGGCGCGGTCCGGTCGAAGGGGACGTGCTGCGCGGCACCGTGACCCGGGTCGGCGCCGACGGGATCGCGATCGACTCCGACATCGGCCCGGTATCCCTCGAGGCCGCGCGCGTCCTGGGCGTCGCCATCGCGCCGCTCGCCGCGGAGCGCGAACCCCTCGCCGCGCGCGTGGAGCTGGACCTCGCCGCAGGCGGCCTGCTCGTGGGCGACCTGCTCGGATTGAGCGCGGGATCGGCCTGCACGCGCGCGCGCGGCTGAGCTGGAGCCTGGCCGAGCGGTTCTCCGGCCTGCGGGCCGTGGCCGGGATCTCGGACGAGGTGCTCGGCCTCGGGGCGCGCGGCTCGGTCGTGTTCCGCGTGCTCGTGGACGGCGAGGCGCGCTTCGACAGCGGCATGGTGCGCGGCGGCGAGAAGGCGCGGCGCCTGCCCGAGATCGACCTGCGCGGGGCGCGCGAGCTGACCGTCGAGGTCGACTTCGGCGACGAGGGGGACGTGGCGGATCGCGCGGTCCTGTGCGACGCGATCCTGGTGCGCGGCTAGCCGCGCTTTTCCGTAACCCGCCCGCCTGCCGGGCCGTCTTTCTCGCGACGGAGGCAGCGCATGGGCGAGGCGCGCATGAACGAATCCTGGCCGCCGGAGCGCGGGCCGCGCGAGCGGCTGGTGCATCACGGGCAGGCGGCGCTCTCTTCCCAAGAGCTGATCGCGCTTCTCGTGGGATCGGGAACGGCCGGGCGGCCGGCGGCCGAGCTGGCTCGCCTCCTGCTCCTGCGCGCCGGAGGCCTGCGCGGGCTCGCGCGGCTCGAGTGGCCGGAGCTCAAGACCGTGTCGGGCATCGGCCCGGCGCGCGCCGCGCGGCTCGCGGCCGCCTTCGAGCTGGCGCGCCGGCTGGCCACCGAGGCGCCGCCGCGCGGCAGCGCCATCCAGAGCGGAAGCGACGTCCAACGCCTGCTCGCGCCGCGCCTGCGCGATCTGCGCAAGGAGGTGTTCGTCGCCCTGCTGCTCGACGGCAAGAACCGCCTGCTGCGCGAGGAACGCGTCTCGGAAGGGTCCCTGACCTCCTCGATCGTGCATCCCAGGGAGGTGTTCGGCCCGGCGATCCGCGAGTCGGCTGGAGCGATCGTCGTGGCCCACAACCACCCGAGCGGCGATCCTACGCCCAGCAGGGAGGACCTGGAGGTCACGGCGCGGCTGGCCGAGGTGGGGCGGCTGGTGGGCATCGGTTTGCTCGACCACGTGATCCTCGGCGACCCGGGCTACGTCTCGCTGCGCGAGCGCGGCTGCCTGCCGGCGGGAACGGGTGATCGTTGACGGCCCTGGCCACGGAGGTTAGAAGGGACCTTTTGTGTCTGCGCGGCCAGGTTCGGTCCAGCGCAGTGCGGCGGCGCCTCCCGGCGCGGAGCGCGGCCGGAGGTCCCGCGCGGCGCCGCGCTCGGCCGCGTCGGTCGCGAGCCGGGCGCCTCGGCTGAGGGTCGCATGATTGCCTTGATCTCCGATCTCCACTCCAACATGGAGGCCATCCGGGCGGTGCTCGCCGACATCGAGCGGCGCGGCGTCGAGCGCGTCATCTGCCTGGGCGACGTGATCGGCTACGGGCCGGAGCCGCGCGCCGCCTTGAAGCTCGTCGACGGGTGGGAGGCCTGCCTGCGCGGCAACCACGAGGAAGCGGTGCTGCACGTGGCGGACGACTTCAACGAGAAGGCGAAGACCGCGCTCGACTGGACCAGGAACCAGCTCAACGACAGCGCGGTCCCCAAGGAGGAGCGCTACGCCCTGTGGGCGATCATCGACCGCATGCTGGTCGAGCACCGCCTCGACTCGGCGCTCCTGGTGCACGGCTCGCCGCGCGACCCGATCCGCGAGTACATCCTGCCGCGGGACGCGCAGGACGCGAAGATGATGGGCGCGATCTTCGAGCTCATCGACCGCAAGGCGTGCTTCGTGGGACACAGCCACGTCCCGGGCGTGTACGCGCGCTCCGGCGGGTTTCGCCCGCCGTCCGAGTGCGCGGACGGCGTGCGCGTGGCCGAGGGGGACAAGGTGCTGATCAACGTCGGTTCGGTGGGACAGCCGCGCGACGGCGACTGCCGGGCGTCTTACGTGACCTGGGACGGCGAGACCGCGTTCTTCCACCGCGTGGAGTACGACGTCGAGGCGACCGCGCAGAAGATCCTGCGCGCGAACGGCCTGCCCAGGTACCTGGCCGAGCGACTGAAGGTAGGGAGGTAGGTCCGCCGTTGGAGCGCCGAGTTTTCGTCACCCTCATTGCCGCCTTCCTGTTCACCCTGCTCTATTGGAAGTTCTTCCCGCCGCGCGCCGGGCGCGAGGAGGCCGGCCCGGAAGGCCGGCCGGCCGCGGTCCAGACGGACGGCGCCGGCCCGGCCGACGATCCGGCCGCCGCCAGCGCTGTCGGGGCGCCGCAGCCGCTCGAAGGCTCGTTTCCGCAGACCGAGGCGGGCGAGGTCGCGGTCGCGCCCTTCGAGAGCGACGACCTCCTGGTCGAGTTCACCAACCTCGGGGCCGCGGTCTCCCAGGTCTACCTGAAGAAGTACTACGTCGACAGCGCGGCGCGCGGCGCGCGCCTGGACGACACGGCGCACTGGGTCGCGCTCTTTCCGCCCGCGGCGGCGTCCTTCGGCAACGCGCTCACGCTCAGGGAGCTGACCGCGCAGAGCGCGGCGCGCTACCACCTCGAGCGCGTCCACTGGGCAGTGGAGCAGGACGAGACCGGGGCGGACGGGCGGCGCCTGCTGCGCTTCGCCTATCGCTCGCGCGACGGCCTCGAGTTCGTCAAGGAGTTCGAGTGCCTGCCGGCCGAGCATTTCCTGCACGTGCGCGTCGGCGTGCGCGCGCTCGACCTGCAGCTGGGCGGCGTCATCAAGGAGTTCCTGCTGCGCGTCGCCGGGGGCATCCGCGACCTGGAGCGCGGCTGGTTCACCCTCGCCCCGGAGGGGGTGGCCATGCTCGTCAACCAGTACGACGAGCCGACCGTGCGGCGCTTCGACGCCGAGAAGCTCGAGGGCTCGCCCGAGTCGGTCGCCGCCCAGGGCAGCTCGGCGGTCGCGTGGGGCGGCTGCTGCAACCTCTACTTCACGGCCCTGCTCGCCCCCGAGCAGCGCGGCGCGGCGACCGCGGTCGACCTGCGCTCGCGCGGCGAGGAGGACCCCGAGGCGATCCAGGCGGAGCTGGTCGTGCCGCTGCCGGTCGCCCGCGAGGGCGAGCTGACCCTGATCGGCTTCCGCTACTACGTGGGACCGAAGGACCAGGACCTCCTGGAGAGGCAGGGGCTCACCTCGTTCCAGCAGCTTATCGAGGAGGACTACGGCTCCTGGACTTCGTTCCGCTGGATCAACAAGGTGCTGCTGGCCGTCATGCGCTTCTTCCACGGCTTCACCGGCAACTGGGGGGTGGCGATCATCCTGCTCACGCTGCTGGTGCGCATCTGCATCTTCCCGATCACGCGCACGCAGCAGGTCAGCATGCAGCGCTACGCGCAGAAGATGCAGGTCTTGAAGCCGAAGCTCGACGCCCTCAAGGAGAAGTTCAAGGACAAGCCGCAGAAGTTCGCCCAGGAGCAGATGAAGCTGCTGAAGGAGCACAACGCCAAGCCGCCGGTGCTCGGCTGCCTCACGACCTTCATCACCTTCCCGGTGTTCATCGGCATGTTCCAGATCCTGCGCACCGCCATCGAGCTGCGCCAGGCGGCTTTCGTGGGCTGGATCGGCGACCTCTCGCTGCCGGACGCCATGTTCGCCATTCCCGGGATCGGCCACGACTTCAACCTGCTGCCCATCCTGGCCACGGCCGCGTTCGTCACGCAGATGGCCCTCGCGCCGAAAGCGGCCGACCCCCAGGCTCAGCAGCAGCAGAAGATCATGCTCATCATGCCGCTCGTGTTCGGCGTGATGTTCTACGGCTACGCCGCCGGCCTGTCGCTCTACATGCTGACCTCGAGCCTCTACGGCATCTTCGAGTACAAGTTCATCCGGCAGAAGTTCTTCCCCGCGTCCGCGCCCGTGGCCGCGGCGCAGGCGGCCGGGGGGAAGCGTTAGGGCCGATGCTCGTGGCGCCGGACCGCGGGGGCGGTGCTTCAGCCGTTGTGATGAGTCAGCGTCCCGGGTTCGAGCACGAGAAGACGGCAGGAAGGAAGGGCTGAGCGCATGAAGAAGACGAAGCCGACCACGCCGCGTTGTGGCTTGTGCGGAAAGACCGGCGGACTCTTGAAGACCGAGTGCTGCGGCAACTGGATCTGCGACGACGAACACAAGTACGCGCTGTTCTCGTTCGCGCGCACCAGCTGCAGTCGGAATCACCGGCACTACACGCTCTGCGGCTATCATCACCAGGAGGGCCACGACGGGGACTGGAAGGACTGCTCGAAGTGCCGAGAGATTCGTGAGACCGAGATGTACGTCTGGTACGGAACCAACGAGTACAACTTCGAGAAGCTCCCGAATCCGCCGTCCTACGCTCCGACCAAGTGCTCGAAGTGCGGGGCCGTGATCAAGCTCGGTGTGGAGGGATTCTCGCGGAAGGGCGACGAGTACAACTGTGAGACATGTGCGGAGCAGGAGTTGGCGCGGCTGTTGCGCCAGCCCAGGCGCTCCAGCGGCGCGCGCAAGAAACGCGGCGAGGGCGCGTGAAAAGCCCTCGGGGCCGCGCTGGCACGGGGCGACCTTGGCATGGCCGAGTGGTGGGTGGGAGAGGGCCGCGGCCGGGTCCCCGGGGCCGAACTCGGGGCGGGCGGCCCGGCGTTCGTGCTCGATGACGCGGGCAGCGAGTGCTCGCTGCACTGGGACGCGCGCGCCGGCTGCTTCGTGCATGTGGCGAGCCACGGCTTTGGCGCGACCGCGATCGGGCTCCGCACGGCACCCGCCCCTACCGGCCCCTGGAGCGCTCCGGGCGCTGTCTGCCGCCCGCCGGAATCGGACGGCCCCAGGCCTTTCGTCTACGCCGCGAAGGCGCATCCCGAGCTGGCTGGTCCCGATCCCGGGGATCTGGTCGTGACCTACGCGACGTACAGCTTCGAGTTCGGGGATCTCCTCACCGCCGGCGGAGAGCAATCTCTTTACTGGCCGTGGTTTGTGCTGGTCAGGGTCGGGGCGGCCGCCCGCGCCTGCGCATCGCCCCGCTGAGCGCGGGCAAGAGCCCGCAGGTGCTGGCTCATTTGGGGTCTCTCGCGAATTGACACACAAGGGGTGGGGTGGTACATGGATGCGGGTCGATTCCAGCGCCAGGGCCGCCCCGGCGCTCGCGCTCCCTTCCACCGGGTGTACGGCATGCGCTGCCCCTTTTGCGCCACCAACAACGACCGGGTGATCGACTCCCGGACCTCGGGTGACGCCTTCGTGATCCGCCGGCGCCGCGAGTGCCTGGAATGCGGCAAGCGTTTCACCACCTACGAGAAGGTCGAGGAGCCCACGCTGCACGTGGTGAAGAAGGACGGCTCGCGCGTGCCCTTCGAGCGCGAGAAGATCCTGGCCGGCCTCCGGAAGGCCTGCGAGAAGCGCCCGGTTTCCATGGATCTGCTCGAGGAGACGGTGAACAAGATCGAGGCGCAGCTCAACGAAGCCTTCGACAAGGAGGTCTCGTCCAAGTTCATCGGCCAGATGGTGATGCAGGCGCTGCGCGAGATCGACAACGTGGCGTACGTGCGCTTCGCCTCGGTGTACCGCGAGTTCAAGGACGTCAACGAGTTCCTGGACGCGCTGAAGCCGCTGCTCGAGAAGCGGAAGGAAGAAGTGCTGCGTGATCAGTAGCTCGCGCAAGGTGCGCAAGCGGGACGGCCGCGAGGTCCCCTTCGACCAGGGCAAGATCGCGGACGCGATCTTCCGGGCGGCGCGCTCGGTGGGGGGCGGCGACCGCTTCCTGGCCGAGGAGCTGGCGTCGGTCGTGACCCTGTTCATCGACCGCCAGTGGGCGGAGCGCACACCTCATCGAGAAGGTGCTGGTCGAGACCGGCCACGCGCGCACGGCGAAGGCCTACATCCTGGAGCGCGACCGGCGCGCGCGCATCCGCGCGGCGCTGCGCGTGCGGCGCGACGACAAGGACGCGCCCGCCGGGCAGCTGCCCGCGGTCGACGCGCACGCGCGCGCCACGGTCTCGGCCTGGTCGAAGGGGAAGATCGTCGAGGCCCTGATCCTCGAGGCGGACCTGCCCTCGGGCATGGCCGACGAGATCGCCGCCGAGGTGGAGCGGCGCGTCTTCGCCTCGGGCCTGACGCGCATCTCCACGGCCCTCGTGCGCGAGCTCGTGGACAACGAGCTGTTCGAGCGCGGCTACGAGCGCGTGCTGCGCCGGCAGACGACGATCGGCCTGCCGCGCTACGACCTCGACCGGCTGGCGCGCTCGGGCGCCGAGGGAACGGCGCCGCCCGGCTGCGCCGGCGAGGTGGACCGGGCGGTGGCGCGCAGCACCTGGACCTGCTACTCGCTGCTGGCGATCTATCCGCCCGAGGTGGTCGAGGGGCACCTCTCCGGCCGCCTGCACGTCGGAGCGCTTTGCTCGCCCACGCGCTTCCAGGCCCTGGAGGCCGCGATCGATCCGGCGGCGGCGCGCGCCTGGGACGCCGCGGGGAGCGGCGACTTCGCCGGACTGCGCCTCTTCGCGCGGCGCGCGGCGGACCTGGCGGACGAGTCGCTGGTCGTTCACGGGGCGGAGCTGCTGGCTGCGGAGCGGCTGGCGCAGCGCGGCGCGGACGCGCGCGCCGTGGCGCGCGCCCTGCTCGTCGCCCTGGCCTCGCCCGGCGAGCTGCCGGCCGAGCGGCCGCGGCCCTGGCTGGGCTTCCCGCTGGCGCCGAGCCCGCTCTTCATCGACGCGCTCGCCGCGGCCGGCCTGCCGGCCGGGGAAGTGCACGCGCTCTACCGCGGCTTCCTCGCCGAGCTCTGTCGCGAGGCGCCCGTGCTGCAGGACGCGCCGCGCGGCGTGCGCCCTCCGGCGCTGCTCTTCGACCTGTCCGCGCTGTCCACCGCGGACCTCGACGTGCTCGAGCCCGCGGTCCTGGCCGAGGCGGCGGGCCTGGCCGCGTTCCGCGCCCAGCCCCTGGTCGGCGGGACGCTCGAGCCCTTCTCCCCGCTCCTGCTGCGCGTGGACGTGAACCTGGCGCAGGCGGCCTTCCGCGCGCGGCGCTTCGAGACGCCGGCGGCCCTGGCCCAGCTGGCGGAGGTCGTGGCGCTCGCGGCCGAGGCGTGCGAGGCGCGGGCGCGGCACCTCGCCGGGCTCCCCGGACAGTCCTCGCCGCGCGAGCGCCTGCGGCGGCTGGCGCCGCCCGGGGCGAACGTCGCTGGCGCCGGCCGCTACGAGATCGGGCTGGTCGGGCTCGACGCCGCCTGCCGCATCGTCTTCGACCACGGTCTCTGCGAGGACGGGCGGGCGCGGGAGTTCGCCCAGGCGTTGGTGCGGGGCGCCCTGGACGCCGTGGCGCGGGAGGCGCAGCAGCGCCGCCTGCCGCTCGCCTGCGCCTTCGGCTCCGAGGCCGAGGTGCTGGCGCGCCTCGGCAGGATCGACCTTGAGCGGCATCCGCGCGGGCGCGAGGTGCACGGCGTGCCGCACGACGGCGTGCGCTACCTGTACACGCCCACGCTGGCCTTCAGCGGCGGGGAGCCCGAGCCGCGCGAGGCCGCGCGTCTCGAGGCGCAGCTGCGGCGCGACACGGTGCCGCAGCCGCCGCCCTCGTACCACGCGTCGGCGCGCGAGCGCGCGCTCTTCCTGAGCTGTTTCGCCGGCGCCACCCTCGGGAGCGATTCGGCATGCTCCTGAGCAGGATCGAGATCCACGGCTTCAAGTCGTTCGCCGACCGCACCGAGTTCGAGCTGGACCGGGGCGTCACCTGCCTGGTGGGGCCGAACGGCTGCGGCAAGTCGAACGTGGTCGACGCGGTCAAGTGGGCGCTGGGCGAGCAGCGTCCCACGGCGCTGCGCGGGGACAGCATGGGCGACGTCGTCTTCAAGGGCAACGGCTCGCGGCCGGCCATGGGCTTCGCCGAGGTGACGCTCGTCTTCGACAACGCCAACGGCGGCCTCGCCATCGAGACGAGCGAGGTCGCCATCAGCCGCAGGCTGTTCCGCAGCGGCGAGAGCGAATACCTGATCAACCGCCAGCCCTGCCGGCTGAAGGACGTGCGCGAGCTCCTGGTCGACACCGGCCTCGGGCAGAACGCCTACGCCGTGCTGGAACAGGGGCGCATCGACGCGGTGCTCGCCGCGAACCCGGCCGAGCGGCGCTCCGTCTTCGAGGAAGCGGCGGGCATCCAGCGTTTCCGCCTGCGCAAGCGCGAGGCGGCGCGCAAGCTGGAGAGGGTCGATCAGAACCTGCTGCGCGTCGCCGACCTGATCGACGAGCTGGAGAAGCGCGTGCGCTCGCTCAAGATCCAGGCGGGCCGGGCCAGGTCGTACATTGCGCTTTCCGACCGTCTCACCGCGCTCAAGACCATGGTCTTCCTGAGCACGGCCGCCGACATGGCCGAGCGCGCGGCGGGCCTGCAGGACGAGTTGGACGAGGCGCGGCGCCGCGACGGCGCGAGCGAGGCGGCGCTCGGCCCGGCCGCGCGCGCGGTGGAGGAGGCGGACGCCGAGGCGCTGGTCATCCGTGACGCGATCGCGCGCGACAGGAACCGCCGGGTGGAGGTGCGCGCCGAGCACGACAACTGCGCGACCAGGCGCGCGGCGCTCGAACAGCGCGAGGCCGAGTCGCGCCAGGCTGCGCAGGAGCGCGGCCGCCAGGCCGCGGAGCTGGAGGCGGAGGCGGCGGCGCGCGCGTCGGAGGCGCGCCGCCTCGCGGAGGATGAGGCGCGGCTGCGCGCCGAGCTGGCGCGCGCGGAAGCGCTCGCCGCCGAGCGGCGCGCGGCGCTCGAGCGCGCGCGGGCCGCGGCCGCGGCGCGCGAGGCCTTTCTGGCGCGCCTCGACGCGGACATCGTCGACCTCGCGGAGGAGGAGCTGCGCCTGTCGAACGCACTCGCCTCGCTCGAGTCCAGGACGCGCGGGCTGCGCGGCGCGCGCGAGCGGCTGGTGCGGCGCGAGGCCGAGCTTGCCGGCCTGCTCGAGGCCGTGCGCCTCGAGGCCGCGCGCGTGGAGGGGAGCCTGGCGCGCCTCGGCGGCGAGGCGCGCGAGCGGGCGGAGTCGATCGCCGCGGCGCGGGCGGAGCTCGCGGACCGGATCGAGCGCGGCGCGGAGACCGCGCGCCGGCTCGCCGCGGTGCAGGCGAGCGCCGCGCGCAAGGAGTCGCGCAAGGAGACCCTCGACGGGGTGATCGAGAAGATGGAGGGGGTGGACGAGGGCTCGCGCGCGCTGGTCAGGGCCGCGCGCGGCGACGGGGCGC